>NZ_JBYOLA010000017.1:0-89233 GCF_057799055.1 Stenotrophomonas sp. 14P6.2.3
GACCCACCCCGCCATCCCCCAGAACCCCGCTGTTGCTGTTGCTGTTGAGGTTGCCGGCCAGCGGCCGGCACTACCGCGGGTGCCGGGCGCAGCCCGGCCGCAGCACCTTCAGCCGGCAGCCGATGGCCCCTGCGTGCCGGCCAATCGCATTGGCCGCAGGTCAGCCAGGGTCAGCCGTTCCAGTGGCTGGGGCCGTTCGATGGCATAGCCCTGCAGGCCCTGCACCCCCATCCCGGCCAGCGCCTCGGCCACTTCAATGGTCTCCACCCACTCGGCCACCACCTCCATCTGCAGTTCGCGGCCCAGCTCGCTGATCGCACGCACGCTGGCACGGCTGACCGGATCGGTATCCATGTCACGCACGAAGGCACCATCGATCTTCAGCATGTCCGCCGGCAGCTGCCGCAGATAGCCGAACGAGGACAGGCCCGAGCCGAAATCATCCAGCGCCACCCGGCATCCGCGCGCCTTGACCGCGTCGATGAAGGCTCGTGCCTGGCTCAGGTTGCCGATCGCCGCGGTTTCGGTGATCTCGAAGCAGAGCTTGGACGCCAGTGCGCGGTTGCGCTCCAGCAGGTCGCAGACGAACGCCAGGAATCCCGGCTCGGCGATCGACTGGGCCGACACATTGACGTTGCACAGGCCGAGCTGGCGTACGTGCGCCGGACACACCTGCAGGTGGCGGAACAGCAGGCCGAGCACGTGCCGGTCCAGCACCACCGCCATGCCGTAGCGCTCCACCGCCGGCATGAACTGGCCCGGCAGGTGCAGCACGCCGTCGCTGTCACGCATGCGCACCAGCACTTCGTAGTGCAGGTAGGACGGATCACCTACCTTGGCGATGCGCTGCGCATACAACAGCATGCGGTTCTCGGCCATGGCACGGCTGACCCGCTGCAGGCGTTCGGCTTCCAGCCGTCGTTCTTCCAGGGCCAGCCGGTTTTCGTTGAAGCAATGCACGCGGTTGCGGCCGGCCTGCTTGGCTGCATAGCAGGCACTGTCGGCGGCGCTCATCAACCAGTTCGCGTCCGGTGCCTCGGCCGTCACTTCGACCACGCCCACGCTGCAGCTCAGCTGCGGACTGCCTTCGCTGATCGGGAACGTGGCCTGGCCGAGGTTGCGGATCAACCGCTGCAATACGCGCTTGGCTTCATCCTGGTTGGCGCGGGCGAGGAACACCGCGAACTCATCCGCGCCCAGGCGGCCCACCCAGTCGCCATCACGCACCGCGCCGACCAGGTACTCGGCGAAGCTGCGCAGCATCTGGTCGCCGGCCGCGTGGCCGAAGCTGTCGTTGACCAGCTTGAAGTGATCCAGGTTGATGTAGCCCAGTGCGTGGGTTCCACCGTCGGAGCGGACCTGCAGCAGCGACTTCTCCAGCAGGCGCTCGATCTCGCGGCGATTGATCAGGCCGGTCAGTGGATCGTGACTGGCATGGTGCTCGATCTCGCGTGCCAGGGCATGGTTCTGGCTGACATCCTCAACGATGGCGAACACCGACAGGCCACCGCTGGCGGTGCGCACGCCGGTACCACTCCAGCGTCCCCATACCAGGCTGCCATCACGACGCCGGAAGCGCAGTTCGCCCGGTCGCAGCTGGCGATCCCAGTCGATGCGGCCACCCCCATCGATGACCAGCTCGCCCTCCATCAGCAGATCAGCCAGCGACATCTGCAGCAGCACGTCGCGGCGATGGTCGAGGATGTCGGCCATCGCCTGGTTGGCCTCCACCACCCGGCCGCTGGCATCCAGCTTGAGCATGCCGACGTTGGCCTGGTAGAAGGCCGCCCGGAAGCGGCTCTCGTGCTCGGTCAGGTCCTTGCCGACCCGGCGGGCCAGGGCCACCGCCATCAGGCTGATCAGCAGGACCGACAGGCCGCCGACGGCCAGGGTTGCGATGCGCACCGCGCGGGCCATGCGCAGCAGCGCCTGCGAGAACGCCTGCGCCTGCGCGCGCAGCTGGTGGTCGATGCCACGCAGCCGGTGCAGATAGTCATCCACGGTCGCCTCGTCCAGCGGTCCCGAGCCATGGCGGCGTTGCAGTTCCTCCGACAACGCCTGCAGGGCCAGCAGGTCCGCGTCGGTCTGCCGCCACAACCACGTGGCCTCGCGGAAGGCACCAACATTGCGCGCATGGCGGAACGAGAAGATCAGCCGTGGAATGTCGGCGCGGGCGTTGCCCCCACGCAAAAAACCGGCCCGGGCTGTCGCCTCGTCCGGTTCGGATTGCTCCAGCGCCTTGCGAGCCTGCAGATCACCCAGCGGAACCTGCAATGCCCGTTGGGCATCCTGCAGATCCTGCAGGTGCCCACGAGCCAGGTAACGGCTGAGCGCTGCGGTGGCGTCCTGCTGCCCCCGCGACCAGTAGCCCTGCCCTGCGATCCACGCGGTCGATGCCGCCTGCAGCTCCTGGATCACGGCCGACAGCGCAACCAGTCCGATCGCCATGCCCGTCAACAGCGCAAATCGCAGCCCCAGCCCGCGGGTCATCGGTACCCGTCGGCGCTGTTGGTCCATGCCACTTCTACCCATCCTGGATCCCCCGAATGTGCTGCGGTGACAATCTCCTACGGAACCGGGCCAGCCTAGAACCGGGGATGTGTGGGCCATGCGAAACCGGGCCCGGCCGGTGATCGGCAGCGGTGGCCGGGCCGACCTGGACGTCCTGCAAACGACAACGCCAGCCCGGAGGCTGGCGTTGTTGATCTACTTCAGTGCGGCTTAGAAGCTGCGCGGACCGCGCGGCTTGTTGAAGCCATCACGACGCGGCGGACGGCTGTCGCGGTCGCCGCCGGGACCACCCGGACCACTGCGACGCGGAGCACCCGGGCCACCCGGACCGCCGCCCGGACCACGCTTGTCGAAGCGCGGCTTGAACGGACGCGGCGCCGGATTGACCTCTTCACCGGCCGCCAACGGGCGCATCTGCAGCTGCTGGCCGGACACCCACACCTTCTGCAGGTGGGTCAGCACGTCCGACGGCATCTGTGCCGGCAGATCCAGCAGCGAGAAGTCATCGTGGATGTCGATACGACCGATGAAGCGGCTTTCCAGGCCGGCTTCGTTGGCGATGGCACCGACGATGTTGGCCGGCTTCACGCCGTGCTGGTGGCCGACCGAGATGCGGTAGGTCTCCATGCCCTGCTCCGGTGCGCCGCGCGGCGGCACGTCACGGCGCGGACGCTGCTCGAAGCCACCCTCGGCATCGTCACGACGCGGACCACGCTCGAAGCGCGGGCCGCGCTCGTTGCGGTCGCCACGTTCCGGGCGCTCAGTGCGCTCGAAACGCTCACGCGGGGCACGTTCTTCGCGCGGGGCGCGCACCGGCGGCTGCAGCAGGAACGGGGTATCACCCTGCATCATCTTCGCCAGTGCGGCGGCCACTTCGATGGCCGGCACGTTCTGCTCGGATTCGAAACGCTCCAGCAGCTGGCGGTAGAAGTCCAGGCCGCCCTGGCCCAGCGTTTCGGTGATGCGCGAGGTGAACTTGTTGATGCGGTTGTCGTTGACCGCTTCCACGCTCGGCAGCTGCATTTCTTCGATCGGCTGACGGGTCGCACGCTCGATCTGGCGCAGCATGCCCTTCTCGCGCGGGGTAGCGAACAGGATCGCTTCACCGCTGCGGCCGGCACGGCCGGTACGGCCGATACGGTGCACGTAGCTTTCGGTGTCGTACGGGATGTCGTAGTTCAGCACGTGGCTGATGCGTTCCACGTCCAGGCCACGGGCGGCCACGTCGGTGGCGACCAGGATGTCCAGCTTGCCTTCCTTCAGCATGGCGATGGTGCGTTCACGCTGGGCCTGCTGCATGTCACCGTTGATGGCGGCAGCGGCCAGGCCACGGGCCTGCAGCTTGCTGGCCAGTTCCTCGGTGCCGGCCTTGGTGCGCGCGAAGACGATCATCGCGTCGAACGGCTCGACTTCCAGGATGCGGGTCAGCGCGTCCAGCTTGTGCATGCCGCTCACCCACCAGTAGCGCTGGCGGATGTTGGCCGAAGTGGTGGTCTTGGTCGCGATGGTGACTTCGACCGGGTCCTTCAGGTAGGTCTGCGCGATACGACGGATGGCCGGCGGCATGGTGGCCGAGAACAGCGCCACCTGGCGCTTCTCCGGCAGCTTCTTCAGCACCGCTTCGACGTCGTCGATGAAGCCCATGCGCAGCATTTCATCGGCTTCGTCCAGCACCAGCGTCTTCAGCTCGGACAGGTCCAGCGTGCTGCGGTTCAGATGGTCGATGACGCGGCCGGGGGTACCGACCACGATGTGCACGCCGCGGCGCAGGGCCGTCAGCTGCTGGCCGTAAGGCTGGCCGCCGTACACCGGCAGCACGCGGAAGCCGGGGATCTTCGAGGAATAGGACTGGAACGCCTCGGCAACCTGGATGGCCAGCTCGCGGGTCGGGGCCAGCACCAGGGCCTGCGGCTTGATCTGCTGCAGGTCGATGTTGGACAGCACCGGCAGCGCGAAGGCTGCGGTCTTGCCGGTACCGGTCTGGGCCTGGCCCAGCACGTCGCGGCCTTCCAGCATCGCCGGGATGGTGGCGGCCTGGATCGGCGACGGCGTTTCGTAGCCGATGGCAGTGACAGCCTGCATGACAGAATCGGACAGGCCGAGCTGCGCGAACTGCAGCTGCGCTTGGGTTTCTTGGGACATGGGGAACTCCGAAGGCACTGCCACGAGCATGGCAGGCGAAAAAAAAGGGGGATTCCGCGCTTTGGGCGCCCTTCTTATCGCGTGCCCTGGCGCTGCTCGGTTGGAGCTGAGGTTTTACTCGCTCAGAGCGGAATGATACCGCACTGTTCCTGAACAAGGTGTACAGGAAACCACCGGCATGCCGTTACGGCCCGCCGTGGCGCACAATAGGCGCCCATTTTACCGCTGCGGGCCCTGTCCTGCAGCGCCTGCCCCAGGAAACCCCGTTCCATGCAGATCCTCGAATTCGACCTCGACGGCGACTACGTCGAACTCAAGCAGTTGCTCAAGCTGGCCGACCTGGTCACCAGCGGCGGCGAAGCCAAGATGGTCATCAGCGAAGGCCTGGTGCTGGTCGATGGCGAGGTCGAGCTGCGCAAGGCCTGCAAGATCCGCGCGGGCCAGGTGGTCGAGTTCAACGACAGCCAGATCCGGGTCCTGGCCGCCGTTTGAGTCACCGCGCGGCCGTCAGGCCACGCGCTGGGTCAGGTGGGCGGCAATCAGCTGCCGGAACGGCGCCACCCCCTGCGCTACCCGCAACCCCGCCGCGCGCAACAGGCGTGCCGGCCGGCGGTCATCGGTATACAGGCTGGCAATCGCATTGGTCGCCTCATACAGCGGCCGCGCCGCCAGCCGATGTCCGCGCTGGTAGCTGCCGAGCATGCCGGCGGCGGCGATATCCGCGCCGCGCCGCTGCTGCTCGGCGATGCCCTGCGCCAACCGCTGCGCACTGGCCAGGCCCAGGTTGAATCCATGCGCGGTGACCGGGTGCATGCCCACCGCGGCATCACCGATCAATGCCGAACGTTCGCCGACGAAGCGCTGCGCATACACCCCGACCAGGGGATATGCCTGCGGCGTCGCCACCGGCTGCATGCGTCCCAGGCGGTGCTCGAAGAAGCCGCTGATGGCGTCCCCGAACGCGATCTCATCCATCGCCAGCAGTTCTTCGATCTGCCGCGGTGGCAGGGTGATCACCGCCGATGCCTGGCCTTCGTTGAGCGGCAGCAGTGCCATCGTGCGGCCATAGCCGAACCACTCCCACGCCGTGTGGTGATGATCGCGCTCGACCTGCATCCTGCAGACCAGCATCGATTTGCCGAAGTCATGCATCTGCGCACCGATGCCGAGCATGCGGCGGGTGCCGGAGAAGCGGCTGTCGGCGCACACCAGCAGGCGCGCGTGCAGTTCGCTGCCATCATCCAGGCGCACCACGTGGCCCTGGCTGTCGGCGCGCACCGCCTGCACTTTGCGGCCATCGAACAGCTCCAGCCCGTCCTGGCCCTGCACCGCCTGCCAGGCCGCGCGGCGGATCAGATGGTTGGGCACCAGCCAGCCCAGCGGCTGGCCATCGATCTGGCTGCTGGCGAAGGTCAGCGCGAATGGCGACCCGCCGTTCATCACCCGCGCGTCGCGCAGCTCGGCAATCTCGGTCTCGGGCAGGCGTTGCCACAGGCCAAGCTGTTCCAGGCTCTGCCGCGACGCATGGGTCAGGGCGATTTCACGGCCATCGAAGGCGGCATCGGCCAAGGCCTGGCGCGGCTGCGCTTCGACCAGTCCCACCTGCAAGCCAGTACCAGCCAGGGCGCGCGCAAAGCACAACCCGGCCGGTCCGGCGCCGACCACCACCACGTCCATCCTGCGCATGCGCGCCTCCTGCCGTTGATCCAGTCGCGGCCAGCATAGCGCCGCGTGCCTGACCGGCCTTGATCTGGATCAGCTGCACTTCACAGCAGCGCGCAGACCAGTGCCAGGATTGCCACGATCGATACCAGCCAGACTAGGCTGCGCACATAGGGAATGCCGGCCGCGTACAGCGGCAGGTACACCACACGCGCCCAGAAGTAGACCTGCGCGACCAAGGCAGTGGTATCGCTGCCACGCCCGGCCACCACCACCGCGATCGCAGCGGCAGCGAAGAACGGGAAGGTCTCGAAGAAGTTGGCTTGCGCCCGCTGCAGCCTGCCTGCCAGCGGGCTCAGCGGCTTGGACGAGTCGTCGCGTGCAGAGGCGTTCCATTTCATCCCGCGCTCGCGGGTGACCACGGTGGAGGCGGCGAAGATGTAGACGAAACCCAGCAGCATCGCCCACGCCAGCATCGTCAGTTCGGTGGCCATCGTCGATCTCCGTCAGGGGCTGGATGCGCGCAGGCTGTAACCGGCCAGGCGCCAGGTCTGGTCTTCATCGAAGCGGAACGACACCAGCTCGCGCACCGGCTGCGCGCTGTTGGCGAAACGGGTCGGGAAGCTGACGTTGATGTACAGGCCTTCAGGCACGGCAGCGCCCGCAGCGTACTTGACCCGGGTGATGGTCGGCTGGCCACGGCCGGCCATCGCGCCCAGACGCGTGCGGTCCGCCGCAAGCTGGCTGACGAAGGCGGCCTTGGGCACCGCGCGACGGGCGACAGCCGAGGCGCCGTCCCACAACTCACCCGCCCGATTGGCGTCGACCAGTTGCGCGGCCTTCAATGCAGCGCTGCCCATTTCCGCGTCCTGCTTCTGCACCTGCGCCTGCTGGGCAGCACTCAGCACCGGCGTGGCAGCCGTCGCCGGTTTCGCGGCGGTCGGGGCGCTCGCCGCGGGGCGCGCCGGGGCCGGTGCGGGTGTGGTCGGTGCAGGCGCTTGCGCCAGTGCAACCGCGGGCAACAGGGACAGCAGCAGGAGCACGCGCTTCATGGACACCGCCGGTTCGATGGAAAGAACCGCAGTCTACGCCAGCGCGGTGAGTGGCCCGTCAGCGCGCCTGGACGCTGCCTTCCACCGCGCCAGCGTCGGCCTGCGCCGCCGGTGCAGCGGACGTCGCCGGCAGCTGCTCGGCCACAGGCGGCTGCTCCGGTGGCGCCGGCGGCAGCGTGGCCACGTCGATCTCCGACAGCGGGCTTTCCTCCGGGCACACCGGATCGGGGAAGCCGAAGCGCTGTTTCAGCGACTGGCCACAGCTGTTGATCGATTCCATGTCGGCGCCATCGCGCTTGCACTGTTGGTCGAAGGCCACCAGGAAGGCATCCTTGCGCTGCACGAAGTCGTCGCCACAGGCACGCATCTGCTTGATCCGCTCAAGGTCGTCCTGCACCGCGTTGGTGCCGTCCAGGCCGTACTGGCGAAGCTCTTCGGCCGTCAGCAGGCGCAGGCTGCGGTTGGGCACGGTCATCATCAGGTCGGCCACGCCCACCGCCACGCCATTGCGCTGCAGATAATCCTTCACGTTGTCATAGACCTCGTGCAGCTCGCGGTTGAGTTCCGCGCGCGAGGTGGCCTTGGAGCTGATGCGCATCATGCGATGGATGCCAACCTTGCCGGTCAACAGGCGGTTGTCACCGGCAGCCAGCACGAACACGCAGGCGCTGTGGCAGATCGAACCTTCGCGCACCCAGATGGTCCAGCCGGATTCACCGATGCCGTCACCGGCGACGATGGCCGATTCCACCTGGCCACCACTGGAATCCAGATCGAGGATGCGCTTGTGGATCTGCAGCTCGTCGGCCACCACGGCCAGCCGCCACATCATCTCGGCAAACCCGGGGTTGATCTTGCCGTTGTAGCGCACGCGCAGCAGGCCACGCTCGGCACACGGCGCCAGGGCCTGCTTCAGCTGTTCGCGCTGCAGCCCTTCCAGCTCAAGGCCATCGCCGCCTTCGCCGGCGTAGTCGGTGCTGCAGCTGATCCACGCCTTGCCATTGTCCAGCTGGGTCTGCGGCCAGGGCCGATCGGCACTGCTGCGTGCCTGTGCCGGCGGCGACGGCGCATCGGCGGCATTGATCGACACCATGTTCTCGCCATCGCTGGCCGGGGCACGCGTGGCCTTGTCGGCGGCAGTGACGTTGCCGGGGTTCTCCAACTGACTGCAGCCCGCCAGGGCCAGGCACAACAAGGGCAACCAGCGGAGTTTGGCGGACATCGGGCAACCGGAATTCGGACAGGTAAGAACCACAGTCTACCTGCCCATGGCCCGCATTCAGCGCGCGCCACTGAACCTCCTCTGACCCTCAGGCCCTGTCATTTCCCGTTCCAGTGTCTTCCACCTTCCCATCCACGCATGGCGTGGATCTACGCGTCGACCAAGGTCGACACCTACCAGCAGCACAGAACGCCGTTCCAACAGATCGCGGCCAACTGTCGAAGGCGGGGTGGGTCCGGTTGCGGGGGTGTCCGCGGCATGGATGCCGCGGCCAAGCCCCCATGGACGGGTTTACGGCGTCCCCCGCAACCGGACCCACCCCGCCATCCCACGGAATGCAGGTTTTTGACGTTGCTGTTGCTGTTGCTGTTGACGTCGCCGTTGCCCCCCGCGGGTGCCGGGCGCAGCCCGGCCGACCTCCCCCAGCATCCATGTCCGAATATGGCGAGTACTGTCCCCCGGACACGCCTAGACTGGCGCCATGGATACCGCACTCGCCCTCGACACAGCCGCCTGCGACCGCGCCCGCCTGGCCCGGGATGCGCGCTTCGACGGCGTGTTCTTCACCGCCGTGCGCAGCACCGGCATCTACTGCCGGCCGGTGTGCCCGGCGCCGCCGCCGAAGCCGCGCAACATCACCTATTACCCCACGGCTGCTGCCGCCGCTTCGGCCGGCTATCGTCCCTGCCTGCGCTGCCGACCCGAACTGGCCCCCTTGGCACAACAGGCACTGGCCGGACAGGCCGTGCAGCGTGCGTTGGCGCTGATCCATGCGGGCTTCCTGCAGGATCAGCCGGTGGCCGACCTGGCCGGGAAGATCGGCCTCAGCGCACGCCAGCTGCAACGCCTGTTCGTCGAACGGCTGGGGGCAACGCCCGGGCAGATCCACGCGACCCATCGCCTGCTGCTGGCCAAGCAGCTGCTGACCGAAACCACGCTGCCGGTGACCGACGTGGCACTGGCCGCCGGTTACAACAGCCTGCGCCGCTTCAATACGGCGTTCCTGCAGGGCTGCGGCATGGCACCTACGGTATTGCGCCGCCAGCACCATCCACTGGCCGCCGACGATGGCGGTCTGGTGCTTCGCCTGGGCTATCGACCGCCGCTGGATTTCCCGCGGATGCTGGCATTCCTGCGCAAGCGCAGCCTGCCCGGCATCGAGCTGATCGGTGAAGACAGTTACCAGCGCGTACTGGGCACAGCCGAGCGCCCCACCCTGCTGCGGGTCACCGCCGATCCGAAGCGGCCCGAGCTGCGCCTGCAGCTGGGCGCGGTCGACCCGCGCCTGATTCCGGACATCGTGCGCCGCGTGCGTCGCGTGTTCGACCTGGATGCCGACCTGCAGCAGGTGCACGCAGCACTGGGCGATGAACCGTTGCTGGCACGCGGCATCGACGAGCGCCCGGGGCTGCGCGTGCCGGGCGGCTGGGACGGCTTCGAGGTGGGCGTGCGCGCGGTGCTGGGCCAGCAGGTCAGCGTGGCGGCGGCGACCACGTTCGCACGCCGGCTGGTCGACGCCTACGGCGCGCACCTGCCCGGCATGCCGTCTGAATTCGACCGTCAATTTCCGGCGCCGGATGTGCTCGCCGAAGCCCCACTGGAATCGATCGGCCTGCCACGCAGCCGCGCTGCCACCGTGCGCGCACTCGCCGCGGCCTGCGCCAGCGGCCAGCTCGACTTCGGGCCGGGCCAGGCACTGGAGGATTTCGTCGCCCGCTGCGTGGCCCTGCCCGGCATCGGCCCATGGACGGCGCAGTACATCGCCCTGCGCGGGCTCGGCCAGCCTGATGCCTTCCCCGCCGGTGATCTGGTGCTGCAGCAGGTTCTGGGCCATGCACAGGGCGAGCGCCTCAGCGAACGCGCCACCGAAGCGCGTTCGCAATCGTGGCGCCCATGGCGCGCCTATGCCGTGCTGCATCTGTGGCACCTGTCCGGCACTTTCGTTGGAGAACCCTCATGAACCTGTTGTTCGATCGCTTCGACACACCGATCGGTGAACTCACCATCGCCGGGGATGACAATGGCCTGGCCCACGTTCTGTTCCCGGAAAACCGCCATCCTGCGCGCGGCCGCGAGCACTGGCATTACGCGCCCGGCGCATTGCCGGAGGCGCGCGAACAGTTGCTGCAGTATCTGCATGGTGAGCGCAGCGATTTCGACCTGGTGCTGGCACCGCATGGCACGCCGTTCCAGCTGCGCGTCTGGCATGCGCTGGCGTTGATTCCCTTCGGCCAGACCTGGAGCTACCTGCAGCTGGCGCAGCAGCTGGGCCAGCCCACCGCGACCCGCGCGGTCGGCGCAGCCAATGGCCGCAATCCGCTGCCGATCGTGCTGCCCTGCCATCGCGTGATCGGCAGCAACGGTACGTTGACGGGCTTTGGTGGCGGCCTGGAAACCAAGGCGGCATTGCTGCGGCTGGAGCAGCGGCAGGCGCCGTTGTTTGCATGAGGGTTGGAGGCAGGGCTGCGCCCTGCACCCGCCGAGGCCGGAGCAACAGCAACCGCCGAAGCAACAGCCGGCTCTGGATTGCCTGAGGGTTGGTGGGATGGATCGGGTATGCAGGACACGCCGTAAACCCGTCCGTGGGGGCTCGATGGCGCCATCCATGGCGCCAACGGTCCTGCATACCCGATCCATCCCTCCCCTGACAGGTTCCCGGTGACGGTAGATCCACGCCATGCGTGGATGGAAGCATCCGCAATCTGTCTGCCTACAGGCGCGGGGAACAGGAAGAATGCGTGGACACGCGCCGCCCAAGGGCGCCACGTGTCTTTGGCACGTCATCGCTGCGGATTATCATGGGCGGATGACATCCGTACGCCTGACCTGCACGCTGGCGCTGCTGCTGCCCCTGGCCGCCTGCACCACCACGCCTTCGCCTTCGACAGTCGCTGCGGCAAGCGGCACGAACGCGACCCCGGCCACGCCGCCGAAGCTGCTGCTGATCTCCATCGACGGCCTGCGCGCCGATGCGCTGGATCGCGGCCTCACCCCGAACCTGCAGCGGATCATCGAGGGTGGCGTGCGTGCGCGCTGGATGACGCCTTCCTATCCGTCACTCACCTTCCCCAATCACTACACGCTGGTCACCGGCCTGCGCCCGGACCACCACGGCATCATCAACAACAGCATGGACGACGCTGCGTTGGGGCGCTTCGCGCTGCACGACCGCACCGCGGTGACCAACAGCGGATGGTGGGGCGGCGAACCGATCTGGGTGGGTGCCGAGAAAGTCGGTGTGCGCACCGCCACCACTTCATGGCCAGGCAGCGAAGCCGAGATCCAGGGCACGCGCCCCAGCCAGTGGCGCATCTACAACGCCAAGGAGCCCCTGCAACAGCGTGCGCAGACCGTGCTCGACTGGCTGTCGCAGACCGATGCCGATGCCCCGCGCCTGACGACGCTGTACATGGAACATGTGGACAAGGCCGGCCACAACTTTGGGCCGGAATCCAGGCAATACACCGATGCGATCGTGCAGGCCGACCGGATCGTCGGCCAGGTGCTCGATGGCCTGCAACAGCACGGCCTGACCGATACCACCAACGTGATCGTGGTCTCCGACCATGGCATGGCGTCGGTGCCGGAGGGCCAGGTGATCGCCCTCGAATCGATGGTTGATCCCAGCATCGCGCGCAACGTCAGCCCGGGCCAGTCGGTCGGCTTCGCGCCGGTGGCGGGACATGAGGCAGAGGCCGAGCGCGCCCTGCTCGGCCGTCACGCACACTACGAATGCTGGAAGAAGGAAAACCTGCCGGCGCGCTGGCACTACGGCACCCATCCGCGCGTGCCGGCAATCGTCTGCCAGATGGATGAGGGCTGGGACGCGCTGACACGCGAGAAGATCGCCAAGCGCGAGCATGCCGATCGCGGCTCGCATGGCTACGACAACGCGTTGCCGTCGATGCGCGCGGTGTTCGTGGCCCGTGGCCCTTCATTCCGGCAAGGCCTGGTGATCGACGGTTTCGACAACGTCGATCTCTATCCGCTGCTGGCGCACCTGCTGCAGGTGCCGGAAGCGGCGAACGATGGCAATCCGGAAACGCTGAAGCAGACCCTGCGTTGAATACGTTGTAGAGCCGAGCCCATGCTCGGCTGCATTGCGCCAGCCGAGCCTGGGCTCGGCTCTACAAAAATGAGCAAAAAAAAACGCGGCGCCGAGCGCCGCGTTTTCTTTGGACCGGTCGGTCGGCGGATCAGCCGGCCTTGGCCACTGCCTTCTTGGCCACAGCCTTCTTCGCCGGAGCCTTGGCCACGGTCTTCTTGGCAACCGGGGCGGCGGTGCCTACAGCGACCTTGCTCGCGGTGTGCGAACGGGCGTTGCCGTAGCTGGCGTTGTAGCGCTTGCCCTTGGCGGTCTTGCGGTCACCCTTACCCATGTCATCAACTCCTCAAGTATGAAATCTGGTTACCCCGTTCTGACACGGGTTTGGCGGGACCGTCTTGCTGGACGCCCCCGCGCACGATCGGAAATCCTAGCACGCCGGGCCTAGTGCGCGCAGCTTGCGTCGTGCACGTGCCCGTGATTCAGGCGCAGATTGACCAGATGCGCGATGCCGACCAGCAGCCCGCCCAGCGTCATCACCACTGCGTGCGGCACCGCGTTGTGGTGCAGCGGGTCGTACAGCACACCGGCCCACAAAGCGACCAGGCCGGGAATCAGGAACGCCAGCGCACGCAGCGCGCCGTGGCGCCGATAGCCCCAGACCAGGCTGAACAAGCCCAGCAGGGTCACGAACACCACCAGCGCTTTTTCCACGCCATCACTGAGCCAGAAAGACAGGCCCAGCGAGGGCGCCGCTGCCAGCAGCAGCGGAATCACCGCGCAATGCACCGCGCACAGCATCGAACCGGTGGCGCCGAAGCGATCGAGCAGGTGGCGCAGGCGTGAGGGCAAAGGCATGACTTCCAGCAGGGCGGCGAATCGTTATGGAATAATATAACATCGATCCCCGACCCGCACGGTTTCCCTCCCCCTGTCCCGCCGACGGGATTCGTGCGCCACCCGATTGATACATTGTAACAAAGGACCGCCCATGCCCTCCCACCACCCTCGTTTCAAGCCGCATTCCCTGGCCCTGGCGCTCGCTGCGCTGCTGCCGTCCGTCGCCTTTGCGGCCTCCGACGATGATTCGCATCGTGACCGCCACCTGACCGAACTGTCCTCGGTACAGGTCACCGCGTCGCCGCTGCAGGGTGATGCCGAATCGCTGGCACGCCCGGTTGAAGTGCTGGCCGGTGAGCGCCTGGACGAGCAGAAGGCCGGCACCCTCGGCGACACCGTGGCCAAGCTGCCCGGCGTGCAGAGCACCTTCTTCGGCCCCGGTGTCGGCCGCCCGATCATCCGCGGCCAGGAAGGCCCGCGCGTGGCCGTGCTGTCCAACGGCATGGGCAACATGGACGCCTCCACCGTCAGCGCCGACCACGCCACCAGCATCGAGCCGTTCCTGGCCGACCAGATCGAAGTGCTGAAAGGCCCCGCGACCCTGCTGTTCGGCAGCGGCGCGATCGGCGGCGCGGTGAACGTGGTCGATGGCCGCATCGCGCGCGAACTGCCGGACCGTCCGCTCAGCGGCCGCGCCGAACTGCGCGGCAACTCGGTCAACGACGAGCGCAGCGGCATGTTCCGCCTTGACGGCGTGAGCGGCAATGTCGTGCTGCACGTGGATGGCCTGGTGCGCAATGGCGACGACTTCCGCATTCCCGGCTACGCGGTGATCGACGGCCTGGAAGACCACCACGATGACCACGACCACGCAGGCGAGGAAGGCGAAGAGCCGCGTCGCGGCCGCCTGGACAACAGCTCCATCCGCACCCGCGCCGGCGGTGTCGGCGCCACCTGGCTGGGTGAAGGCGGCTACTTCGGCGTCTCTGCCAGCACCTACCGGACCAACTACGGCATTCCCAACGGCGCCCATGTGCATGCCGACGGCGATGGCCACGACCATGGTCACGACCACGACCATGGCGAGGAGGAGGAAGGTGAAGAGCATGACGTGCGCATCGACATGGTGCAGAACCGCTTCGAGACCAAGGCCGGCATCTACAACCCGGTGTCGTTCCTGAAGAACATCAACGCGCGCGTGGCCTACACCGACTACGAACACGTGGAGCTGGAAGCCGGCACGCCGTCCACCCGCTTCACCAACCGCGGCATCGAAGGCCGCCTGGAAGCAGTGCAGCAGCAGATCGGCGGCTGGGACGGCGCCTTCGGCCTGCAGGTCGGCAACAGCGATTTCGGCGCCAAGGGCGAAGAAGCCTTCGTGCCGGATACCGGAACGAAGAACATCGGCGTGTTCGTGCTGCAGGAAAAGCAGTTCGGCCCGTTCAAGCTGGAACTGGGCGGTCGCCACGACCAGGTCAAGCTGGACCCGACCGGCGACTACCAGCGCCGCAAGTTCGATGCGACCAACCTGTCGGCCGCCGGCATCTGGAAGCTCAACGATGCCGTCGACCTGCGCATCGGCGTGGACAGTTCCGAGCGCGCGCCGACCAATGAAGAGCTGTACGCCGCTGGCGCACACATCGCCACCCGCTCGCTGGAAATCGGTGATGCCAACCTGAAGACCGAGCGCGGCCAGCGCATCGAACTGGGCATCCACACCCACAGCGAACGCCTCGATTTCTCCGCCGCGATCTATCAGACCAAGTTCAAGGACTTCATCTACCTGGCCGACACCGGCGTGACCGAGAGCCTGCCGGTGCGTGCCTGGACCCAGCAGGACGCGGTGTTCAAGGGCGCCGAGGCCGAAGCGCTGGTGCACCTGTTCGAAGGCGTTGCCGGCGATTGGGACCTGCGCGTGTTCGGCGACTACGTGCAGGCCAAGCTGGACGGCAACGGCAGCCGCACCCTCGACATCGCCGTGCCGCACGGTGACCACAACCACAACTACAGCGTGGAACTGGCCAACACCGGTTACCTGCCGCGCATCGCACCGGCCCGTGTCGGCGCCGACCTGCGCTGGGCGAAGGATGGCTGGCGTGCCTCGGTGGGCGCGGTGCGTTACAGCCGGCAGAAGGACGTGGCGCAGAACGAGGAGCCGAGCAAC
The DNA here is from genome assembly GCF_057799055.1 of Stenotrophomonas sp. 14P6.2.3. NCBI lineage: Bacteria > Pseudomonadati > Pseudomonadota > Gammaproteobacteria > Lysobacterales > Lysobacteraceae > Stenotrophomonas > Stenotrophomonas sp. 14P6.2.3. Next base: position 15,639 of record NZ_JBYOLA010000017.1, read on the forward strand.
GGCTACACCCTGGTCGATGCGCACCTGGCCTACCGCTGGGACCGCAGCGACAGCAACAGCTACGAGTTGTTCCTGGACGGCAGCAACCTGACCAACCGCGAAGTGCGTCCGCACACCTCGCTGTTGAAGGATTACTCGCCGCTGCCGGGCCGTGGTGTCGCTTTCGGTATCCGCGCGTTCTTCTGATGGGATATCCACGCATGGCGTGGATCTACTGGGAAGTGCATCCACGCATGGCGTTGATCCACCGACTTTGAAGGCAGCGTGCTGTCGTTCTCTCCCGGGGGGCCAGATTGGCCCCCCGTTTTTTTTATGCCCTCGACCGATCCTCACGCAAACGTCACAAAGATGTGCGTACGACAACAAGCGGACAATCCCGTCGCCATTCGTCTCTCGCCATCCGGACATGTTTGTCCGAAAATGAAGCCATGACCACCCAACGTGCCGATGCTGCTGCCCGCCGAGCCCTCATCCTCGATGCTGCCGACCATGTGTTCGGCCAACATGGCGTTACCGCGCCGCTGGACCTGGTGGTGGAGCGTGCCGAAGTCGGTCGCGCCACCCTGTACCGCAATTTCCCCGACCGTACCGCGCTGATCCAGGCACTGCTGCAGCGCACGGTCGACCGCATCCGCCGCCAGGTCGAGCAGCTTGGCGACCGCGACGACGCCCTGTTCGAGGTGTTCGAAGGCATGGCCCAGCGCATCGTCGATTCGCCTGCGCTGGCCGATTATTGGCGCGCGGTCGATTCGGATGTCCCGGCCATGCGCACCGCACGCGAGACCGTGCGCGACCTGCTGGAAGCGCCCATCGCCCGTGCCAAAGCCGCTGGCCTGTGCCGGCCCGACCTGGAGAAGACGGATATTTCACTGATCTCGGGCATGCTGGGTGCGGCCCTGCGCGGCAAGACCCGCGATGAGCGTGCCCAGCTGGCCGGGCGTGCCCTGCAGCTGCTGCGCGGGGGACTCCAGGGAGCAGCCAGCGGGGAACGCTGATGGTGCAGCCGTACCTCAAGCCGGTGCCGGATTGGGAGGAGCACGAGAAGCCGACCATGCCCGGTTCGGCGTCGATGCCGTGGCACCCACCCTATCGGCGTGCAGCCTATGCGCTGGTGTCGCTGCTGGTGGCCATCACCGGCGGCCTTGGCAACGCGCTGGTAACGGCCAACCTGCCCTTCCTGCAGGGACAACTGGCACTCACTCCCACCCAGGGCAGCTGGCTGGTCGCCGCCTACGCCATGGTGAACGTGACCGCCAACCTGCTGGCCTTCAAGTTCCGCCAGCAGTACGGCATCCGCCTGTTCGCCGAGATCGGCCTGGGGCTGTATGCGGCGCTGGCGGTGCTGCACCTGTTCGTCGGCAGCTTCGAGACCACCATGCTGACCCGCGCCGCCAGCGGTTTCGCCGGCGCGGCATGTTCGACGCTGGGTACGCTGTACATGCTGCAGGCACTGCCGCGGCGTTTCACCGGCAACCTGCTGGTGGTCGGCGTTGGCCTGTCGCAGCTGGCGGTGCCGATTGCCTGGATCGTCTCGCCGGGCCTGGTCGATACCGGTCAATGGCACCAGCTGTATTCGTTCGAAGCAGGGCTGGCGCTGTGCGCGTTTGCTGCCGTGGTGGTGCTGAAGCTGCCGCCAGGCGTGCAGGTGAAGGCGTTCGAGCCACTGGATTTCCTCACCTTCGCCCTGCTCGCGCCCGCCGTCGCCCTGCTGGTGATCGTGCTGGCGCAGGGCTACACGCGCTGGTGGCTCAACACCCCGTGGCTGGGCTGGGCGCTGATCGCCTCCATCGCGCTGACCACCACCGCCCTGATCATCGAACACTACCGGCGCAATCCGCTGCTGCAGATCCGTTGGCTGTCGACGCTGCCGGTGATGCACTTCATCGTCGGTGCCTTCCTGATCCGCTTCCTGACCACCGAACAGTCCTACGGCGTGGTCAACCTGATGCGCACCCTAGGCATGGGGCCGGACCAGATGCGGCCGTTGTTCGTGGTGATCCTGGCCGGCGTGGTGACCGGCATCGCCGGCGCGGCGATCACCTTCGGCCCGAAGCGGCTGATCGCGCAGCTGCTGATGGCGATCCTGCTGCTGGGTGCAGCCGCGTTCTTCGACCAGCACCGCACCAGCATGGATCGACCACACGACTTCTACGTCAGCCAGTTCCTGGCCTCGGTGGGCGCCGGCATGTTCATGGGCCCGCTGATCATGCTCGGCATTTCCGCCGCGCTGAAACAGGGTGTGGACCACATGATCACCTTCCTGGTGACCTTGTCGATCACCCAGACGCTGGGCGGACTGGCCGGCTCGGCCGTGCTGGGAACGTTCCAGCTGCATCGCGAACAGCTGTATTCCAGCGCCTTGACCAGCCAGCTCGATCCCGCCGACCCGGTGGTGGCGCAGCGCCTGCGCATCCAGCAGCAGCTGTACGCAGCGCAGATCACCGACCCGGTGCTGCGCAGCGCACAGGGCAGCGCGCAGCTGGCGCAGACCACCCGACGCGAAGCCAACGTGCGTGGCTTCAATGATGTGTTCACCCTGAGCGGCTGGCTGGCGATCGGTTTCCTGTGCTGGTTGCTGCTGCTGTCGCTGCGTACCGCCGTGCGCAAACAATGGCGCAAGCGCCATCCTTCCTCCCCCGCTGCGGCTGCGACCGCGGCACCGCGCTGAGTCCACCGCCATGCCTCCCGTCCCGCCCCGTCCAGACGACACCGACGCTGCCGAGAACGTCACCCCGCCACCGCCCACCGATGCGGCGCCTGCGGCGACACCTGCCGCGCCCGCCGCCGCACCGAAGTACCTGAAACCGAGTTCGCGCAGCGTGGTGGTGATGGTGGTGGTGGCGTTGCTGGGCATCGCGCTGATCCTGCGCGCCTGGCATCTGTGGCCGTTCACCAGCAGCGTGATGGTGACCGACAACGCCTATGTGCGCGGGCAGATCACGGTGATGGCGCCGCAGGTCAACGGTTACGTGACCGATGTGCTGGTGAAGGATTTCCAGCACGTGAAGCAGGGCGAGCCGCTGCTGCGCATCGACGACCGCATCTATGCGCAGCGGGTGGCACAGGCGCAGGCGACGCTGGACAGCGCGCGCGCGGCCCTGGCCAATTCGGACCAGTCGCAGGCGCAGAACCGCGCGCAGATCGCTTCGGCGCAGGCCACGCTGTCGGCTGGACAGGCCGAGCTGCAGCGCTCGCGCAATGAAGCCAAGCGCTACGAGGAACTGGCGGCGCAGCAGCTGGTATCGATCAACGACCGCGACAAGTTCCGCACCACCCAGGCCTCGGCACAGGCCAGCGTGCAGCAGGCGCAGGCGCAGATCCGCATCTCCGAGGAGACCCTGGTCTCCACCCAGGTCTCGCGCAAGAGCCTGGAGGCGCAGGTGGAAAGTGCGCAGGCGCAGCTGGAACTGGCACGCATCGACCTGGCCAACACGGTGATCCATGCGCCGCGCGATGGCCAGATCAGCGAAGCCAGCGTGCGCGTGGGCCAGTACGTGGCGGCCGGTTCGCAGCTGCTGTTCCTGGTGCCCGATGCATTGTGGGTGGTGGCCAATTACAAGGAAGGCCAGACCTGGCAGATGGCGATCGGGCAGCCGGCATCGTTCTCGGTGGATGCGTTCCAGGGCCAGGTGCTGCGCGGACGGGTGGAGCAGATCGCGCCGGCCACCGGATCGGAGTTCAGCGTGCTGCGACCGGACAATGCCAGCGGTAATTTCACCAAGGTGGTGCAGCGGTTGCCGGTGCGGATCTCGATCAACGGGGAGCAGCAGCTGGCGGCGCGGTTGCGGCCGGGCATGTCGGTGATCGTGCGGGTGGATACTGCGACGAAGCCGATGGACTAGGCGCGGGCCTGCTTGACTGCGCGGCTTCGTCGAAGACAGCGAACGGCGGAGCCCCTCGTGGCTGATCGTTGCGGTTGGATTGGCGGGATTGGCCGGGTGGGTGAGGCAGGCGGGACACGCCGTGAACCCATCCCTGGGGACTCGTAGGCGCCATCCATGGCGCCTGCGGTCCCGCCTACCCCACCCACCCGGCCACGGACAGGTTCCGTGCGCGTCAGCCACGTGAATCAAAGGATGAAAATCAAAAGCAAAAGCGCGCGGCTCCGCTTTTTTGTAGTGTTGAGCCATGCTCGACTGCTTTGCTGCAGGAACAGACGACAACGATGAAGTTCAACGCACTGGCCCGTAAGGCGGCCAAAGGTCCTGCGCCGCTGGAGCATGGCGGTGCGGTCGAGGTGGAAGACCTGATCGGCTTCGTGCTTGAGCATGGTGTCGAAGGTGCGGCCGAGATTGAACGTCTGTGCGCGCTGCATGGCTGGCGCGAGGAGTTCCAGTACAACGGCGATGGCACGCATTTCGCGCCGATGGCGCCGTGGGCAAGGGCCTGTGCGGCTTTCGGCCATGGCGGCGTGGCGGCGATGCCGCCGCTGCTGGATCAGCCGCGCATGGCGACCTATGTGATCGGGGTGCTGGAAGAGGTGCGCAGCGAGGCTTCGGTTGCGGCCCTGCTGGCGTTCTGCGGACAGGCCGATTTCAGCCAGGATGATCCAAGGTCAGCGCCGTGGCGGGCGTTGGCTGCGCTGAACGTGCTGCTGTCGTTCGACAAGGGTGTGGCGGTGTCTACGGATATCCAACAGACATTGCTGCAGCGGGTGCAGCGCGCGTGGAGCCAAGCGCCGACGCCGCAACGCCAGTGCTTGGCCCTATATGCCGTGCGCGGCGCACGCGTGGCCGAAGCGTTGGACTGGGTGCAGTCGCTGGTGCTTGAGGATGCGGAGTTGATCGCCGCACGCAAGGCAGTGCTGAAGCATCTGCGCAAGCAGCCGTGAAATGGGGTCAGATCCCTTTGCCACTGGCAAAGGGATCTGACCCCAATCGCGAGGATGCCGGCCAGCGGCCGGCACTACCCTTCCGTCAGCCGGCGCAGCGGGCGCAGAGTCCGTGCACTTCCAGGGTCTGTGCCTGCGGCTGGAACCCCAGTTCCTTGGCACGCTTTTCAAGCTGGGTCACGATCTCGCGGTCTTCCAGTTCCACCGCGCTGTGGCAGCTGTTGCAGATCAGGAACGGCACCGAATGGGCCGCACTGCTGGGATGGTGGCAGGCCACGAAGGCATTGACCGATTCCAGCTTGTGCACGAAGCCATTGGCCATCAGGAAATCCAGCGCGCGGTACACGGTAGGCGGGGCATCAGCGCCCACACCCTTGCCGTTGCGCACCCACTCCAGCAGCTCGTAGGCCTTGACCGGCTTGCCGGCCTCGGCGATCAGCTTGAGCACGTTGGCGCGGATCGGGGTCAGGCGCAGCCCGCGCTCACGCGAGACACGCTCGACCACCGCCACGAAATCCGAAGCGTCGTGGACATGATGGTGCGGGGCCGTACAGGCGGTTTTGGCGGACATGCGCGTTCTCCAGTTCGGGCGTGGGCCGGTGGGCTCAGGCCGTTGCTACCTTGGTGATGGCCACATCGATGCGTTTCAAGGCCTGCTCGCGGCCGGCCAGGTACACGGTATGGGAAATGTCAGGGCTGACCTGGGTGCCGGTGATGGCCACGCGCAGCGGCTGGGCGACCTTGCCCATGCCCATTTCCAGGGCGGCGGCAGCATCGTGCAGGGCCACGCCAACAGCCTCGGCGGTCCACTCCGGCAGGGCTGCCAGCAGCTCGCGGGCCTTGCCCAGCGGCAGTTCCGCACCGGCCTTGAAGTGCTTGGCCACGGCCGCTTCATCGTACTCGTTCAGCGGCTGGTACCAGACCACGGCCTTCTCGGCCATTTCCTTCAGGGTCTGCACGCGCTCGCGCAGGGCCATCACCACGTCCACCGGCGCCGGGCCAGCGGCCACGTCCAGGCCCAGCTTCTGCAGCTGGTTGACCAGGTGCGGCGCGATCGCGGCCGGTTCCTCGGTCTTCAGGAAGTGCTGGTTGACCCAGCCCAGCTTGGCCATGTCCAGGCGCGAGGCCTTGGAATTGCAGTCCTTCACGTCGAACAGGTCGATCAGTTCCTGGCGGCTGAACAGTTCCTGGTCGCCATGCGACCAGCCCAGCCGGGCCAGGTAGCTCAGCAGCGCGTCGGGCAGGTAACCGGCGTCCTTGTACTGCATCACGTCGGCCGCGCCGGTGCGCTTGGACAGCTTGGCGCCCTGCTCGTCCAGGATCATCGGCATGTGGCCGAACTTCGGCACCGGCGCGCCGATACCTTCGTACAGGTTGATCTGGCGCGGGGTGTTGTTGATGTGGTCGTCGCCACGGATGACTTCGGAGATCTCCATGTCCCAGTCGTCCACCACCACCGCGAAGTTGTAGGTGGGGTAGCCGTCCGGACGGAAGATGACCATGTCATCCAGCTCGCTGTTGGCGATCTCGATGCGACCCTTGATCAGGTCATCGAACACCACCGTGCCTTCAAGCGGGTTCTTGAAGCGGATGACGCGGTTCGGGTCGTCCCGGTACGGCAGGCCCTGCTCGCGCGCGGCGCCGTTGTAGCGCGGTTTTTCCTGCCTGGCCATCGCGGCCTCGCGCATGGCATCCAGCTCTTCGCGGGTTTCATAGGCGTAGTACGCCTTGCCGTCGGCGATCAGCTGCTCGGCCACTTCCTTGTACCGGGCGACGCGCTCGGTCTGGTAGAACGGACCTTCGTCGTAGTCCAGGCCCAGCCACTCCATCGCCTCCAGGATGGCGTCGATCGCGCCCTGGGTGCTGCGTTCACGGTCGGTGTCCTCGATGCGCAGCACGAACTCGCCGCCACGATGGCGGGCCTCCAGCCAGCAGTACAGCGCGGTGCGGGCGCCACCGATATGCAGGTAGCCGGTGGGACTGGGGGCGAAGCGGGTGCGGCAGGTCATGGAGGGCTCGAGGAACGGGTATCCCCCGATTTTACCAGCCCTCCGCCCCCTGCGGAAAAAGGGGACGGAGGGGATTAAGTCGCTATTCCCCCGCTCCTGCGGGGATGCGCGGGCAACGGAGGGGAAATGCGACTTAATCCCCTCCGTCCCCTTTTCAGGGCTCGGGCTTGCGCGGGAAGGGCTGCTCGCGCATGGCGGCGTGGTAGGCGAAGGAGGCGACGATGGCGGCGGCCTGCTTCAGGTCTTCCGGTTCGGCGTGGTCCCACGTGTCCAGGTGGCTGTGGTGGACGTTGCTGAAATAGTCCAGCTTGTCCTGGATGAACTGGAAGCCCGGCAGGCCGATGCGGTCGAAGCTGATGTGGTCGGTGCTGCCGGTGTTGCGGGTGGCCACGGTGGTCGCGCCCACGTCATGGAACGGGGCCAGCCAGGCTTCGAAGATCGGCATGGCCGCCAGGTTTTCCTGTGCGTAGATGCCACGGAAACGGCCCGAGCCGTTGTCCATGTTGAAGTAGACCTGGAACTTGCCGTAGTCACGGGTCTTCTGCAGGGCACCAGTCGGTTCGCGCAGCGAGGCTGGCAGCGCCTTCTGCGCCGCGTCGGTGGGCTCGGGGAATCGACCGAAGTGCTTGGCCACGTATGCCTGCGAACCGATCAGCCCCTGCTCCTCGCCACTCCACAGCGCAACCCGGATGGTGCGCTTGGGCTTGGCGCCGCTGGCCTTGAGGATGCGCATGGCCTCCATCATCACCGCCACGCCGGCAGCGTTGTCGGCTGCACCGGTGCCGCTGTGCCAGGAATCCAGGTGCGCACCGATCATCACCACTTCATCGGGCCTGCTGCTGCCACGGATCTCGGCCAGCGTGTTGTAGCCGGGCTGGTCCGCTTCATCGGTGAAGCGAGCGGCCACATCCACGCGCAGGCGCACGCTCTGCTTGGCTTCCAGCGCGCGCACCAGCGGATTGAAGTGCTCGGCGATCATCGCCAGTTCGGGAATGCCGACCGACTCGCCGGCCTTGCGCGAGCCACCACCGGCCACGCGGATGATGCCGTTGTCCCAGCTGCTGATGCTGATCGAGGCCAGCGCGCCTTCTTCGACGAAGAACGCGTTGACCTTCGCCGCCAGCGCCTGCTTCTCCTGGTATTCCTTGACCCGCTTGGCACGGTCGGCGGCCACGTCCTTGTCCTTGGGCAGGGTGAACTCCTGCAGGCCTTCCAGCGAGGTGGCGTCGTGCCGGTGCGAATCGGCGTCGGTGCCACGCTTGTATTCGCGTGCTTCGCCCAGCAGCAGGATCTTGCCGCGCAGCTTGCCGCGATACTTCTCGATGTCCTCGGGCTTCTTGATGTCCACCTGCAGCAGTTCGCCCTCGACCGGGCCCCTGGTGCCCGGCGTCCACGCCTTGGGCAGGGCATGCAGCGGCTGCACGCGATCGCCCAGCATCTCCACGCTGGCCGAGGTGAATTCCCAGCCACGGCCGAATTCGTCGAAAGCTTCGTCGTGGACGTTGTCCAGCTTCCATTCGCTGAACTTGCCGCGGGTCCAGGCGTTGGCGCGGCCCATCGCCGGCGAATTGGTCAGGCGCGGCCCGATGCGTTCGGTGAGGTAGCTGAAGGTGTCCATCACCTGCGATTTGTGGAACGCCTGCTGCCGGATCTTGCCGACCATGTCCAGGTCCACCGGCTCGCGCTGCTGCGCCACCGCATTGCCACCCATCGCCAGCGCTACTGCCAGCACGCCCCACTTCAGCACATCGCACCCCTGCCCTTCGGCTCGATCATCAACCGGTCGAGTCTAGCCAGCCAGGGCGCCGGGCCCCCGTCCCATCGGTCATGGGCATCTGGTAGATCCACGCCATGCGTGGATGGGGCCTTGCGCGGCTGTCACCCCTTCCACCCCAGCCACAGCTGCGCACGCTCCGGCAGCAGCAGCAACCAATGCCGCTGGTCGATGCTGCTGCAGCCGAACACGGCAGCATGTTCCGGCCAGTCCGCGGGCAGCCCGTCGATGCCGATCTCCGACAATGCCGCCGCCCCGGCCTTCCATGGCCGGTAACGGGGCACCTTGCCCGCGAGCGCGCCGCGTCCGTGCCGCGCCTCCCGCAGCCAGTCCAGCCCACGCCGCTGCAGTCCCTCGCAGGTGATGGCGGCCAGCTGGAAGCGGACCAGGCCGGGCGCGATCCGTGCCCCCGGCAACGCCGCCAAAACGCCATGCGCCTGCAGCAGCGCATCCACTTCCAGCAGAGCGGGAATGCCCTGTCGTGCCCGTTGCTGCAATCCTTGGCGCCAACCCATGGCGTGCTCCTTACTTCTGCTCGGCCAGGGCGTACCAGTCGACCCGACGGGTCACCCACATCGCCAGCGCGAGGATGACGAACAGCAGCAGCGAGCCCATCAGCAGCGCATTGTTCTCCGACACCAGCAGCCCATACAGCGCGCCGTACAGCACCGTCAGCATCGCGGCGAAGCCCAGGCCCCGCTTCCAGTGCCCCAGCACATTGGCCAGGTACACCGCCTGCAGGCCGATACAGGCCAGCGCGGAGACCAGGTAGGCCTGCCAGAAGGCGATGTGCTCGGACAGGCTGATCAGCAGCAGGAAGAAGATCGCCAGCGCCAGGCCGACCATCAGGTACTGCAGCGGATGGATGCGCAGCGACTTGATCAGCTCGAACAGGATGAAACCAACGAACGTCAGCACCACGAACAGCACGCCGTACTTGGAAGCGCGATCGGCCTGGGTATAGGTATCGACCGGGTCGACCAGCGAAACCTGCACCGCCTGCGCGTCCAGGTCATCGCCCTCGCGCAGTCGCTGCTGTGCGTCCGATGCCAGCGAGGACACGGCCCAGCGTGCATCGAAGCCCTGCGCATCCACACGCCGCTCGTTCGGCAGGAACGCACCGGCAAACGACGGGTGCGGCCAGCTGGAACGCAGCGCGATCTGGTTGTCATCGCCCACCGGCACCACCGACAGCGAGCGGCTGCCATCGAGCTGCAGCTCCAGTTCCACGCTGCTGGCCGCCAGGGTGCCTCCGCTGCGGGCGACGCCGGCGATCGGTGCATGCAGCCCACGGCCCAGTGCGGAAGCGCCGGCCACACCCGGCAGCAGCTTGACCTGCTGCCCATCAACCCGCAGGTTCGGCGTACCGACCAGGCCGCGCGCATCGGACACACCCAGCGCGATGTAGGCCTCGCCATAGGTCGTGCCATCGTGCTCCGGGTAGTCATCCTCGCTGAAGGTCGCCTTGAGCTGGCCATTCCAGCTGTACACCGGCACCTTGAACAGGCCGACCGAACGCTGGCTTGGCAGCAGCTCGCCGCTGATCTGCAGGGTGGCCGGCGGCTGCAACCAGTAGCCCTGGGTGGTCTGCAGCTCGGTCTTCTTGTTGCCCTGCGCATCGACCACTTCCACCAGCTCGCGCTTGGACCATGGCACCACGCGCACCGGCCCGACCACGCGCTGGGTACCGGCACGGCTTTCGGCCACCCGCGAATAGGCCTCTTCGCGATAGGCGCTGCGCTCGGTGATGACGCTGCGGATCAGGAACAGCGGGATCAGCAGCAGCAGGATCAGGCCGCCGACAATGGCGAACCGCAGCAGCATCTTCAGGGATTTCATCGTCCGTCCTCGTTGGAGAGGACTGCAGGATGGATCGCTGCGGTGAGCAGGGTTTGTGGCGAAGTTGAAGCGAGTGTGAAGTCAGCGCCGCGGACGCTGCCCTGGTATCGCCAGCGGCAGCCACAGGCTGGCCACGGTGCCGCCTGCTTCGCGCGGCTGCAGGCTGGCGCGGCCGTCATGCAGGCGCGCGACTTCCTGCACGAAGGGCAGGCCGAGGCCGGAACTGCGGCGGCCGGTGCCGGGTCGGGCCAGCGAATAGAAGCGTTCAAACACGCGCTCGCGCGCGTAATCGGGAATGCCCGCGCCACGGTCGGCAACCTGCAGGCGTACGCCCTGCCCGTCCAGCTGTGCATCCAACTGCACCTGTGCCCCGGGCGGCGAGAACGCAATGGCGTTGTCGATCAGGTTGTGCAGGGCTTGCCGCAGCAGATAGCCATCGCCCTGCACGCGCAGGTCGGGCACCTGCTCGATATGCAGCTCGACACCGGCGGCCTGCGCGCGTACCTGCGCTGCCGTTGCGGCTTCCTGCAGCAGCGCGGGCAAGGCAATCGGATCACGGGTCTGCAACCAGCCGTGCTGCTCGACCTCGGCCAGCGCCAACAGCTTGTCGATGGTTTCGGTCAGCCGCTCCTGCTGGTCGACGATGCTGCGTGCGAAATGCGCGCGGTCGGCGTCGGCCATCGGCTCCTGCAGCAGTTCGGCCGCACCGCGGATCGCCGCCAACGGACTCTTCATCTCGTGGGTCAGCGATTGCACGTACTGTTCGACGTACGCCTTGCCTTCCAGCTTGCGCCGCATCGTCTCCAGCGCCTGGCCAAGCTCGCCGATCTCATCGTTGCGGCGCTTGGGCGGAGGCACCGGTTCGCCGGCGCTGACTGCCCGCGCGTAGCGACTGAGCTGGCCCAGGCCGTTGGTCAGCCACATCGTCACCAGCACACCCACCAGCGCCGACAGGCCGATCAGCCACGCGCCGCGTTCGATGATGGCGCGCTGGCTGGCGGCAATGAACGGATCGATGCTGCGGTTGGGCTGGGCCAGGCTGAGCACGCCGATCAGGGTATTGCCATCGACCGGGTCGTACACCGGCGCGGCCACGTGCATCACCGTGTTGCTGTCATCGCCCGGCGTTTCTGGGCTGGAGCGCGCGCCGTACTCGCCGCGCAGGGTGCGATAGACATCGTTCCAGCGCGAATTGTCGCGCCCCACGTCGCGGCCCAACGAGTCGTAGATCACGATGCCCTTGGCGTCGGTGATCGTCACCCGGTAGTCCAGCGCACGCTTGGGGAAGCGCCAGACCATGGCCTTCAGGTCGCGCTGCCGGGCCTTGGCCAGGTTGCGGGTGAAGCTGCCGTTGCGGATGGTGCCGGCCTTGACGTCGGCGGCGGCCATCTCCGCCAGCACGTTGGCCGCATCCACCAGGGTCGATTCCATCGCCTGGCGCACGCCCGGCTTCACTTCGTTGACGAACACGCGCATCACGAAGAACGCAGCGATACCCACGATCAGGAAGAAGCCCAGGAACAGTTTCAGGACCAGACGCACGCGTCAAACCTCCAGGGCGTAGCCGAGGCCGCGATGGGTGCGGATCGGTTCACCGCTGGCACCGGCCGCACGCAGCTTGGCGCGCAACGTCTTGACGTGGGTGTCGACGGTGCGGTCAGCGCTGTCGGCGGCGCTGTCCCAGCCACGGTCCATCAGCTGGGCACGGCTGAGGATCGCGCCGGGGCGCTGCAGCAGCGCTTCCAGCAACGCATATTCATAGCGGGTCAGGTCCAGCGCATGGCCCTGGAAGCGGATGCGGCGGCCTTCGCGGTCGATGGCGAAGGCACCATGCTCCTGCCAGCCGGTCTCGGCACCCTGGGCCGCCGGCGCAGGCGTGGCACGCCGCAGGCGGGCACGTACCCGCGCCACCAGCTCGCGCGGCGAGAACGGCTTGGCCATGTAGTCGTCGGCCCCCAGTTCCAGCCCCAGCACGCGGTCGAGTTCGTCGTTGCGCGCGGTCAGGAAGATCACCGGCACCTGCGCCACCGGCCCTGGCAGGGCCCGCAGCCGGCGGCAGACCTCGAAACCACTGAGGTCCGGCAGGCCCACATCCAGCACCACCAGATCGATATCGCCGGCCTGCAGCTGCTGCAGGGCCAGCCCGCCCAGCAGGCAATGGCTGGCGGCATAGCCCTCGCTGCGCAGCGCATAGAGCACGGTTTCGGCGATGGCCGCTTCGTCTTCGACCACCAGGACATGGGTAACAGGCGCTGTCATGGCGCGCAGCATAGCCGCTGCGGCCCTTGCCCCGTACACTGCCGCCCATGAACTATCGCCACGCCTTCCACGCCGGCAACCACGCCGATGTCCTCAAGCACATCGTGCAGCTGGCCCTGATCGACAGCTTCAAGCGCAAGGACAGCCCGTTCTTCGTGCTCGACACCCACGGCGGTGCCGGCCGCTACCTGCTGGCCAGCGAAGAAAGCCGCAAGACCCTTGAGGCCGAATCCGGGGTCATGCGGCTGATGGCCCAGCCCAAGCTGCCCGAGGTGGTCGAGCGCTACCTGAAGGCGGTGCAGGCCGACAATCCGGTCGGCGCGATGATCTCCTACCCCGGCTCGCCGCTGCTGAGCGCACAGGCCATGCGCCCGCAGGACCGCATGGCGGTGTGCGAGCTGCAGGAGGACGAAGCCGCTTCGTTGAAGACCCTGTTCGCCCATGACAGCCGCGTCGGCGTACACCCCGGTGACGGCTACGCGCTGCTGCGCTCGCTGCTGCCGCCCAAGGCCAACGGCGCCAAGATCGGCCGCGGCCTGGTCCTGATCGACCCGCCCTACGAGGCCCAGGACGCCGAGTACCAGGCGGTCCTCGGTGCGCTGGCCGAGACTCTGGCGCGCTGGCCGCAGGCCACCTGTGCGGTCTGGTTCCCGATCAAGCAGCGCCGCACCATCCTGCATTTCCTGCGCAAGGCCGCCGCACTGCCGGTGAAGTCGGCCGTGACCATCGAGTTCCTGGTGCGCCCGGACGACTCGCCGCTGCGCCTCAACGGCAGTGGCATGCTGGTGCTCAATGCACCCTGGCAGTTCGACCGCGTGGTCGGCCCGGCCCTGCCGGCGCTGCGCCAGCATCTGGGCGAACCCGGTGCCAGCACCCGCCTGGACTGGCTGAAGACGGCCGAATAAGGGCCTTCACGAGGCTGTACGACCGTGAGCCTTTCGTTCACGGAATGCAGCCCCGGTGATGACACAATCGATGGACCACCAAGGAATCACCCGGTATGGCCACTCGCAACCGCATGCCGCCCTGGCATGAGATCTTCAAGGCTCCCAGCGGCCACGAGCTGCTGATCCGCCCCATCCGCCCGGAAGATGGCGCGCCGCTGCAGGCCGCCTTCAGCCTGTTCGGGCCGGAAGAAATCCGCGACCGCTTCCTGCAGTCGGTGACCGAGCTGTCGCCGGAAACCACCCAGCGCCTGACCCACCCCAATCCGAAGACCGAGATCACCCTGGTCGCCGCCGAGTCGCTGCCGGCCGGTGAGGCCGTGGTCGGCGCGGTGGCCCGTGCCTCGATCATCCCCGGTACCCGTGAAGCCGAGTACGCGATCCTGATCAGCCGGTTCCTGATCGGTCAGGGCCTGGGCCGCCAGCTGATGCGCAAGCTGGTGAAATGGGGCCGCGGCAAGTATCTGGACCGCCTGTACGGCGATGTTGCCGCCGAGAACGAGCCGATGAAGCAGCTGGCCGCCTCGCTGGGCTTCAAGCCGGTACCACACCCGAACGGGGCCGAAGGCCTGGTGCGGATGGTGCTGGAACTGGACAACTGACGGTAGCGCCGGGCCCTGCCCGGCGCGCATTCCGGTAGTGCCGGCCGCTGGCCGGCTCCACCGATTCCCCGCAGCATCATGAGATGCCGGCCAGCGGCCGGCACTACCCAGCGGGCTTCGATCGGGCTTCTGCTAAAATCCGCGGTTCATGTCGCGTACTCCATTCCCCGCCCCGCCGTTGCCACGTGCCGGCCAGCTCCGCGCCTGGTGGCGCGCCCCCGCCTCACCCACTGCCCTGGCCTGGTATCTGGCCCAGGCAGCGCGCACGCATGATGCCCCGGTACTGGTGGTGGCCCGTGACAACCACGGTGCCAACCAGATCGAAGCGGATCTGCACACCCTGCTGGGAGGCGACCCGAGCCTGCCGGTGGTGGCGTTCCCGGACTGGGAAACGCTGCCCTACGACCGCTTCAGCCCGCACCCGGACATCATTTCGCAGCGCCTGTCGGCCCTGCACCGCCTGCCCACGCTGAAGCGTGGCCTGGTGGTGGTACCGGTGCAGACCCTTCTGCAGCAGCTGGCACCCCGCAGTTACGTCATCGGCGGCAGCTTCAACCTTGAAGTCGGCCAGCGCCTGGACCTGGAAGCGGAGAAGCGTCGCCTCGAAAGCGCCGGTTACCGCAACGTGCCGCAGGTGATGGACCCGGGTGACTTCGCCGTGCGCGGTGGCCTGCTTGACGTCTACCCGATGGGCGCCGACGAGCCGCTGCGGGTGGAGCTGCTGGACGAAGACATCGATTCGATCCGTGCATTCGATCCGGAAAGCCAGCGCTCGCTGGACAAGGTCGAGGCGGTGCACATGCTGCCCGGTCGCGAAGTGCCGATGGACGACGCCAGCATCGCGCGGGTGCTGGCCACCCTGCGCGAGCGCTTCGACGTCGATACCCGTCGCAGTTCGCTGTACCAGGACCTGAAATCGGGCCTGGCGCCGGCTGGCATCGAGTACTACCTGCCGCTGTTCTTCGAGCGCACCGCCACCCTGTTCGACTACCTGCCTGCCGGCAGCCTGCCGGTGGTCTGCGTCGGTGCCGCTGAAGCGGCAGAGACCTTCTGGACGCAGACCGGCGAGCGCTACGAGCAACGCCGCCATGATGTTGAACGGCCGCTGCTGCCACCGTCGGCGCTGTACCTGTCGCCGGACCTGCTGCGCGAGCGGCTGAACGACGCACCGCGCATCGAGGTATGGGCTGCCGATCACGCGCGCATTGCCGAGGCGCATGCGCTGGGCGACCAGCCGTTGCCGCCGCTGCCGGTGGCCGCACGCGAGGCACCGGCCGGTGACGCACTGAAATCCTTCCTCGGCCATTACCCTGGCCGTGTGCTGATTGCCGCCGATTCACCCGGCCGCCGTGAGGCCCTGCTGGAAGTGCTGCAGGCGGCCGAGCTGAAGCCGCCGGTGGTGGCCGACCTGCTGTCCTTCCTGGCCAGCGACGAACGCTTCGCCATTGCCGTGGCGCCGCTGGAAGACGGCTTCGCATTGGATGCGCCGCACATCGCGGTGCTGACCGAACGCCAGCTGTTCCCCGAGCGCGCCGGCAGCACACGCCGCACGCGCCGCGCCGGACGTGAGCCGGAAGCGATCATCCGCGATCTCGGTGAGCTGACCGAAGGCGCGCCGATCGTGCACGAGGACCATGGTGTCGGCCGCTATCGCGGACTGATCGCGATGGACGTCGGCGGCATGCCCGGCGAATTCCTGGAAATCGAATACGCCAAGGGCGACCGGCTGTACGTGCCGGTCGCGCAGCTGCACCTTATCAGCCGCTATTCCGGCGCATCGGCCGAGACCGCACCCCTGCATTCGCTGGGTGGCGAGCAGTGGAGCAAGGCCAAGCGCAAGGCTGCCGAAAAAGTGCGCGATGTGGCCGCCGAGCTGCTGGAGATCCAGGCCCGCCGCCAGGCGCGTGCCGGACTGGCACTGCAGGTGGACCGCGCGATGTACGAGCCGTTCGCCGCCGGTTTCCCGTTCGAGGAAACCCCGGACCAGCTGGCCGCCATCGACGCCACCCTGCGTGACCTGGCCAGCAGCCAGCCGATGGACCGCGTGGTCTGTGGCGATGTGGGCTTCGGCAAGACCGAAGTCGCGGTGCGTGCCGCGTTCGCTGCCGCCAGCGCTGGCAAGCAGGTGGCGGTGCTGGTGCCGACCACGCTACTGGCCGAACAGCATTACCGCAATTTCCGCGACCGCTTCGCCGACTATCCGATGAAGGTCGAAGTGCTGTCGCGCTTCAAGAGCACCAAGGAGATCAAGGCCGAGCTGGAGAAGGTCGCCGCCGGCACCATCGACGTCATCGTCGGCACCCATCGCCTGCTGCAGCCGGACGTGAAGTTCAAGGACCTAGGCATGGTCGTCGTCGACGAGGAGCAGCGCTTCGGCGTGCGCCAGAAGGAGGCGCTGAAGGCACTGCGCGCCAACGTGCACCTGCTGACCCTGACCGCCACGCCGATTCCGCGCACGTTGAACATGGCCATGGCCGGCCTGCGCGACCTGTCGATCATCGCCACCCCGCCGCCGAACCGGTTGGCGGTGCAGACCTTCATCACCCAGTGGGACAACGCGCTGCTGCGCGAAGCCTTCCAGCGCGAGCTGGCACGCGGTGGCCAGCTGTATTTCCTGCACAACGACGTGGAAAGCATCGGCCGCATGCAACGCGAGCTGTCCGAGCTGGTGCCCGAAGCGCGCATCGGCATCGCCCATGGGCAGATGCCCGAGCGCGAACTGGAAAAGGTGATGCTGGACTTCCAGAAGCAGCGCTTCAACGTGCTGCTGTCGACCACGATCATCGAATCGGGCATCGACATCCCCAACGCCAACACCATCATCATCAACCGTGCCGACCGCTTCGGCCTGGCCCAGCTGCATCAGCTGCGTGGCCGCGTCGGTCGTTCGCACCACCGCGCCTATGCGTACCTGGTTGTACCGGACCGTCGCTCGATCACGCCCGACGCGGAAAAGCGCCTGGAAGCGATCGCATCGATGGACGAACTGGGCGCCGGCTTCACCCTGGCCACGCACGATCTGGAAATCCGCGGTGCCGGTGAACTGCTGGGCGAGGACCAGAGCGGGCAGATGGCCGAAGTGGGCTTCAGCCTGTACACCGAGCTGCTGGAACGCGCCGTGCGCAGCATCAAGCAGGGCCATCTGCCCGACATCGATGCCGGCGAAGAAGCGCGTGGCGCCGAGGTCGAGCTGCATGTGCCGGCGTTGATTCCGGACGACTACCTGCCGGACGTGCACACCCGCCTGACGCTGTACAAGCGCATTTCCAGCGCGCGTGACAGCGATGCGCTGCGCGAGCTGCAGGTGGAGATGATCGATCGTTTCGGCCTGCTGCCGGATGCGGCCAAGAACCTGTTCGCCATCGCCGAGCTGAAGCTGCAGGCCAGCACGCTGGGCATCCGCAAGCTGGACCTGGGCGAGAACGGCGGCCGCATCGTGTTCGAATCCAAGCCGAACATCGATCCGATGGCGGTGATCCAGCTGATCCAGAAGCAACCGAACCTCTATGCCATGGACGGTCCGGACAAGCTGCGCGTCAAGCATCCGCTGCCGCTGCCCGAAGACCGCTTCAATGCCGCACGTGCGCTGCTGCTGACCCTGGCCCTGCGCTGATCGATATCCAAGGTTCCGGTCCGCCGCGGGCGGCAGACCGGTGCCCTTTCCGTTTACTGCGCCCGCGACAAGGAGTGTTGCCGTGAATCGTTTCGCCCCCCTTCTGCTCGCCACCAGCCTGGGCCTGCTGGCCGCCTGCCACAGCGGCATGAGCAACCGCGATTACCTGCTTGAGAATGTCGCCAGCTGGAACGGCACGGTCAGCATGGTCGAGCAATGGACCAACGGCCCGAACGGCGAGTCCTTCCATGCGTCGCTGCAGGATGGCAAGAGCATGCAGCAGCATCGCTTCGGCCTGAAGAACGCGCACAAGGAAATCGCCGACCGGCTGGTCTTCGTCCAGCAGTTCACCCATGGCAAGGACGCCGATGCACTGCACCAGAACCTGCTCGATTCCCTGAAGAGCACCGAACAGATGTTCGCGGTGATGGAACAGCTGGCTGCCCTGCCCGATGGCTACAGCGAAGAACAGGTCACCCCGCTGCTGCGGACGCTGGATGAGGCAGTGACCAAGATGGACGAAGACATGCAGACCCTGAGCGACGCGCAGGACGCCTTCGCCAAAGCCCATCGCATCCACCTGCAGACCACCGGCTGAGCCACGCCGCCCCGGTTGCCGATGCGGCCGGGGCGATGACACGCTGCACGACTGAACGTACGGCCCCACGCGATACCGTCGATGCGCCCCGCGCAACACCGATGCGGGTACCCTATGCGCCGCCCCGGCCCGCTCTTGCGGGCCTTTCCGTTTCCTGCGCGGCTTCGCCGCGCCGCCAGTCCCGATGCCCCTGCCCAGACCTCCCGACCTCCTGCACGCGCAGGCCTGCCTGATCGACGCCCTGTCGATGTCGCTGCAGATGCGTGATGCCTATACCCGCCACCACTGCGACCGCGTGGGCCTGCTTGCGCAGCACCTTGCCCTGCATTGCGACCTGGATGAGGAAGCCTGCGCGCAGGTCGCCCTGGCCGCACGCTTCCACGATATCGGCAAGATCGGCATTCCCGACGACGTACTGCTGAGCCCACGCCGGCACAGCGATGAAGAGCGCGCGATCATGCGCGAGCATCCGGTACGTGGCGAACATATCTTCCTGGCCACCGGTCGCAGCGACGCGGCGCCGGTCGCGCGCCTGATCCGCGCCCACCATGAAGCGTTCGACGGCAGCGGCTATCCCGATGGCCTGCAGGGCGAGAACATCCCGCTGGGCGCACGCATCGTCACCATCGTCGATGCTTATGATGCGATGACCAGCGCACGCCCCTATCGCGCAGCGATGGAGCATGAGACGGTGCTGCGGATACTCGATGAGCAGGCCGGTGGCCTGATCGATCCGTACGTGCTGCAGCGTTTCCACGGCATGCTCAAGCACGAGCCGGCGCTGGCCTGAGCATTCACATGCTGGGCTGCGCCTTGCTTGCGCAGCCACGGCAATCCTCGCAAGCTGATGGTCGGCCAAAGACGGTCGCCTGCTTACGAGGAGTACCACCCATGAAAGGAAACACCCGCATCGCCGCACCGCTGGGACTGTTGCTGTTGGCCCTGGCGCCGTTCGCGCAGGCCCAGCAGGAGAGCAACGCGCCCGCTGCCGCCTGCCTGTCGCGCAGCCAGATCACCGCCGGCACCTCGCCCGCCGCCCTGATGAACGCCCTGCCCCGCTGCGTGCAGGATGGGCGCATGCAGGACGCCATCGATCTCTACAACATCGCCGGCGTATTCGCCCATTTCGATCGCCAGCGGGTCGCTGACGAGACCGGACACAGTGCCTACAACGCGCTGAAGTCGATGGCGGGTTCGGCCATGGGCGAGGACAATCTCGGCCGCTTCGACAGCGCATTGAAGGCGCAGCTGACCCCCGACAAGGCACCCGCCTATGTCGCTGGCATCTGCACCTTCAGCAAGCGCGTGGGGCCGCCCTCGTATACCCCCACCTACATGCTGGCCCATGGCATGTCCAACTTCACCGGCACGGGTGGCGGCCTGGTGCCAGGCTTCGACCCGGCCAGCGCGTGGCAGGCGACGTTGTCGCAGTACCTGAAATGCCCGGGCTGAGCCTCAGCCGGTTGTAGTGGTTGCCAATGAGAAGGCCCGGCTTGCGCCGGGCCTTCTGCTTTGCACGTTGCGGGCAATCGGTTACCAGATCACCACGCGCTTGTCGTCTGCGCGCACCATCGCATCACCGGCCTTGCACTGGAACGCAGCGGCATAGGACGGCATGTTCGACGGCGCACCGTTGGCACGGAAGTTCGCCGGTGCGTGCGGATCGGTGTTCAGGCGCACGCGCAGCTCACCGTCGGTGAAATTGCGACGCCACACGGTGGCCCAGTTCATGAAGAAGCGCTGGTCCTGGCTGTGGCCGTCGACTTCGACGTTCGCCTTCGGATTCTCCTTCAGCGCCATCTGCAGTGCATCGTAGGCAACGGTCAGGCCACCCAGATCACCGATGTTCTCGCCCAGCGTCAGCTTGCCCTTCACGAACACGCCCGGCACCGACTCGTAGCCGTCGAACTGTGCGACCAGCTGATCAGTGCGCTCGGTGAAGGCCTTGCGGTCGCTGTCGGTCCACCAGTTGTCGAAGTTGCCGTTGGCGGCGAACTGGCTGCCCGAGTCATCGTAGCCGTGCATCATCTCGTGGCCGATGACCGCACCGATGCCACCGTAGTTCAGCGCCGGATCGGCCTTGGCGTCGAAGAACGGCGCCTGCAGGATCGCCGCCGGGAACACGATCTCGTTCTTGGTAGCGTTGTAGTAGGCATTGACGGTCTGCGGGGTCATGCCCCACTCGGTCTTGTCCACCGGCTTGCCGACCTTGTCCAGCATGTATCGGTAGTTGAACGCGCGCGCAGCCTGCATGTTGCCCAGGTAGCTGTCACCGTTGGTCTGCAGGCCCGTCCACTCGCGCCACTTGTCCGGGTAACCGATCTTCGGAGTGAAGCTGGCCCACTTCTCCAGCGCCTTCTTCTTGGTTTCTTCGCCCATCCACGGCAGCTGCTCCAGGCGCGCCTTCAGCGCCACCGACAGGTTCTGCACCAGGTGCTGCATGGCCTCCTTGGATTCGGCCGGGAACACCGCATCGACATACAGCTGGCCGAGCGCTTCGCCCATGCCGCCGTTGACCGACTCCAGCACGCGCTTCCAGCGCGGCTGCATTTCCTGCTGGCCGCGCAGGGTCTTGCCATAGAACTCGAAGTTGGCCTTCTCGAACTGGCTGCTCAGGTACGGCGAGGCATCATCGATGGTGTGGAAGCGCAGGTAGGACTGCCAGGTGGCGGCCGGCACGTCGGCCAGCATCTTGTCCATCTCGCTGAAGAAGCCCGGCTGCGCCAGCGAGAACTTCTGTGCGGCCGGCACCTTCAGGGTGTCGAACAGCGCGGTCCAGCTGAAGTTCGGGGTCAGCTTGTCCGCGTCGGCGGCGCTGAGCGGGTTGTAGCGCTTGGCCGGGTCACGCATCTCGATGCGCGACATCGAGGCCTTGGCCAGGCGGGTCTCGAACGCCATCACCGCCTTGGCCTGTTCGGCAGCCTGCGCGGCGTCCACGCCGGACAGCGTCAGCACCTGTGCGATATAGGCAACGTAGGCGTCGCGGATCTTGGCCTGCGACTCGTCGAAGTAATAGCCCTTCTCCGGCAGGCCGAGGCCGCCCTGGCCGACGTAGGCGATGACGTTCGCCGAATCCTTGTAGTCGGCATTGGCGAACAGCGAGAACAGCACGCCCTGGCCCTGCGCCTGGCTGTCGCGCAGGTACTGGGTGATGGCGGCGGTGTCGTTCAGCGCGGTGATCTTGTCCAGCGTCGGCTGCAGCGGCGCCAGGCCGGCGGCCTCGATCTTCGCTTCGTCGTTGCCGGTCTTCCAGATGTCGCCGATCTTGGCTTCCACCGAGCCGGCCTTGGCCTGGCTGGCGGCGGCCTGCTGCACCAGCGCGTGCTGCACTTCCAGCGAGCGCTCGCGCAGGATCTCGAAGCTGCCCCAGGTGGTCTGGTCGCCCGGCACCGGGTTGGCCTTCAGCCACTTGCTGTTGACGAAGCCGTTGAGGTCGGCGCATGCGGCAATGGACGGATCCAGGTCGGCACTGTTGAGCGAGATCAGCGCGGTCTTGATCTGCGACTGGTCGAACGCCGGCTTGGCGGCGTCGGCAGCGGGCGCGGTCTCGTTCTTGCCACAGGCGGCGAGCGAGGCGGCGATGGCGATGGTCAGTCCCAGCGGGACCAGATTGCGGACGTTCATGGCGTGTCTCCAACGGCGAATCGTCCAGCGTAGCCGCTGCAGCGATGGTGGGGACCGGCCAAAGGTCACAGGAGTGCGCCTGTAGAGCCGAGCCCATGCTCGGCTGCTTTCTGAAAACGTCGGCAATGCATCAGCCGAGCGTGGGCTCGGCTCTACAGAAGCGAAGGCCGGCGTGCGCCGGCCCTTCGTTCTTACTTCGCCTTGCCTTGGTTGGCCACGGCTTCAGCAGCCTTGCGTGCCGCTTCCGGGTCACCGAGGTAGCGGAACGACTTCACGGTGAGGTCGTCATTCAACTCGAACAGCAGCGGGATGCCGGTCGGGATGTTCAGCTCGAGGATTTCCTCGCGCGAGACGTTGTTGAGGTACTTGTACAGCGCGCGCAGCGAATTGCCGTGGGCGGTGACCAGCACCGTCTTGCCATCCTTCAGCTGCGGCGCGATGGCGTCGTGCCAGTAAGGCAGCACGCGATCCAGGGTGGTGGCCAGCGATTCGGTACCCGGCAGCGCGTTGCGGTCCAGGCCGGCGTAGCGACGGTCATGGATCGGGTGGCCCGGATCTTCCAGGTCCATCGCCGGCGGCGGGATGTCGTACGAACGGCGCCACACCTTGACCTGGTCTTCGCCGTGCTTGGCGGCGGTCTCGGCCTTGTCCAGGCCCTGCAGGCCACCGTAGTGGCGCTCGTTGAGGCGCCAAGACTTGTTCACCGGCAGCCAATCCTGATCAAGCTCGGCCAGCGCACCCTGCAGGGTGTGGATGGCGCGCTTGAGCACGGAGGTGTGGGCGACGTCGAACTGCAGGCCTTCCTCGCGCATCAGGCGGCCGGCGGCAGCCGCTTCCCGGCGCCCCTGCTCGGTCAGGTCGACATCCACCCAGCCGGTGAAGCGATTGTCCAGGTTCCACTGGCTCTGGCCATGGCGCAACAGTACGAGTTTACGGGTCACTGCAGGGTCTCCAACGCGAGGAAAGGCAGGCGGCCATTGTAGCCCCGACGCCCGCTCACCGCGCCGTGGCGGTGCGGATGTCATCCTGTGGCCGATGAATACCGTGATCGACCCCGGGCGCTGGGAAGGCAGCGTCAGCGCCGCCCGCGAGCAGCAGAAGCAGCTGGCCACCCGCGTGCAGCGCCAGGACCGGCTGCCCGCCACCGTGCGCTGGCTGGCGGGACTGGATGTCGGCTTCGAGGAAGACGGTGCGATCACCCGCGCTGCGGCGGTACTCCTCGACGCGGAGAGCCTGCAGCCGGTGGCGCAGGAAATCGCCCGCATCCCGACCGTCATGCCCTATATCCCGGGCCTGCTCAGCTTCCGCGAACTGCCGGCGCTGCTGGCGGCATTGGCACTGCTGCCGCGAACGCCGGATCTGGTGTTCGTCGATGGCCACGGCATCAGCCATCCGCGCCGCCTGGGCATTGCCGCACACCTGGGCGTGGTGACCGACCTGCCGAGCATCGGCGTGGCCAAGTCGAAGCTGGTTGGCCGCTTCATCGAGCCGGGCGCCGAGGCAGGCGCGCATACGCCGTTGCTGGATGGCAGCGAACAGCTCGGCTGGGTACTGCGCAGCAAGCTGCGCTGCAAGCCGCTGTTCGTCGCCGGCGGACATCGGGTCAGCGCCGATACCGCGCTGGCCTGGGTGCAGCGCACGCTGCGCGGCTATCGCCTGCCCGAGCCAACCCGGTTGGCGGATCGGCTGGCCTCGCGGCGCGACGAATAGCAGTGCAGCTTGGCAATACCGCTCAGCGATGCACGTGACCGCGATGGCCCTGCGCATCGGTCGCTGCATGATCGTGCCCGGCGTGATCGTCGTCCTTCGCTGCTGACGGCTGGCCACAGGCTTCGCCGCAATGGTCGGCCTCGATCTGCAGGGTCACGTGTTCGATGCCGAAATCATCGTGCAGGCGATCACCGAGTTCGCGACGAAGGCGATCGGCATCGTCGCCTTCGCGCATCACGATGTGTGCGGTCAGTGCCGGCGTGCTGGACGCCAGCGCCCATACGTGCAGGTCATGTACGTCCAGCACCGCGTCATGGTCGGACAGGCGGTCGCGCACCTTGGCCACGTCCATGCCCTTGGGCACACCCTCCAGCAGCACATTGACCGCTTCGCGCATCAGCACATACGTGCGTGGCAGCACCCATAGACCGATCAGCACGGCCAGGATCGGGTCGATCGGCTTCCAACCGGTCCATTGGATCAGCAGCGCGCCGGCAATCACCGCCACCGAGCCGAGCATGTCGGCCCACACTTCCAGGTAGGCCCCCTTCACGTTGAGGCTCTCGCCGCTGCCGGCCTGCAGCAGGCGCATGGAAATCATGTTGATCACCAACCCGGCCGCGGCGATCACCAGCATGCCGGTGGAGGCGATCTCCTGCGGCTGGCGGAAGCGACCGATGGCTTCCCACAGGATGTAGCCGGCGACCACGAACAGCATGGCGCCGTTGATCATCGCGCCGAGTGCTTCAAGACGCGCATAGCCGTAGGTGCGGCGCGCATCCGGCGGACGCCGGCTCAGCCGCACGGCAACCAGCGCGATCATCAGCGCCAGGGTGTCGGTGGCCATGTGCGCGGCATCGGACAGCAGCGCGAGGCTGTTGGTCCAGAACGCACCGACCACCTCCACGACAAGGAAGGTGGAGGTCAGGCCGAGCGCCCACCACAAGGGCTTCTCGTGGCGGATCTCGGATGGCAGGTGATCGTGGTCGTGACCCATGGCAACAGCTCCTTTGCGATGGAGGCAGGCTACGCCGGCGGGCGTTGGGAAACTATCACGGTGTTTATAACATTTCAGGCCTGCACGGCCGATGCCGCCGGGCATGGCCCGGCACTACCGGTGTGACATGCCCGCCTCCGGTAGCGCCAGGCCATGCCTGGCGAGCGCAGCGGATCAGAACCCGAAACGCAGGCTGGCCCAGTACGCGCGGCCTGGTTCGTTGTACGTCGCCGCACCGGCATCACTGCTGTTGGCTTCGCGGAACAGGCGCTTGTCGGCCAGGTTGTTGACGCCGAAGCCCACGCTGACCGTATCGGTCACCTTGTAGCGCGCGCTCACGCCCCAGACGTTGTACGCGCCGCGGGTCTGCAGCACCGTGGACGCATCGCAGTTGGCCGTGCAGCGCGGATCGTTGTTGATGTTGGCCGTAGCCGGTTCCTGCTTGCCGTAGAAGGTGCCGGTCAGCAGCAGCGACAACTGCTCGGTGGCTTGCCAGTCCAGCATGGTGTTGACGGTGTACTTGGGAATCACCGACAGCGGCTGGCCGGTGCTCTTGTTTTCGTTCTCCACCATGTAGGTGAAGTTGTTGCTCCACTTCAGGCGGTCGCCCTGCTCGCCCAGCAGCGGAATCACCAGGTTGCCCTCGAGCCCCTGCACGATGGCCTTGGGTGCGTTCTCCCAGCGGAAGATGCGGCCCTTGCTGTCGGCCGTCAGGCCGATCTGGGTGTAACCGGCCTGGATCTTGTCCTTGTAGTCGTTGTGGAAGTAGGTCAACGAGGCCTGCCAGCCGCTCTGCGGTGCCCACTCCACGCCCAGTTCCTTGTTCAAACTGGTCTCTGCCTTCAGATCCGCATTGCCCTGCATGTAGCAACCGGCACCCAGGCTCGGCAATGCGTTCGGGCAGCCATTGCCACGGGTGTAATACAGATAGTCCGGGTTGGACTGGTACAGGTTCGGCGCCTTGAACGCGCGTGCGATGCCGCCCTTCACCACCCAATCACTGTTGAGCCGGAACTGCGCGTTGAGGCTCGGGCTGGTGTTGTTGCCGAACTGGCTGTGATGGTCGAAGCGCAGGCCCGGGGTCACGATCCAGCGCTCACCCAGGTAGATGTTGTCTTCCACGTAGACGGCGGTGGTCTGTGCATCGGACTTGCCGCGTGCGCGGTCGGCCGAAAGGCCCGGAATGCCGCCACCGCTGCTGCTCGACTGGCTCATGGAATACGGATCGGTCAGCCGGCTGTCGAGGTATTCGAAGCCCAGCGTCCACACGTTCTCGGCGCCGCCGAGGGTGGTCGGGAAGCTGACCTCGCCGTCCAACTGGTAGTTGCGCAGGCGCGAGGTCGACCAGTCAGCACCATTGAAGCTGCCTTCCGGGCCACCGGCCAGGCCCTCGTTGATGCGCGAATTGTTGACCCCTTCCACCGCTGCGGTCAGCCGCGAGCTGACATCGCCCCAGCGTCCGCGATGGGTGATCGCGCCGGTGCTGCGGTACATGCGGTTGGTCTCGGCCTGCTGCTCGGCCAGCGCACCGAGATCAACGCCGGTGGAGGTGCCTGTGTTGCTGACCGCACGGTCGCCGGCATAGATGTTGCCTTGGCGGCTGGTGCCGGCCTCGAATTCGACCACCTGGTTGGCGGTCACGTCCCAACGCAGCAGTGCGTTGACATCGCGGTTCTTGACGCCCTCGCGGCCCGCCGGCGGTACCGCATTGGCGCCGGTGGCGAAGTTGCGGTTGAGATCCAGCGAATCGGCATCGGTCTTGTTGAGGTTGCCGTACAGCCGGAACGACAGCGTGTCGGTCATCGGCCCGCTCAGCTGCAGGCCGACGCGCTCGCTGCCACCTTCGGCACTGTGTTCGGGCACCAGGCCGTACAGGTCAACCGCACCGGTCAGGTCGCCAGTGGGGCGCTTGGTGATGATGTTGACCACGCCACCGGATGCACCCGAGCCATAGCGCGCCGCCGCCGGGCCGCGCAGCACTTCGATGCGTTCGATCATTTCCGCCGGCACCCAGTTGGTATCGCCACGCGTGTTGCGCTCGCCACTGCGGCCCATGCGCACCGCGTCGCGTGCACCCACGCGCTTGCCGTCGATCAGGATCAGGGTATTTTCCGGGCCCATGCCGCGCAGATCGATCTGCCGGTTGTTGCCGTACTGGCCCGACGCGCTGTTACCGGTCAGATTGACGCCGGGCATCGTACGCAGCAGTTCGGCGATGTCGTTGACCGGCGGTCGCTTGGCGATGTCTTCAGCGGTGATGGTGGAGGTGCCCAGCGCCTGCCGCGCGATCTGCGACGCAGTGACATGCACGGTATCGATATCGGTGGCATCGGTTTCCGCATGCGCGGTAACCGCAGCGCCGGCCAGCAGCGCGGCGACGGCGAGCGCCAGCGGGCGCGGTGAAAGAGTGTTTGCAGGCATGTTCTGGACCTTCTGGCAGGGCAGCGGAAGCCTCTGGCATAGGGCACGAGGCGGCGACGGGGGAGGCGGAACGATCGCTGCGGGATGCCCGCAGGTCGGTTCCTGACGTCATTTTTTCATAAATGCGAGTGATTCTCAAATGCGTCAACGCATTGCGGCATCGGCCGGCATGTGCTCTGCCCGGGTTTTTCGGCCTGCATGGCGCTTAAACTGGACGGCTTACCTGCCATCAACCGTCGACAGCTGCGGCCGATACCGTGGTCTGTTGTGCGCCGCTAGAGATCGACGTGGATACACCCCAACTGGACGAAGCCAGCCAACCGCTGGCCCAGGCCTGGCAGCAGTGCCTGCTGCAGGCCGGCCCCGCCGCTGCCGCACTGCTGCATGCCGTGGCCGACGACGCACCGCCAATGCTGGCGCAGCGCTTCTACGAGGTGCTGCTGCAGGACACGCGTGCGCGCCGCTTCCTGTCCCATGAACAGGTCAAGCAGCGCCTGCAGCCGGCGATGCAGCGCTGGCTGGCCCAGCTGCTGACCACCGATGCGGATGGAATTGCCGCTACGGTCGCCGCACAGCGGGTGATCGGCGATGTGCATGCACGGGTCGGTATTCCGGTTGACCTGGTGGCACGCGGTGCACGCGTACTCAAGCACGAACTGTTCGTGCGCCTGCGCGCCGATGCCCAAGACAACGACACCGCTTTCGCCGCCATCGATTGCCTCAGCGCGATCATGGACATCGCCATGGAGGGCATGACCCTGGCCTATACGCATGCACGTGAGCGCTCGTCGCGCACCGATGCAGCGTACCGGCTGTTCTCGCTGGTGCAGAACGTCAGCACCGAGCGCGAGCGCCAGCGCGCCCTGCTGCTGGATTGGGAAAACAGCCTGCTGTACACGCTCGCTGGCCATGCGACAGGCGCCGACAACGCCAGTCTGGCGACGTCGGAGTTCGGCCTGTGGTTCACCCACAAGGGTATTCCCAGCTTCGGCGAAAGTAGCGAGACACAGCAGGTCGCCCAGCTGATGGCACGCATCGACAGCAGCCTGCAGCGCGCCACGGATGAAGATCCGGCACGGCGACTGGCGGCCCTGCCGGCGATCCGCGAAGACCTCGCCACCATCCGCAACCTGATGACCCTGCTGTTCGAACGCATCGGCGAACTGGATGCAGGCAGCGATGCGTTGACCAACCTGCTCAACCGGCGCTTCCTGCCGACGGTGCTGCGCCGTGAGATCGAATTGTCCACGCGCAACCACACGCCGTTCTCGCTGCTGTTGCTGGATCTGGATCATTTCAAGGCGATCAACGATGGCCACGGCCACGACGCCGGCGACCGCGCGCTGCAGCACGTTGCCGCCCTGCTCGGCCAGCAGACCCGTGGCAGCGACTACCTGTTCCGCTACGGCGGCGAGGAGTTCGTGGTGGTGCTGGTGGCGGCGAGCGAATCGCAGGCGGAGGTGATTGCCGAAAGCCTGCGCCGGCAGATCGCACAATCGCCGATCACCCTGCCGAATGGACAGACGCTGGGGCTGACCGCCAGCATCGGCGTGGCTGGGCACGATGGGCATCCCGATTACGAGCGGCTGATGGCGCGCGCCGACGCGGCGATGTATGCCGCCAAGCGACAAGGCCGCAACCGTGTGGTGGTGGCCGACGAAGCACTGCCCGAGGCACCCGGGCGACGCGCACTGCAACGTTGAGCCTGCAGCGCGCGCGGTAGGGCATCGAACAGCGTCGGCGCTACCGGGCGGCCTTGCGCGAAATACGCCACGTCGCCCACCACGCCAAGCCCAGCAGGGCGATTCCCGCTCCCAGCGCGCACACCGCCGGCCACCCGTAGCGCGCCTGCATCCAAGTGCCTGCGGCAGCGCCCACACCGCTGCCCACCGCATAGAACAGCATGTACAGCGCCACCAGGCGCCCATGCTGTTCGGCCGGTGCGCGCAGCAGCAGTGCCTGGTTGGACACATGCAATGCCTGCCCGCCCAGGTCCAGCACCACCACGCCCAGCAGCAACAGCGCCAGCGACTGCGGCAGGCCCAGCAGCGGCGCCCAGGCGACCAGCATCAACAGCAGCGCGCCCAGGCTCACCCGGTGGGCAAAACCACGATCCATCCAGTGCCCGACCCGCGCCGCCAGCAGCGCGCCGATGATGCCAGCCAGGCCCAGCGCGCCGATGCCAGCGGTCGACCAGCTCAGGGGCGGCGCCGACAACGGCAGTGGCACCGCGGCCCAGAACACATTGAGACCGGCAAACAACAGCAGTGCCAAGGGCCCACGTTCGCGCAGTGCCCGATCCTGCAGCAGCATCTGGACCATGGAGCGCAGCAGCTCGCGCCACGCCGGCGCCATTGCAGGCACTGGCACGTGCGGCAGCCGCCGCCACAGCAGCAGCGCCAGCGCTGTTATCAACAGTGCCGACAGCAGGTACACCGCGCGCCATCCGGCCATGGCGGCGACCGCGCCGGACACCACGCGTGCCGACAGCAGGCCGATGAACACACCGCCCTGGACCATGCCAACCACCCGCCCGCGTTGCTCCGGTGCAGCGAGGTTGGCGGCGTAGGCGATCAACCCTTGGGTGAGCGCGGTACCGAGCAGCCCCGCCAGCAGCATGCCCGACAGCAACCATGCGGTGCTGCGGGCGGCGGCCAGCCACAGTAGCGCCACCACCAGCGCCAGCAGTTGCACCCGCAGCAGTCGGCGACGGTCGCCACGGTCGGCCAGCGGCAGCAATCCGAGCAGGGCCAGCACGCTGCCGGCCTGGGTGGCAGCCAGCAGTGCACCGGCAACCGCGGCATCCAGGGCGAAATCGTGGGCCAGGCGCTCCAGCAGCGGCTGCGCGAAGTAAACGTTGGCCACGCTGGCACCGGCAGCAATGGCGAGCAGGCCCAGCAACGGGCGGGACAGCGAAGGCATCATCAGTGTGGTTGCAATTTGAAACTGCGTGCACGGTAGCGCCACTGGTTTTAAACTGCAACCACAATCGATGGAGTCCACCATGCACGCCAACAGCCCCTGCCCCGTGGCCCGCAGCGCCGATCTGCTTGGCGACCGCTGGGCGTTGCTGATCATCCGCGACGCCTTCGATGGCATCAGCCGCTTCGGCGATTTCCAGCGCAGCCTGGGCGCGGCGCGCAACATCCTCAGCGACCGCCTGCGGCGACTGGTCGAGGCGGGGCTGCTGGTGCAGCAGCCTGCCGCCGATGGCAGCGCCTACCAGGACTATGTGCTGACCGCGGCCGGCCAGGACCTGTTCCCGCTGCTGGTCGCCCTGCGCCAATGGGGAGAACGGCATCGCTTCGCTGCAGGCGAGGCACACTCGCAGCTGATCGAATCCAGCAGCCGCCGGCCGCTGCCCTACATGCAACCCCACGGACGCGATGGCCAGCCCCTGCACGCCGCCGATACCCGCGTGCGCAAGCTCAAGGAAGAAGGCGGCCGGCCCTGATCCGCCCGTTCACGCACACCGGCGACGTCCCCGGGCAGTTAGCATCGCTGGTCTCCTGCCGCTGAATGCCGCCGATGCCGAACTACGCCCGAACCGTTTCGATCCTGCTGCCGCTGGTCCTGCTGCTGGCCGCACCACTGGCCTCGGCCCGCGACGTGGCAGCACCCGCAGAACACGTCGACAGCGATGGTCCTTACCTGTTCCGTGAAGGCGCGCAGCTGAAAGCGCAGTGGATCTGCCAGGACCAGGTGGAAACCCAGACCGTGCACGCCGGCAGCGAGGGCGCGGACGTTGCCGTGCACTGCGGCTATCCGCATGCGGTGCATGTGCTGCCGCCGAATGCGCCGTCGGCATCCGTGCTGCCCGCCGTGCCCCGCATCGTCGCCGTGTCCGACATCCACGGCCAGTACGACCTGCTGGTCCGCCTGCTGCGCGCCAACCGGGTGATCGACGCACAGGACCGCTGGGCACTGGGCGCGGACACGCTGGTGATCGCGGGCGACGTGTTTGATCGCGGCCCACGGGTGACCGAAGCGTTCTGGCTGCTGTACGGCCTGCAGCAGCAGGCGGCGGCGGCCGGTGGCGCGGTGCATTTCGTGCTCGGCAACCACGAGACCATGGTGCTGTACGACGACCTGCGCTACGTCAACCCGAAGTACCTGCGCAGCGCGCAGCTGCTCGGTCGCAGCTATCCGCAGCTGTATGCTGCCGACTCGGTGATCGGCCAGTGGCTGCGCACGCGCCCGGTGCTGCTGCAGATCGGCGATACCCTGTTCCTGCACGGCGGCATCTCGCCCGATGCCGTGCAGATGGCATTGGACCCGGCCCACACCAACGCCGCCTACCAGGCCTCGCTGGGCATCCCCAAGGCCGAGGTGAAGGCAGACCCCGCCACTGCACCGCTGTACGACGGCAAGACCAGCCCGATCTGGTACCGCGGCTACTTCGACGGACGCCTGGACACCCCGGGCGTGCAGGCGGTGCTCGAGCGCCTCCAGCTCAAGCGCATCGTGGTCGGCCACACCTCCATGCCACATGTCAGCAGCTTCCACGACGGCCGCGTGATCGCCATCGACAGCAGCATCAAGAACGGCGAGAACGGCGAGCTGCTGTTCATCGAGGACGGCAAGCTCAGCCGCGGCCTGTTGGACGGTTCGCGGGTGCCACTGGCCAAGGGCGAGCCCGGCCTGCAGGACTGAACGAAGGGCCAGCGCCGGGCCGGTTCAGGTCCCCCACGGCCGCCACCTGCACCCGGTTTGCCGCTACCCTCGGCAGCCGAGAGGCCCGCCCTGTCCAGCGGGCGGCCCATCCGCCCCCAGGAGCCCCGCGCATGCGCGTTCTCATCGCAGAAGACGACCCCGACATCGCCTCCGGCCTGTGCGCCTCGATGCGCCGCCAGGGCCACGTGGTCGACCACGTGGACAACGGCGCGCATGCCGATGCCGCTCTGAATTCCACCCAGTACGCACTGCTGGTGCTGGATCTTGGCCTGCCCCAGCTGGATGGCCGTGACGTGCTGCAACGGCTGCGCCAGCGCGGCGATGGCCTGGCCGTGCTGGTGGTCACCGCACGCGATGGCCTGGCCGAGCGCGTGCGCGTGCTCGACCTGGGAGCCGACGACTACCTGGTCAAACCCTTTGCGCTGGACGAATTCGAAGCACGCGTGCGCGCGCAGCTGCGCCGGGTCACCAGCAACGGCAACCCGGACCTGCGCATCGGCCGGCTGCGCCTGGACCTGACCGGGCACCGGGTGTGGATAGACGAGCAGACGCTGGAGCTGACCGCGCGCGAATTCGGCCTGCTGTCCGCCCTGGCGGTGCGTGCCGAGCGCATCGTCTCCCGTGCGCAACTGGTGGAGGCCCTGTGCGACTGGGGCCAGGACCTGACCGACAATGGCCTGGACATCGCCCTGCATCGCCTGCGCCGCAAGCTGCAGCCGGGCGGCATGGGCATCCGCACGGTGCGCGGGCTGGGCTACATGCTGGAAGACGCCGGCGCGTGATCAGCGGACCGCCCAGCCTGCGACGGCGTCTGCTCGCCTTCCTGGCGCTGCCGATGCTGGGCCTGCTGACCTTCAACACGCTGCTGGCGTACTACGTGGCGCTGGACTACTCCAACCGCATCCACGACCGCAACCTGACCGACGACACCGTGTCGTTCGCACAGATGCTCAGCACCATGCCGGTCAGCAGCGACCTGTCCCCGCAGGCACGCTTTCTCATCGAGTACGACCCCGACGGTCACCGCTACTTCAACGTCGACAGCAGCCGCCTGGGCACCATCGCCGGCAACGCGGATTTCAGCGCCTATGCACCGTCGCAGGACTGCAGCGGTATGCACCCGGCACTGT
Source organism: Stenotrophomonas sp. 14P6.2.3 (assembly GCF_057799055.1). Lineage (NCBI taxonomy): Bacteria > Pseudomonadati > Pseudomonadota > Gammaproteobacteria > Lysobacterales > Lysobacteraceae > Stenotrophomonas > Stenotrophomonas sp. 14P6.2.3. The sequence goes on from NZ_JBYOLA010000017.1 coordinate 48,664, forward strand.
ACGAAGGTGAATTGAATGGCCAGCAGGTGCGCATGTCGACGGTCTGCACCCAGGCGATGAACGATCCGCAGGACCAGCTGGCGGTGACCGTGGCCGAAAGCATGGCCGACCGCCGCCAGCGTGCACGCGAGATCCTGATGATCGTCATTCCACTGATGGCCATGCTGGCCCTTGGAATGGCGGCACTGGTCTGGTTCGGCGTCACCCACGGCCTGCGTATTCTCACTCCGCTGACCTCGCGCCTGGCCCAGCGCCGCGGCGAGCTGGCACCGATTTCCGACGCCGACGTGCCCGAGGAAATCCAGCCCCTGATCAGCACCATCGATGGCCTGTTCGCGCGGCAGGCGGAAATGATCACGCTGCAGAACCGCTTCATTGCCGATGCCGCGCACCAGTTGCGCTCGCCGCTGGCGGGCATGGCACTGCACGTGGACCAGGCACTGGCCCACGGCGATCCAGAGACCGTGCGCGAAGCGCTGCAGAACATCCGCCGGCTCAACCAGCGAACCGCCCGCGTCAGCACCCAGCTGCTGGCGTTGAGCCGTGCCCAGACCGTGCCGGAGACGGTGGAGGCGCTGGACCTGTCCGAGCTGGTGCCGCAATGGGTGGGCATGCGCGTGCCCGAAGCGATCCGCGATGGCATCGACCTGGGCTATCTGGGTCCGCAGCAGCCGGTGCGGATACTGGGCAACGGCGCCCTGCTGCACGAGGCGCTGGACAATCTGATCGACAACGCCCTGCGCTACGCCGGCGTGGATGCGACCGTCACGGTGGGCGTGCAGACCCTCGACGACAATGATGTCGAGCTGTACGTCGAAGACAACGGCCCGGGCGTACCCGAGGACGTGATGTCGCGGTTGGGGGAACGTTTCTTCCGCGCGCCCGGCACTGCCGCCAGCGGCACCGGCCTCGGCCTGGCCATCGCCCATGAGGCCGTCGAGCATCTGGGCGGGCGCCTGGGTTACCTCAACCGTCCCGGTGGCGGCCTGAAGGTATCCATCACCATACCGTTGCTGAAGGGCCCTTGATCCAGCCGGTCCGCTGAAAGGTTGCCGAAAATCGCGCTTGCGATGCTGGCCATCCCGACTGCCGCGCTGGAGCCGACTGGTGTCCGCATCCCATGAGTTCTTTCTTCCCGGTGGCCCGCAGGGTGTCCTGCTGATCCATGGCCTGACCGGCACGCCGGCCGAGATGCGCATGCTGGGCAAAGGGCTGAACAACGCCGGCTTCAGCGTGCACGGTGTGCAGCTGCCAGGCCACTGCGGCAGCGTCGAGGACCTGCTGCAGACCCGCTGGGAAGAGTGGTACCAAGGCGTGGAAGATGCGGCCGCGAACCTGCGCGGCAAGGTTGACCAGTTGTTCGTCGGCGGGCTGTCGATGGGTGCGGTGCTGGCGCTGGCACTGGCCGCGCGCCGGCCGGACTGGGTCTCCGGCGTGGGCGTGTACGGCGCCACCTTCCGCTACGACGGCTGGAATATTCCGGCGGTTGCGCGCTTCTCGTTCCTGCTGCCGTGGTTCAAACGCCTGGGCATCGGCCGCGACCGCATGTTCATGGAAGAGCCGCCGTATGGCCTGCGCGACGAGCGCCTGCGCGCGCAGGTCAGCGCCGCCATGCTGTCCGGTGACAGTGCCGCTGCCGGCCTGCCGGGCAATCCGTGGCATGCGTTGGCCGAAATGCGTGCACTGAGCACCTGGACCCGCCGTCACCTGCACCAGGTCACGGCACCGTGCCTGGTGATGCACGCCCGCGAGGACGACGTGGCCAGCATGGGCAATGCCGAGCTGGTGATCTCGCGCGTCAGCGGACCGACCGAACTGGTGGTGCTGGAAGACAGCTACCACATGATCACCATCGATCGCGAACGACGCGAGGTGATCCGCCGCAGCGCGCGCTTCTTCAGCGCCATCGGCGAACGTGCGGGCGTGCTGCAGGCGGTCGCCTGAGATGGGATCGCTTGCCACCCTGCTGTGGCTGGTCAACGTGGTGCTCGACACCGGCGGCCAGCTGGCCTTCAAGGCTGCCGCCAGCGACCCGCAGGAGGGCGAAGGCCTGCAGCGCTGGAAACACATGTTCGGCCGTCCCTGGCTGTGGCTGGGCATCGCCTGCTACGTGCTTGAATTCGTCGCCTGGATCGCCTTCCTGTCGCTGGTACCGTTGTCGCAGGGCGTACTGCTCGGCTCGATCAACATCGTCGCGTTGATGGTTGCCGGCCGCCTCCTGTTCCGCGAGCGGCTGACGCCGTTGCGGGTGACCGGCATGCTGCTGGTCAGTGCCGGTGTTGCCGTGGTCGGAGCCGGAACATGAGGCGGTTGTACCTGGTCGGCTTTCCGCTGCTGATGGCCTTCGACACCTTGGCCCAGCTGTGCTTCAAGTATGCCGGCGACGCCGCGCTGCCGGTCGAGGCCAACACCGCGTGGCTGCTGCGCGTGCTGTCGCAGCCCTGGGTGTACGGCGCGATGCTCGGTTACGTCGGCGCGTTCTTCACCTGGATGAGCCTGCTGCGGCACGCGCCGATCGGCCCTGCGTTCGCGGCCTCGCACCTGGAAGTGATCAGCGTGCTGCTGCTGTCAGCGTGGCTGCTGCACGAACCGTTGACGCTGCATCACCTGATCGGTGCGGTGCTGATCGTGGCCGGCATCATCTGCCTGGGTCGTGCCGAAGCGGATGATCCGCACGCTGCAACTGAACCATCCCCGTGAGCCTGCTGTCGCGCGAGTTGCCGCCCACCGCCGGCCTGCCGCTGCAGGCCGGCGATTTCCTTCCCGGTGGCGGTGACCTGTGCGCGATTCTCGCCGAGCAGCTGGGCACGCCGCCGCTGCAGCTGACCTGCTCGGGCACCCACGCCCTGCTGATCGCCCTGCGCACCCTGCGCAGGCGCGCACCGCACCGCGATACGGTGATCCTGCCGGCCTATACCTGCCCACTGGTGCCGATTGCCGTGCACAGCCTCGGCCTGCGCATACAGCTGTGCGATACCCGCCGCGACCACTTCGATTTCGACCCGGTAGCATTGCACGCCGCAGCCGATGCACGCACGTTGGCGATCATTCCCACGCACCTGGGCGGGCGCATCGCCGATGTCGATCGCGCCTGTGCGATCGCGCACCGCGTCGGTGCATGGGTGATCGAGGACGCTGCGCAGGCGCTGGGGGCCCGTGTGGCCGGCAACAGCGTCGGCCTGCGCGGTGATATCGGCTTCTTCAGCCTGGCCGCCGGCAAGGGACTGAGCCTGCATGAGGGTGGCCTGCTGCTGACGCGCGACGAAGCACTGCGTGCGGCATTGATCGAGCAGGCCGCAGCACACACGCCCTTCAGCCTGCGCTGGGAGCTGACCCGCAGCCTGCAGCTGCTGGGCCTGGCAGCCTGTTACCGCCCTCCCCTGCTGTCGCTGGTGTATGGAAACCCGCTGCGGCGCGCCCTGCGCAGCGGCGACCTGGAAGCTGCGGTGGGCGATGTGTTTCCGCTGGACATTCCGCAGCATCGCGTCAGCCGCTGGCGGCAGAACGTCGGTGCACGCGCAGCACAGCGCCTGCCCGATTTCCTGCAGGCGGCCCGCCTGCGTGCGCTGCAGCTGCGCGTGCAGCTGGAGTCGCTGCCCGCCGTTGACGTGGTGGACGGAATGCCTGGCACCCAGGGCACCTGGCCGATGCTGATGCTGCTGCTGCCCAGTGAACGTGCGCGTGACAAGGCGCTGTCCGCGCTGTGGCAGCGCGGCCTGGGTGTCAGCCGCATGTTCATCCATGCCCTGCCGGACTACGCCTATCTGCGCGGCATCGTCGCAGACGCGGACGTACCCAATGCCCGCGACTTCGCCGCCCGCTGCCTGACCGTGGGCAACAGTCCCTGGCTGACCCATGCAGACACCCACGAGATCGTGAAGGTGCTCGCGCGCCAGTAGTGGCTGAAGCCAGGCGAGGCCTGCTCCGCGTCACTGGCTGAACGCTTCCCGAGCGCCTCCCTTCGTGCTTTCAGGCGGAAAGGAACGAGAAAGACGGCCTGCCTACATTGGCCCCGTCGCCGGCATCGTGCCAAGGCCTCTCTTCATCGACGGAGCTGCCCATGCAATGGAGCATCCTGTGTGACTTCGATGGCACCATCAGCCTCGAGGACGTCATCGATTCACTGTTGGAAAAGTTCGGCCAACCCGGTTGGCAGCAGCTGGAGGATCAGTGGCGTTCGGGTGAGATCGGCTCGCGTGAATGCATGCAGGGCCAGGTCCGCCTGCTGAAGCTGGATCCGGCCACCCTCGATGCACACCTGGACCAGGTACGCATCGATCCGGGCTTCGCCGCCTTCGTCAATCGCGCACACGCGTTGGGCCTGCCTCTGCGCATCGTCAGCGACGGTCTGGACTACGCGATCCATCGCATCCTCGCCAACCATGGCCTGCCACCGCTGCCTGTAGTGGCCAACCACCTGCGCTGGTGTGACGGTCATTGGCAACTGGAATCCCCCTACCAGGCCGAAGGCTGCCGCAGCGGCACCTGCAAGTGCACCTGCGCGGCGCAGGCACGTGCCGACGAAGCACCCCGCGTGCTGATGATCGGTGATGGTGCCTCGGATTTCTGCGTATCCGAACACGCCGACTTCGTATTCGCCAAGCGTCGCCTCATTGCCCATTGCACCGACGCCGGCATTCCCCACGCCGCCATCGACACCTTCCACGACGCTACTGCGCTGCTGCCGCGCCTGCTCGACGGCAGCCTGCTTCAGCCCTCGCTTCCGCGGCTGCTCGCCACCGCCTGATCGCTCCGCCCGTTGCTTCCTTCGAATGCCCTCTCCGGAACCGAACCGATGAATATTTTTGACAAGAACGCCGATGCCGCCATCACCGATGCGCAGCTGCTGGCAGACGAAGCCCGCTACAGTTCCTTCGGCGACACCGTGCACTACGTCGATCCGCCGAAGATCTTCCAGCGCTGCGAAGGCAGCTACATGTTCGACGCCGCCGGCACCCCGTACCTCGATCTGCAGATGTGGTACTCGGCGTGCAACTTCGGTTACGCCAACCAGCGCCTGAACAATGCGCTGAAGGACCAGATCGACACCCTGCCGCAGGTCGCCAGCCAGTACCTGCACCCCACGCGCGTGCAGCTGGCCAAGACCATCGCGGTGGACATGCACGAGAAGTTCGGCCTCGATGGCCGCGTGCACTTCAACGTCGGTGGTGCGCAGGCCGTGGAGGATTCTCTGAAGATCGTCCGCAACGCGCGCAACGGCAAGAGCCTGATGTTCGCGTTCGAAGGCGGCTACCACGGCCGCACCCTCGGCGCTTCGTCCATCACCTCCAGCTACCGCTATCGCCGTCGCTACGGCCACTTCGGCGAACGCGCGATGTTCATTCCGTTCCCGTATCCGTTCCGTCGCCCGAAGGGCATGACCCCGGACGAGTACTCCGACCACTGCGTGCACCAGTTCGAGCGCCTGTTCGAAAGCGAGTACAACGGCGTGTGGGACCCCAAGGTCGGCCAGGCCGAGTACGCCGCGTTCTACGTCGAGCCGATCCAGGGCACCGGCGGCTATGTCATTCCGCCGCGCAACTTCTTCAAGGGCCTCAAGCGCGTGCTGGACAAGTACGGCATCCTGATGGTCGTCGATGAAATCCAGATGGGCTTCTGGCGCACCGGCAAGCTGTGGTCCATCGAGCACTTCGGTGTCACCCCGGACGTGCTGGTGTTCGGCAAGGCGCTGACCAACGGCCTCAACCCGTTGTCGGGCCTGTGGGCGCGCGAAGAGCTGATCAACCCGACCGTGTTCCCGCCGGGCTCCACCCACTCCACCTTCAACTCCAATCCGCTGGGTACGCGCCTGGGCCTGGAAGTGCTGAAGCTGGGCAAGGAGATGGACTACGAGCGCACCGTGCCGGAAAAGGGCGCCTACTTCCTCGACGGCCTGCGCGGCCTGCAGAAGCGACATCCGGAAATCGGCGATGTCGACGGCCTCGGCCTGGCCCTGCGTGCAGAAATCTGCGCCGCCGATGGCTTCACTCCGAACCGTGAGCTGCTGGACCGCATGGTCGACATCGGCCTGGCTGGCGACCTGCTGCACGACGGCAAGCGCATGGGCCTCGTGCTCGATGTCGGTGGCTGGTACAAGAACGTGATCACCTTCGCGCCTTCGTTGAACATCACCTACGAAGAGATCGATCTGGCGATCACCCTGCTCGACCAGCTGCTGACCAAGGCCAAGGGCTGAACTGCAATGCGCTGCCGGTTCCCGTGCCCCGCATGGACATGATTCCGCGTGTATCCAGCACCGCGCTGGAACCGGCCGCGCTGCTGGAGGGCTTCCTGGCCCACCCGCCCCTGGGGTTCGATGCCAGCCGCCTGCCCAGCGGCCTGCCCAGCTTCCGTGCGCCGCTGGATCTGACCACGACCCTGGACGATGCACTGCGCTCGCGCCTATTGGGGCTGCCGCTGTCGCGCCTGTGGCGGCCGTGGCTGACCTGGCAGACGCGGTTCATCGGCGCCACCAGCACCGAGTACACACCGCTGCCGGCACATGTGTCGGCGGCTGCACTGGCCGACGACGTGCTGCGTCACGGCGTCGGTGACAGTCGACTGCTGGTGGTCAAGGATCTGGCGATCGATTCCCCCTTGCTGGACGACGCCGCCAACGCGCACAGCCAGGCGTTCCTGCAGGCGCTGCTGGAACGCGGGTTCGTCCAGCTGGAAGGCATGCCACTGGCATGGGTGGCGATCGATTTCGATTGCATCGACACCTACCTGGCGCGCCTTTCCGCCACACGGCGCAAGAACATCCGGCGCAAGCTGCGCTCGCGTGCCCACCTGCAGATCGACTGCATCGCTACCGGCGACCCCGCGCTTGCCGAGCCACGGATGCAGGCCGAACTGCACGCGCTGTACCTGCAGGTGTATGCACAAAGCGCCGTGCATTTCGACCAGCTCGACCTGCCCTTCTTCCAGCACCTGCTGGCAGACACGCAGGGCCAGGGACGCTTGTTCCTCTACCGCCACAACGGCGAGCTGATCGGCTGGAACCTGTGCTACGTGCACGCCGGCAAACTGGTGGACAAGTACATCGGCCTGTCCTATCCGCAGTCGCGCGACCACAACCTGTACTCGGTCAGCTGGATGCACAACCTGGAGTACGCGATGCAACACGGCCTCAGCCACTATGTCGCCGGCTGGACCGATTCACGCATCAAGGCCGAACTGGGTGCCCGCTTCACTTCCACCGTACATGCGGTGCATGCGCGTTCGCCCCTCCTGCGCGCCGCCCTGCGCAGGCTGGCCCCGCACCTGCAGGCTGAGCCGGATGGAGGGGGTTGACCGATGCAGCTGCGTCCCCCGCTGATCCTCGACCTCGATGGTGGCGTACTGCCGTTGCCGCAGGCACGCACGCTCGCGCTGCAGCACTGGCATGACCCGCTGCGTTTTGCCTGCCGAAACACCACGCTGTCGCGCTTCGCCAATGACGTTCTGTTGCCGTTGCCGACACAACTCGGCACGGTGATGCTCGGCAGCGGCGACTTCCACCATCTCAGCCTGCCACTGCTGCAGCGCCTGCACACGCGCGCCCCGTTCCAGCTGGTGGTGCTGGACAACCATCCGGACAACATGCGCTTTCCCTTCGGCATGCACTGCGGTTCCTGGGTGAATGCCGCCGCTGCGCTGCCGCAGGTATCGCATGTGCACGTGCTGGGCATCACCTCCACCGATATCGGCGTGGGCCACGCGTGGGAGAACCACTGGCGGCCCTTGCTGGGACGGCGGCTGACCTACTGGTGCATGGATGTGGATGTGGGCTGGGCCAGCCGCGTGGGCATGGCAGGTGCCTTCCGCCGCTTCGAACATCCCGAGGCACTGGTTGCCGCGTTCGCCGCCGAACAGGCTCAAGCGCCGCGGCCCACCTATCTGTCGATCGACAAGGACGTGTTCGCTGAAGAGGTAGCACGCAGCAACTGGGATCAGGGCCGCTTCCAGCTTGAACATGCGCTGATGGTGATCGAGGCCCTGCGCACCGGTGGACTGGTGGGCAGCGACATCACCGGCGAGGTTTCACTGCCCAACTACCAGAGCCGTTTCAAGCGCTGGTTGTCGTCGCTGGATGGGCAGCCCGACATCAGCGCCGATGATCTGCCGACATGGCAGCAGCAGCACCAGCAGGTGAACCGCGAACTGCTGGCGGCGATGGCCGCAGTGCCGACCGCCTGCTGAGCGGCTTTTTTTTGTAGAGCCGAGCCATGCTCGGCTTCTGTTCGCGGTCCCCTGAGTCGAACATGGCTCGACCCTACAAAAGGCGATAGCCGAGCATGGCTCGGCACTACACTGGGTTCCCGCCCCCGGAGTTGCCGTCATGCCCCAGACCGTCATCCCGCAGCTGCGCATGCGCCATGCCGATACCAGCCTGCCGTTCTACGTACAGGGCCTGGGCTTCCTCGTCGACTGGGAGCACCGCTTCGAACCCGGCTTCCCGCTGTTCGCCCAGCTCACCCGCGAGGGCCAGACGATCTTCCTGACCGAACACACCGGCGACTGCGAAGTGGGCGGCGCGGTGTATTTCATCGTCAACGACGTCGATGCCCTGCATCGTGCTTTCAGCGCTGCGGGGGTACCCATCGAGCAGCCGCCACACGATACGGACTGGGGAAGCCGCGAAATGCTGATCGTCGATCCGGACGCCAACCGCCTGCGCTTCGCCACGGATGCTGGCTGAATGCCACGGGCTTGAGAGGTGATATACGTTTCGTATACGCTTCGTATATTCCCTGTCGAGAACTCCCATGGGCATCGTCAACATCGATGACACCCTGCACGACCAGCTGCGCCGTGCCTGCACCGTCTCCAACCGCTCGATCAATGCCCAGGCCACGTTCTGGATCCGGGTCGGCATGCTGTGCGAGATGAACCCGACCCTGAGCTTCCAGGACGTCGTCGCCAGCGAACTGCGCGCCGCCGGCGTGCAGCCGCAGCTGCTTGCGCCCGGGCGGGCCTGAGCCGATGGCCATGATCAAGCGCCCCGACGAGATCGACCGCCTGGCCGAGTCCGGACGACTGCTGGCGCAGGTCTTCGCGATGCTTGACGCGCTGCCGCTGCAGGGCCGCAGCACGCTGGAGATCAACGACATCGTCGAACGCATGATCGTCAACGACCTGCAGGCACGGCCGGCCAGCAAAGGGCAGTACGGGTTCCCGTACGTGCTCAATGCCTCGATCGACAACGTCATCTGCCACGGCATGCCGTCGGCCGACGATGTGCTGCGCAATGGCCAGATCGTCAACCTCGACATCACGCTGGAGAAGCACGGCTACATCGCCGATTCCAGCACCACGTATCTGGTGGGTGAAGTCGACTACGCCGCGCGCAAGCTGGTGCAGGTGACCTATCAGGCCATGTGGAAGGGCATCGCCGCTGTGCGGCCAGGCGCGCGCCTGGGCGACATCGGCCACGCCATCGCCCGCCATGCCCGCAGCCACGGCTACAGCGTGGTCAAGGAATACTGCGGCCACGGTATCGGCCAGGAAATGCACGAGGAGCCACAGATCCTGCACTACGGCCATGCCGGCACCGGCATGGAACTGCAGGAAGGCATGGTGTTCACCATCGAGCCGATGCTCAACCAGGGCAAACCTGCGATCCGCCAGCAGCCCGACGAATGGCCGGTGTACACCCGCGACGGCAAGCTGTCGGCGCAGTTCGAGCACACCGTGGCCGTGACCCGTACCGGTGTGCGCGTGCTGACCCTGCGCCCCGATGAAACCCCGTTGTGCGCGGTGGACGCGGCCTAGAGCGGACGCAGCAGCAACAGCAGCGCGAGGCACAGCATGAAGGCCGCCACGCCTGCATCCAGCACCCGCCACGCTGCCGCGTTGCGGAACACCGGCTGCAGCAACCGGGCGCCGAATCCCAGCCCGCAGAACCACAGCACGCTGGCCACGCAGGCGCCCGCCGCGAACGCCCAGCGCAGCTCACCCGGATAGCGCGTGGACAGGCTGCCCAGCAACACCATCGTATCCAGGTAGACGTGCGGGTTGAGCAGGGTGAAGGCCAGGCAGGCCAGCAGCACCTGCCGCCGGCTGCCACCACTGGCATCAGCCGCGGCCAGCGCGCTGCCACCGCGCCATGCGCGCAGCCCGGCCTGCAGGCCATAGCACAGCAGGAAGGCGGCCCCGCCGAAGCGCAGCACCTGCAACAGCAGCGGCCATTGCAGCACCAGCGCTCCCATGCCGCCCACGCCAGCCAGGATCAGCGCGATGTCGGCGCCCATGCAGGCCAGCACCACCATGCCCACGTAGCGACGCTGCAGCCCCTGCCGCAGCACGAAGGCGTTCTGCGCACCGATGGCGATGATCAGGCCAGCACCCGCAAACAGGCCGGCCAAGGCCGCAGCAATCCACATCCGACGCTCTCCACCGTGAAAGGAAGCGCAGGGTGCGACCAACGGACCCGTTAAGGCCAGCTGGTTTTTCTTTATCCTGTGCAGAAAAACTGAAGAGGCACCGCGTGGACCTGGTACATCCGCAGTTGAGCGCCTTCACCGCGGTGCTCGAAGAAGGCAGCTTCGAGGCCGCCGCACGCCGCCTTTCGATCAGTCCGTCGGCGTTGTCGCAACGGATCAAGGCACTTGAGGACCGGCTGGGCCAGGTCCTGGTGGTACGGCAAGCGCCATGCCGGCCTACCGCTGCCGGCGAGGCACTGCTGCGGCGGGTGCGGCCGATGCAGGCACTGCAGGCCGAAGCGCTGGCCGAACTGTTGCCGGAACGCGGTAGCGATGCCACCCGCACGCCGATTCCGTTGGCGGTCAACGACGATTCGCTGGACACCTGGTTCGTCGCCGCCATCGCCGAGCTGCACCAGCGCCACGGCTACCTGTTCGACCTGCGCATGGACGACCAGGACCACACTCTGGAACTGCTGCGCAACGGCAGCGTGCTGGGCGCGGTCACCGCCGAACGCAAACCCCTGAAGGGCTGCAACGTGCATCCGCTGGGCGCGATGCGCTACCACGCCATCGCCTCACCGGCCTTTGCGCGGCGCCACTTCAGCAAGGGCATGCAGGCTGACGCATTGGCGTCGGCGCCGATGATCGTGTTCAACCGCAAGGATGAACTGCAATGGCGCTTCCTGCGCAGGCTGACCCGTGCACGCCTGCAACCGCCCGTCCACTACCTGCCCTCCTCCACCGGCTTCGTCGATGCTGCCGCGCGTGGACTCGGCTGGTGCCTTGCTCCGGAGGCCCTGGTTACGCCAGCGGTACAGGCCGGGCAGGTAGTGGTGCTGGAACCTCGTCGATGGCTCGACGTACCCTTGTTCTGGCAGCATGCCGCCGTGCGTTCGAGCACGCTGCAGCACATCACCCAGGCGCTGCGCACCGCCGCTGGCAACACCTTACGTTGAAAAGAGCATGATCCAGACCACCGCAGACCCCGGCTTCACGCGCGGACCACTACCGTTTGCCCACTTCTTCACTACAGGAACGGCATGCGCCTGAGCTGCCCACGGACAAGGATGCACCGCGCGCTCGGCGCTGCCGGCCTGGCCTTGCTGGCAAGCCTGCCGCTGGCCGCAGCGGCACAGACCAGCGCGCCTCCAGCGCTGGAATGGGAACAGGCGCGGCAGCGGCTGGAACAGGTCTCCGACGCACTGGCCGCTGCTGATGCCGGCGTGCGCAACAAGGAAGAACTGCAGGAAGCCACCCGCCTGCTGCGCCTGCCGGAGATCACCGGCGAAGTGCGCCGGCTGCAGTTCCAGAAGACCCTGACCCTGCCGCTGGGCTCACTGGCACCGGTGGCCGAGGCCTATGGCATCGACTCGCCGCTGTCGTTCACCGAACGCGACTGGCGCACGCGGCCGGTGGTCACCGCCGTGCTGCCGCTGTACACCGGCGGCCTGATTCCCGCCGCGCAGCGTGCTGCCGGCGCGGCCAGCGAACAGGCCAGCGCCGAGCGCGAAGCGCAGCGACAGTCACTGACCGTGCAGCTGGCCCAGGCCTACTTTGGCCAGCGCCTGGCCGAGCAGGCTGTAGTCGTGCGGCGCGATGTGCGCGATGGCCTCAATCGCCACCTGTCGGATGCCGAAAAGCTGGAACGCGAAGGCTTCGCCACCCGAGCGCAGCGCCTGCAGGCTACCGTCGCCCGCGACAAGGCCGAGCGCGACTACCAGAAGACCCTCAATGATCTGGCCACGCTGAAGGCTGCGCTGGCCACCCTGCTGCGCAGCGGCGGCGATGTGCAGCCATTGTCTCCGCTGTTCGTGCAGCGCACCGCGCTGGAACCGGTCACCAGCTTCGAGCGCACCGCGCAGGCACGGCAGCCGCAGATCGCGCGCCTGCGGGCGATCGTCGCGCAGGCCGAACAGGGCGTGCGCGTGCAGCAGGCCAAGCTCAAGCCAACGGTATTCCTGTTCGGCCAGTACGACTTCCGGCGCCGCGACGAAATGCTGACCGATCCGGACTGGGCATTCGGCATCGGCCTGAAGTACACCTTCCTGTCGCCGAACTCGCGACCGGCACAGATCAGCGCCGCACGCGCGCAGCAGGAGCAGGCCGAGGCAGGCCTGCGCGAGGCCGAGAACCAGGTGGCACTGGGTGTGCGCAAGGCCTGGAACGAGCTGGAAACCGCGCGCCAGCAGTTCGTGCTGCTGGACAGCAGCATCGCCCAGGCCGACGAGAACCTGCGCCTGCAGGAGCTGGCCTTCCGCGAAGGCCAGGCCACCTCACTGGACGTGATCGATGCGCGGCTAGGCCTCGGCGGCGCCCGCGTCGAACGTGCGCAGGCGGCCTACCAATACGATATCGCCTTGGCCCAGTTGCTTGAGGTGAGTGGACAGATGGACCGCTTCGAAGACCATCGGCGGCGTGCAGACGAGGTGATCGATCATGAGTGATGTGTTGCACGACGAAGCAACGACGCCCCCGGGCAAGCGCCGGCTGGGGCCGATTCTGCTGGTGGTGCTGCTGGTAGCGGTGGTGCTGGGCCTGTGGCTGGCCTGGCGCAGCCCCGCCGACCAGATCCAGGGCATGGCCGACGCCGACACCCTCAACGTGTCGGCCAAGATCACTGCGCGCGTGGCCGAACTGAGGGTGCGCGAGGGTGATCGCGTGCAGGCCGGACAAGTACTGTTCCTGCTCGACAGCCCCGAAGTAGCGGCCAAGGAACAGCAGGCGCACGGCGCGCTGGCCGCGGCGCAGGCGGTGGCCGACAAGGCCAACGACGGCGCACGCAGCGAAGACATCCGCGCGGCCGAAGCCAACTGGAAGCGCGCCGAAGCCGGCGCCACGCTTGCCGAAGCCACCTACCGGCGCGTGCAGAACCTGTTCAACGAAGGGGTGATGACCCGGCAGAAGCGCGACGAAGCCGCTGCCCAGGCCACCAGCTCACGCGAACTGGCCCGTGCCGCCCGCGCCCAGTACGACATGGCGTTGGCCGGTGCGCGCGAACAGGACAAGCGTGCCGCACAGGGCCAGGTGCAGCAGGCGCAGGGCGCGGTGGCGGAAGTCAACGCCGCACGCGTTGAAGTGGAAGGTCGCGCACCGGTGGCCGGTGAAATCAACAAGCGCATGGCCGACCCGGGCGAACTGGTACCGGCCGGCTACCCGGTGTTCACCCTGGTCGATATCGACCGCATGTGGGTGTCGATGAACCTGCGCGAATCGCAGATGCAGGGCCTGAAGGTCGGCAGCAAGCTGCGTGGCAGCGTGCCGGCGCTCGGCAAGGACGACGAGTTCAAGGTCTATTTCATCAATCCCGCGGGCGACTACGCTACCTGGCGTACGACCCGTCAGTCATCGGGCTATGACGTGCGCAGCTTCGAAGTGCGGGTGCGCCCGGTACGCCGCATCGAGGGCTTCCGCCCCGGCATGAGCGTGCTGTTCGCATGGCCGCAGCACTGAATACCGACCGCGGCGGCTTCGGCGGCTCATGGCAGCGCGAACTGCGCCGGTTGTGCAGCAGCCGTGCAGACCTGGCGCTGGTCACCGTGCTGCCACTGTTGATGCTGGTGGTGATGGCCTGGATGTTCTCCGCATCGGTGATGCGCGATGTGCCGATTGCCGTGGTCGACCTGGACCACAGCAGCGACAGCCGCCTGCTGCTGCGCATGCTGGATGCCAGCCCCGGTGTGCGCATCGCCAGCCAACCGGCAGGCATGGAGGAGGCACGCGCGCAGCTGCGCCGGCTGGAAGTGTTCGCGGTGGTGCTGGTGCCGCGCGATGTGACCCGCCAGGCGTTGCGCGGCCGGCAGGGCACGGTGTTTTCTTATTACAACGCCACCTACATGACCACCGGCCAGTCCGCTGCGCGTGATATCGGCGATGCGGTGTCTGCATGGAACGCGCGGCTGCTGCGCGAACGCATCGGCCTGCAGGTCGGGCCGGGCAAGCTGCGTGCCGCGCCCATCGCGGTGCAGTCGGACATCCTGTTCAATCCAGCCCGCAGCTACGAGTTGTTCCTGCTGCCGCTGATTTTCCCGGCGGTACTGTCGCTGGTGCTGGCGCTGGCAGTGGCCGGCAGCCTCGGCCGTGAGATCCGCGACGGCACCCTGCCCGCCTGGCTGGGCCACGCGCCGTGGTCGGCCATTGCCGGCAAGGTGCTGCCCTACGTGCTGCTGTTCTCGTTGTACGGCGCGCTGGGCGCGGCCTACCTGGCCTGGCTGCGCGGCGACGGCATCGCCGGCAGCGTGGTTCTGCTGCTGCTCGCACAGCCGCTGTTCTACCTGGCCACCGCGGCCTATGCCCTGTTCTTCGTCGGCGTCACCCGCGACATGGGCACCGCCCTGTCCGCCGTGGGTCTGAGCATCGGCACCGCACTGGCTTTTTCCAGCGCCACGTTCCCGGTGATCGACGCGCCGTTGTTCACCCGCGTCTGGCACCTGCTGCTGCCGCTCAGCGCCTACATCAAGCTGCGGACCCAGCAGCAGTTCATCGGCTCGCCGTTGGTGGTGTCGCTGTGGCCGCTGGCCACGCTGCTGCTGATGATCCTGGTCGCCGGCGGCATCGGCGGTTGGCGCCTGCTGGCGTTCGCGCGCACGCCGCAGGCCGCGCAACCCGCCGGGGCTGGCGCATGAGCAGGATCTGGCACAGCCTGCGGCAGACCCTGCTTGCCGTGCTCTGCGACCGCTATGCGATCGTGGTGATGGTCGGCGCGGTGATCCTGTACTCGTTCTTCTACCCCGCCGCCTATCGCCACCAGGTAGCCGGCAACCTGCCCGTGCTGGTGGTCGATGAAGACCACAGCGCGACCAGCCGCGAACTGCTGCGCAAGCTCGATTCGCTGCGCGTGGCCCATGTGGTCGGGCAACCGGCCGATCTGCAGGATGCGCGTGCACAGCTGGAAGCCGGCCATGCCGAAGGCATCGTGCTGATCCCGGCCAACCTGGAGCGCGACATCCTGCGTGGCCATCCGGCCAAGCTGGTACTGCTCGGCAACGGCGCCTATCTCGGCCGCGCCAGCTGGGTGCTGGGCAGCGTGGCGGATGCACTGGGCGCGTTCGGCCGCGACGCGGCAATCACCCAGGCCGCGTTCATGGGCGCGCCACAGGCACCACCGGTCACCCTCGTGCAACGGCCGCTGTACAACACGCAGGAGGGCTATGGCAGCGCGATCGTGCCTGGCGTGGCCGAACTGATCGTGCATCAGACACTGCTGATGGGTATCGGCGTCCTGCTCGGCGGTCGCCGGTTGGTGCTGGGCCGGCGCCTGCGGTTCGACCTGCCCACCCTGACCGGCATGGCCCTCGGCTTCGGCCTGATCGGGCTGTTCGGGCTGTTCTGGTACGCCGGCTTCACCGCCTGGGTTCAGGACTATCCGCGTGGCGGCAACCCGCTCGGGCAACTACTGGGTGGTACGCTGTTCATCGCTGCCACGGTAGCGTTCGGCCTGTTCGTCGGCAGCTTCTTCCGCACCCGCGAACGCGCCTTCCAGTACATCATCGCCACCTCCATCCCGCTGTTCTTCCTGGCCAGCCTGTCCTGGCCGGCGGTGATGACGCCCCGCCCACTGGTCTGGTTGGCGCAACTGCTGCCGACCACCTCCGGCATCAACCTGATGGTGCGCCTGAACCAGATGGACGCCAGCCTGGCCGAGGTCAGCCACGAACTGATCACCCTGGCCGTGCTGCTGGTGCTGTACAGCGCCCTCGCCCTCTGGCGCCTGCACAGCAAAAAAGGGACGGAGGGGAAGAGAGCGACGTAATCCCCTCCGTCCCCTTTTACGGCTCTGGTGCGTACCAGAACGGGATGTTGTATTCGCGGCGGCGGCTGGGACCACGTTCGCCGCCGTCGGCGTTCCAGACCAGTCGCAGGTCATGCCGGCCCGGCTTCAGATCCGCCATCGGCAAGTAGCCCACCAGTCCGCGCATGTCCAGGTCGCGACGCTCCATCGGCACGAAATCATGCAGGTCGACCTTGCCGCCATCGAGCTGCACCGTCCACAGCAGCGCCATGCAGTTCACCGCTGCCGTCGCCGCCTGTGCACCCTGCGCTTCGTTACGGGCACCGCCCGCACAGCGCTGCCGTGCCACCGGATTGTCACGCTGCGGACGGTGCGGAATGAACAGCCGCAACCGCGATGCACTGATGGTATCGGCCGGAATCATCGGATAGGGCAGCAGCTGGTCATGCGCAGAGCGCAGCGATTCGTAGTGCGCGCCCAGCATGCCGTGGTCCACCGCTTCTTCGGTCAGCACGCTGTAGCGGTTGAACAGCGAGAACTTCTTCGAGCCGTACACCTGCAGCGCGGCGAGCACCATCGCCAGCATCACCGCCGACAGGTAGATCACGGTGAACGAGCGACCGCGCAGGTTGCTCTGCAGGGTCCACTGCATGGTCTGCAGCAGGCGCAGCATCGGTACCCGCTGCAGGCCAGCCAGCACCGACTGCAGCCGCTTCTCCTGCCGTGCGGTGTCCAGCCCCCGCGCTTGGCGCCGGGCGATCGACTTCTCCAGCAGCATCGGCACCATCGCCAGACCGAGCAGGCCAACCATCAGCACCGCGACAATTCCCAGCGTGATGCGATCAACATCGCCGAAGGCGGCACCGATGGCCATCGCCACACCGAGCGAGACAATCGCCACCACCAGGGTGCCGGCCAGGGTCTGCACGCACAGCAGCGTGGTCGAGAACAGCATGGTGGCAAGCCGGTCCGCGCGTTCGATGGTGCCGTCGAGCCCACCGTCTCGCTGCTTCAGGAACGCGCGTGAGAACGGACCCAGCATCGTCAGTCGATCCCAGTCGATGCCGTTGGGGAAGTGCGATTTCAGACCGATCAGGCCGATCCAGTAGCCGCGCACCGCCAGGTGGATGATCAAGGCCACCGCCATCACGTAGCACATGCCGACGCCGATGCTGAAGGCGAACCACAGCGCCTGGAAGTAGACCCCTTCGGTATGCAGGCTGCTGCGCGCCCACGCATCGAACAGGTAGCCCGGCACGGCCAGCAGTGCGAAGGCGAGCAGGCCGGAAATGAACAGCTCCAGCTCGTCGGTGCGGTCGCGCACGCGGGAGTAGCTGGCTGTCGCGCGAGGCACTGCATCGGCAACATCGGACGGGTCCCGTCGGTCCACAGCACTCGACTCGTTCACTGGCGATTCATCCCTGGAGGTCGGCGCAGTATAGGCATGCGCCCTGCTCCGCGGAACGGGACCGGAAACGAAGAACGCCGGCACAGGGCCGGCGTTCGGGTACAGCGGTGTGGAAGGGGTTATCGCATGGGGGATCAGCGGTAGACGCGCTCACAACGACGCTCGACCACGCGATCACCAGTCTTCTGCTGATGGTTGCCCTGGATCTGCCGGCCGGCTGCGCCGCCCGCCACGGCACCGGCAACCGTTGCCAGCTTCTTGCCGTTGCCGCCGCCTACCTGGTTGCCCAGCAAACCACCAACCACGGCGCCGGTGGCGGTACCGGTGATGCGATTGGGATCGCGGGTATTGCGCTGCACTTCCACGTTCTTGCAGACCACGCGGCTGCCATCGTTGAACTTGCGGCCTTCATCACGCGGGCCGTAATTCTGTGCGCCAGCAACGGACGAGGCTGCCAGCAGGGTGCCCAGCACCATCAATCGGGTCGAGGTCTTCATGGCCATCTCCTGTGCTCCGGTATGGCGCAAGTGTCTGCCTGCGGGTGGCAACTGCAGGTGAAATCCGCGTCTGCGGGTGTTGAGCGGCCACCATCGGTTCAGGAAACAAAAATGCGCCCATCGCGACCAGCATCGCGATGGGCGCCGTCTCCCACCCGGCTTAGAACTCTTCCCACCCACCCGTGTTGGCCGCGAGCGAGGGCGCGATGCGCGGCGCCACGCCGGTCACGCGACGCACCGGCGGCACGCTTGCAGCGACCGCTGCCAACATCGGTCGGACCGCTGCCGCCGCCACCGAAGCCCCGGTGCGGAACACCGATACCGCTTCGGCCAGCAGGTTGGCCTGTTCCTCCATCGAACGTGCTGCAGCGCTGGCCTCTTCCACCAGCGCAGCATTCTGCTGGGTGGTTTCGTCCATCTGCATCACGGTCTGGTTGACCTGCTCGATACCCGAGCTCTGCTCCTGCGAGGCCGCCGAGATCTCGGCCATGATGTCGGTCACCCGCTGCACCGAGGCGACGATCTCGCCCATCGTGGTGCCGGCCTGACGCACCAGCGCCGAGCCGTCGGATACCTTGCCCACCGACTCTTCGATCAGGCCCTTGATCTCCTTGGCGGCGCCAGCCGAGCGCTGCGCCAGCGTGCGCACCTCACTGGCCACCACGGCGAAGCCCCTGCCCTGCTCGCCCGCGCGCGCCGCTTCCACCGCGGCGTTGAGCGCCAGGATGTTGGTCTGGAAGGCGATGCCATCAATCACACTGATGATCTCGGCGATCTTCTTCGACGACGCTTCGATGGCGCTCATGGTGGTCACCACCTGACCGACCACCTCGCCGCCCTGCGAGGCCACCCCATGTGCACCGATCGCCAGCTGATTGGCCTGGCGCGCGTGTTCGGCGTTCTGCTTCACCGTGGAGGTCAGTTCCTCCATCGACGCTGCCGTCTCTTCCAGGTTGGCCGCCTGCTGCTCGGTACGCCGCGACAGATCGGTATTGCCCGAGGCGATTTCCCCCGCTGCCAGATTGATGCTGGATGCACTGGTCTGGATGCGGCCGACGATCTGGGTCAGCTGTTCGACGGTGGCATTGCAGTCGTCGCGCATGCGCGCGAAGACACCGTGGAAATCGCCCTGCATGCGTACGGTCAAATCGCCGCGCGAGATCGCCTGCAGCAGGCTCGACACCTGCACCAGATTCTCATCGGTGGTCTGCATCAACCGGTTCAACCCGGTCACCATCTCGCCGAAATCGTGCTCGAAGCGAGTTTCGTCGCCACGCAGGCTGAAGTCGCCGGCGGCCGCGGCTGTGGCCAGCCGGCGGATCTCGCCGTTGATGGCCGACAGGCTGGACTTGGTCTCATCCATGGCCTGGGTGATCGCCGCCTTCTCGCCCGGCAGGCGATCCATGTCCACCGACAGGTCGCCGCGTGCGTAGTGCTTCATCACTTCGATCAGGCGGTTCTGCACCTGCACGTGCGAACCCACCAGTGCGTTGGTGTCATGCACCATCCGCCCGTAATCGCCGGGGAAGGTACTCTCGTCCATGCGGTAGCTCAGGCTGCCGTCATCATGCTGCCGCGCCATCTCGCCCTGCGCCGTCATCACGGCCTGCAGCTGCCCCTGCATGCGCTGCATGGATTTCAGCAACTGGGTCACCTCGTCGTTGCCCGAGGCATCGATGACGTTGTCCAAGCGACCGTTGGCAATGCCATCGGCCAGCTTCACCGCGCCCGCCAAGGGCCGGGTCAGACTGCGGGTGATCGCCCACGCAGCCAGTGCACCGAGGATCAGGCTGAGCACACCGAAGGCGATGGACAGTGTTCCCGTCCACGCTTCCGTGGCGCGGTACTCCTCACGGCTGCGTTCGGTCAGGGCTTCCTGGTGCCGCAGCAGGCTGGAGATCGCTCCATTCCAAGCGGTGGCCAGACCGTGTTCGGCCAGCAGTTCGGTGGCCGCACCGTCGTAGTCGCCCGCCTTCATCCGTTCGTGCAGCTGCCGGGTGGAGGCGTCGGTGGCCTTGCGTGCCGCCGCGATCTGCGCCACCAGCGTATCGCCGGTGGCATCGCGGGGAATCGTGATGTACTTGTCCCAGATGCCGTCGTAGGTGCGG
This sequence comes from Stenotrophomonas sp. 14P6.2.3, assembly GCF_057799055.1. Classification (NCBI taxonomy): domain Bacteria; kingdom Pseudomonadati; phylum Pseudomonadota; class Gammaproteobacteria; order Lysobacterales; family Lysobacteraceae; genus Stenotrophomonas; species Stenotrophomonas sp. 14P6.2.3. Next base: position 68,811 of record NZ_JBYOLA010000017.1, read on the forward strand.
CTCAGTTCCTGCGCCCGCTGGTAATCCCTGTCGAACTCCTCGCCGCGCTTGATCACCATCAGGCGACGATGCATCAGCACCGCGTTGTTGGTATCAAGCATGTCGTTCAACAACCGCATCTTGACCATGTTCACGCCCACCACTTTCTCGAACTGGGCGGACTTCAGATGGTTTCCGTACAACACCAGGCCGACGATGGCCATGATGAACAGCAACAGCAGACCGAAGCCGGCAGAAAGCCGGGATCCCACACGGAGGTTGCGTAAGGCGAGCATCTCAATTCCCTTGATCGTGGCCCTATATCGGTGACGGCACGATCCGGGGAAACTTTAAATACATTTACTGAAACAACGCCTCATTAACATAAATGCATTCAAGTAGAGCCCTTTCCTTATTCCTCCCCATTTTCCACTGAAGGCAGGGTGGGAATGCATCACGCAGATGAATAAGCCGCGCGCTCTTTGGCCGCGCAACGCTATAGTCGGCAGATGAACGTATTCCTGCAGATCAACGGCACCGTCATCGTTGATATCCCAAGTTTCTACGCAGAAATCAACCGTGTATTCATGGCTGGCGAAGACTGGCAGCTCGGGCCCAGCCTCGATGCATTGGACGATCTGCTGTACGGCGGTTATGGCGCACTGGCCGGGCACAAAACGGCCACGGTGGTCTGGCGCGATATCGACTGCAGCCGCGATGCACTGGGAGTGGAGGCCACGCGTGCGTGGCTGCAAGACAAGCTGCGGCAACCGGGTACGTTCAATGCCGAAGCCATCCGCCGCCAGCTGGACGCCCTGCAGCGCGGCGATGGGCAGACCTACTTTGACATCGTGATGGATATCTTCGCCAGCCACCCGAATATCAATCTGCAACGTGCCTGAGGCAGTCAGGCCTGTTGCCACTCCACATCAGGGAACATGGCAACAGGTGCCACAAGCACAGCAGGAACTTGCCCCACAGCATTTGAGCGACTGTCCGCTGCCATCCTGACACTTCGCGCCACAGCATCCGCTGTTGCGCACAGATGCCACCGTCGTGGCGATCGCACACGCCTTCAACGCGTCATCCGCCTCCAGAAGCGGCGTCTCTCTTGAATAGTCAAGTACCTGAACGTCGGTCGGACCCGCATCCAGTCCCTGCTTGTAAAGCCCCAGCGGTCGCCCGCTTCGCGCTCCCGCCTGCACCGTTATCGGAGAAATCGTCAGTGCACCCTCCTGCAACAACGTACCGCTGAACTGTTCTCCCTGCCACAGACTCCACTGCAGGTCTGCGGCCGCTTCACCGACAAAGGCCGATGTCTGGGCAACATCGAGCACCAACGTGTAGCGGCGCCCGTGCTTCTCCTCCAGCGTGAGGATCGCCGTGCGTCCTTCCTGCACGCTTACACGGGGCGAGAATACGGGGTTCGCGTCGTGCAGCACCCGCAGAGTGAGGTGGTGCAGGTCCTTTGATCCGGATACTTCTGCAGCCAAGGACGGAGCCGCAGTACTGACCAGGAACATCGCAAGCAACATACCAAACAACGTACGAAGGAACATGCAGGAACTCCGTTGACCGCCCGATTGCGGCCGTCAACTCTCCACCGGCGATCCAAACGCAAGTTGTGACCCACACAACACATTCATCAAGCTCCCCCGACGGCGCGCCCACAGCGACCATTTCATACGTGATCGCCGCTATCCTGCGGCATCCACGCAGCCACTGACCGCCACGGACGCCACCGCCGCTGCTTGTCTGCGACATCTCACACGCCACCAACGAAAGCGCCTTTTCCCCCCGACCAGTTACCATGGACGACCCTGTACCCGCTCCGACCCGCTGCCCTCCGGCGCGAGCGGACGCCCCTGATCCACGAGCCCCATGTCCAAAGACAAGTCCGCCGAACACACCCCGCTGATGAAGCAGTTCTTCGCAGCCAAGTCCGACTATCCGGACCTGCTGCTGTTCTTCCGCATGGGCGACTTCTACGAGCTGTTCTACGACGACGCGCGCAAGGCCGCGCGCCTGCTCGACATCACCCTGACCCAGCGCGGCAGCTCCGGTGGTGCACCGATTCCGATGGCCGGTGTGCCGGTGCACGCCTACGAGGGCTACCTGGCACGGCTGGTGGCGCTGGGCGAATCGGTGGCGATCTGCGAACAGATCGGCGACCCGGCACTGGCCAAGGGTCTGGTCGAACGCAAGGTGGTGCGCATCGTCACTCCGGGCACCGTTACCGACGAAGCGCTGCTGGATGAGCGCCGAGACACCCTGCTGATGGCCCTGTCGCGCAACAAGAGCGGCTATGGGCTGGCCTGGGCCGACCTGGCCGGCGGCCGCTTCCTGGTCAACGAAGTCGACACTGACGATGCACTGGAAGCCGAACTGGCCCGCCTGGAACCGGCCGAACTGCTGGTGCCGGATGAAGAGAACTGGCCCGACTTCCTGCGCCAGCGCAGCGGCGTGCGTCGCCGCGCGCCGTGGCTGTTCGACGCCGACAGTGGTCGCCGCCAGCTGCTGAACTTCTTCAAGCTGCACGACCTCAGCGGCTTCGGCATCGACGACAAGCCGCGCGCCACGGCCGCTGCCGGCGCCCTGCTCGGCTATGTCGAGGAAACCCAGAAGCAGCGCCTGCCGCACCTGACCTCCATCTCGATGGAGACCGCCAGCGAAGCGATCGCGATGAACGCGGCAACGCGTCGCCATCTGGAGCTGGACACCCGCGTCGACGGCGATACCCGCAACACCCTGCTCGGCGTGCTCGACAGCACGGTGACACCGATGGGTGGCCGCCTGCTGCGCCGCTGGCTGCATCGGCCGCTGCGCCTGCGCGAGGTGCTGGTGCAGCGCCACCACGCGGTGGAAACACTGATCGACCGCGGTGCGGAGGCCGATATCCGCGAACAGTTCCGCCGCCTCGGCGACCTGGAACGCATCCTCACCCGCGTCGCCCTGCGCTCGGCGCGGCCGCGCGACTTCTCGACCCTGCGCGATGGCCTCGGCCTGCTGCCGGCCGTACGCGAGGTGCTGGCACCGTTGGATTCACCGCGACTGCAGACCCTGCACGCCGCGCTCGGCGAGCACGACGAGTGCGCGCACCTGCTGGCCAGCGCCATTGCCGAAATGCCACCGCTCAAGCTCAGCGATGGTGGCGTGCTGGCCGATGGCTTCGACGCCGAGCTGGATGAACTGCGCCGCCTGTCGACCCACGCCGACCAGTTCCTGGTCGACCTGGAACAGCGCGAGCGCGAGAGCAGCGGCATCGCCACCCTGAAGGTCGGCTACAACCGTGTGCACGGCTACTACATCGAAATCAGCAAGGGCCAGTCCGAGCGCGCGCCGGTGCATTACACCCGCCGCCAGACACTGACCAACGCCGAGCGCTACATCACCGAAGAACTGAAGGCGTTCGAGGACAAGGTGCTGTCTGCCCGCGACCGTTCGCTGTCGCGCGAGAAGTATCTGTACGAGCAGCTGCTGGACACGCTGGGCACGCAGTTGGAGCCGCTCAAGCAGTGCGCCGCCGCACTCAGCGAACTGGATGTGCTGGCCGCCTTCGCCGAGCGTGCGCAGGCGCTGGACTGGGCGCGTCCGGAACTGCAGGCCGAGCCGTGCCTGAAGATCGAACGCGGCCGCCATCCGGTGGTGGAAGCGGTGCGTGACCAGCCGTTCGAGCCCAACGATCTGGACCTGCACCCGGACCGTCGCATGCTGGTCATCACCGGCCCGAACATGGGCGGTAAATCGACCTACATGCGGCAGAACGCGCTGATCGTGCTGCTGGCCCACATCGGCAGCTTCGTGCCGGCCAGCCGCGCGTTGATCGGCCCGATCGACCGCATCCTGACCCGCATCGGCGCCGGCGACGATCTTGCCCGCGGGCAATCGACCTTCATGGTCGAGATGGCTGAAACCAGCTACATCCTGCATCACGCCACCGCACATTCGCTGGTGCTGATGGACGAGATCGGCCGCGGCACCTCCACCTACGATGGCCTCGCCCTGGCCGACGCGGTGGCGCGCCACCTCGCCTACGAAAACCGCTGCTACACGCTGTTCGCCACCCATTACTTCGAACTGACCGCGCTGGCCGACGAACAGCACGAGGGCGGCCGCAGTGGCATCGCCAACGTGCACCTGGATGCCGTGGAGCACGGCGAAGCGCTGGTGTTCATGCACGCGGTGAAGGACGGCCCGGCCAACCGCAGCTTCGGCCTGCAGGTGGCTGCCCTTGCCGGCCTGCCGCGTGCCACCGTGGCACAGGCGCGTCGACGCCTGGCCGAGCTGGAGCAGCGCGGCGGCGAAAGCCATGCTGCCGAGCTCGCCCCGCAGGCGCTGGATGCACCGCAGCAGTTCGGACTGTTCGCCGCCCCGCCGAACAAGGCGCAGGAGGCGCTGGCCGCGCTCGACCCGGACGAGCTGACGCCGAAGCAGGCACTGGAAGCGCTGTACCGGTTGAAGGCGCTGCTGTAATCCCGGCCGCCGGGCATGGCCCGGCGCTACCGTTGTAGAGCCGAGCCCACGCTCGGCTGCCTTTCGCACTTCCGTCGTGTACACGGCGTTATGCTCGGGCGGTTCGTCCTTCACAGACCGGAGACCGCCATGAACACCGAATCCCTCGCTGCATCCCTCTTCCAGCAGCTGCAGCAGGGCCAAGGCCTGCAGCAGGTGTCGCAGCAGCTCGGCCTGGACAGCAGCCAGGCCACCCAGGCCGTCGGCAGCGCCCTGCCCCTGCTGCTCGGCGCGATGGGCCAGAACGCCAGTGAGCCGCAGGGTGCGCAGTCCCTGCTCAATGCCCTGCAGCGCGACCACCTCGGTTCGGCCGGCGGCGGCGGTGGAGGTTTCGATCTCGGCAGCATCCTCGGCGCGGTGATGGGCGGCGGCGGCGGCAACGCCACAAACGGCGCCGGCATCCTCGGCCATGTATTCGGTGGGCAGACCTCACAGGCGGCCGAAGCGCTGGGCCAGAAGACCGGCCTGGACAGCGGCAAGTCCAGTCAGCTGCTGGCGATCCTCGCCCCCATCGTCATGTCGTTCCTGGCCCAGCGGTTTGCCCAGAGCGGCAACGCCGGCCAGCTCAGCCAGGCCCTGGGCCAAGAGGCACAGCAATCCGGCGGCGGCATCGGCAGCCTGCTCGGCGGTGCGCTCGACCAGGACGGCGATGGCCAGTTCGGCGCCAGCGATCTGCTCAAGCTCGGCGCGGGCCTGCTCAAGCGCTGATCGCGCACAACGATCCAAGCGCCGCCAACCATAGGCAGCCACTATCGCAGCGGTTGAATCAATCGAATTTACCCATCGTTAGGCGATGCCTATGGTGGGTAAGCGATCTGATTCCCTCATTCGCCAGTCCACAGGTAGAGACCCATGAAAAGCGAAGCGAAGTGCCCGTTCAACCATGCCGTCGTCGGTGATGCGACGACCAACCGCGACTGGTGGCCGAACCAGCTGCGCGTGGACCTGCTCAACCAGCACTCCACGCGCTCCAATCCCCTCGATGCGGGCTTCGAATACGCCACGGCCTTCAACGGGCTGGACTACAGCGCGCTGAAGGCCGACCTGAAGGCGTTGATGACCGACTCGCAGGACTGGTGGCCGGCCGACTTCGGTCACTACGGCGGCCTGTTCATCCGCATGGCGTGGCACAGCGCCGGTACCTACCGCATCGACGATGGCCGTGGCGGCGGTGGTCGCGGCCAGCAGCGCTTCGCTCCGCTCAACAGCTGGCCGGACAACGTCAGCCTGGACAAGGCGCGACGCCTGCTGTGGCCGATCAAGCAGAAGTATGGCCAGGCCATTTCGTGGGCCGACCTGCTGATCCTGACCGGCAACGTCGCACTGGAATCGATGGGCTTCAAAACGCTCGGCTTTGCCGGCGGCCGTCCCGATACCTGGGAGCCCGACCAGGACGTGTATTGGGGCCGCGAGACCACCTGGCTGGGCGGCGACGTGCGTTACGCGCACGGCTCGGAAGGTGTGGAAGAGAACCACGGCGTGCTGGTGTCCGATGACGATGCTGATGGCGACGTGCATTCGCGCAAACTGGAAAACCCGCTGGCCGCGGTACAGATGGGCCTGATCTACGTGAATCCGGAAGGCCCGGACGGCAATCCCGATCCGGTGCTGGCCGCGCATGACATCCGTGACACCTTCGGCCGCATGGCGATGGACGATGAGGAAACCGTCGCCCTGATCGCCGGTGGCCACAGCTTCGGCAAGACCCACGGTGCTGGCCCGGCCGACAACGTCGGCAAGGAACCGGAAGCGGCGGGCCTGGAAAGCCAGGGCCTCGGCTGGGCCAACAGCTTCGGCAGTGGCAAGGGGGGCGACACCATCACCAGCGGCCTGGAAGTCACCTGGACCCGTACGCCCGCACAGTGGAGCCATGACTTCTTCGAGATCCTGTTCGGCCACGAGTGGGAGCTGAGCAAGAGCCCGGCTGGCGCTCACCAGTGGGTCGCCAAGAACGCGGATGCGGTGATCCCCGATGCGCACGATCCGTCGAAGAAGCACCGCCCGACGATGCTGACCACCGACCTGTCGCTGCGCATGGATCCGGCCTACGAAAAGATCTCGCGGAAATTCCTTGCGGATCCGCAGGCCTTCGCCGATGCGTTCGCCCGTGCCTGGTTCAAGCTGACCCATCGCGACATGGGTCCGCGTGCGCGCTATCTCGGCCCGGAAATCCCCGCCGAGGAATTCATCTGGCAGGACCCGGTGCCGGAAGCGAAGCATCCGCTGATCGACGCCAAGGACATCGCCGCGCTGAAGCAGAAGATCACGGCGACCGGCCTGAGCGTGGCGGAGCTGGTGTCGACTGCCTGGGCCTCCGCCTCGACCTTCCGCGGCTCGGACAAGCGCGGTGGTGCCAACGGTGCGCGTGTGCGCCTGACGCCGCAGAAGGACTGGGCGGTAAACCAGCCGCAGCAGTTGGCCAAAGTGTTGGCCGCATTGGAAAAGGTGCAGGCCGATTTCAACGGCGGCAGTGGCAAGCAGGTGTCGCTGGCCGACCTGATCGTGCTGGCCGGTGGCGTCGGCATCGAGCAGGCGGCAAAGGCCGGCGGCCACGACCTGAGCGTGCCGTTCACCCCGGGCCGCACCGATGCCAGCCAGGAACAGACCGACGTCGAATCGTTCGCGGTGCTGGAACCGGCTGCCGATGGTTTCCGCAACTATCTCAAGGGCGCTTACAGCGTGCCGGGTGAGGCGCTGTTGATCGACAAGGCACAGCTGCTGACCCTGACCGCACCGGAAATGACCGCGCTGGTCGGTGGTCTGCGCGTGCTCGGCACCAACGTCGATGGCGGCAAGCACGGCGTGTTCACCAATCGACCCGGCACGTTGAGCAACGACTTCTTCGTCAACCTGCTGGACATGGGCACGACCTGGAAGGCGACCGGCCGCGAAAGCTATGAAGGCCGCGGCCGCAACGATGGCGCTGCACGCTGGACCGGCACCCGTGCGGATCTGGTGTTCGGCTCCAACGCCGTGCTGCGTGCATTGGCCGAGGTGTATGCCAGTGCCGATGGCGAGAAGAAGTTCGTGCAGGATTTCATCGCCGCCTGGACGCGGGTGATGGAACTGGATCGCTACGACCTGCACGGCTGACATGCTCTGGTAGGTGCCAACCTTGATTGGTACACAACACAACGCCCACCAAGGTGGGCGACTACCAGAGCGTTCGCACCCTGCCCTGGTAGATGCCGACCTTGGTCGGCACGCGGCACACGGCACAACGCCCACCAAGGTGGGCGTCTACCGATGCAACCGCCGGGCGTGGCCCGGCGCTACCGCGTAGGCGTCAGCGCGCTCCGGCCTTCAGCCGCTCCAGAATCGGTGCGAACAGCGGCGCCTGCATCGAACGCGGCGGCTGCACGGCTTCGCCCTTCTCGACGGCCTGCCAGTACGATCCCGGCAGCGGCTTGTCGCCCAGTTCGTAGTCCATGCCGTCCCAGCCGTCTTCGCGGAATGCGTAGAACGCCCAGTGCACCTTCTGCTGCTCGGCCACGTCCAGTACATCGCGCAGGTAGCGGCCGCAGTCCGGCCAACGTCGCATGCAGCCGAACTCACCGATCACCATGCGGTTGGCGCCGATGCCATGGGTCTTCGCCCAGTCCATTGGCTGCTGCAGGTAGCTGCGCACGCGCACGGCGTCCCAGCGCTCGCTGCGGTCGCCGAACGGCACTTCCGCGGGATAGCGGTACGGCGTGCTGCGCTTCTGGTTCGGCGCACTGGTGGCCGCATACGGCTCGTACATGTGCACGCTGTACAGCAGCTTCGCGTCGTCCAGCGGCGCAGGCCAGTAGTCGAAGGCATCGGCCGCGGCATACCAGCCGGCATCAAGCATCAACGGTATCTCTGCATCGACTTCGCGCACGCTGGCCACCAATTCCATGTACAGCTGGCGCAGATCGCGCGGCCCGCCCTGCACGCCCGCATACCACTTCAGCATGTCCTCGCGGGAGGCATGTTCGGCCAGCGTGGTGGCGTATTCCGGCGCCGGCTCATTGATCAGGTTGTAGCCGGCCAGCGCCGGATGCCCTTTCAGTGCGGTGGCCAGGTCACGCCAGAAGCGCTGCGCAGGTGCGTGGTTGTCGAAGGACTGCCACAGGCGCTGGTCGACCACGTCGCCGTTCTTGTGTTTCCAGCGCAGCAAGGGCAGCGACAGCGGCACCAGCACCACCTTCAGGCCCACGGCATTGGCGTCATCCAGCGCGCGACGCAGGGTCTCCACATCGGCCGGCACCAGTCCTTGATAGTGGTCGGCATCGCCCATCAGGAAATCGCGGCCGCCGGCACTGCGCCATTTGTCCGGGGTCAGTCGCACCCAGGTGGCGCCGGTCGCACGCAACGCCTGGAAATAGGCCTTGTCCGGCGGCGCTTCGTTGAAGCTGTTGCCACCGCGCTGCGGGGTATCCCAGAAGGTGATGTCGGCGGCGAACACCGGGACGGCGGCGGACAGGGCCAGGCACAGCAGGCTGCGGCGCAGGAACATGGTGGGCTTCCATGAAGAGGACGTTCCAACGTGCGGGGCGCAAGCCGAACGGTGGCTGAGCGCAGGCGGCACAGCGCCCACCAAGGTGGGCGACTACCAGAGCGCTTGCAGGCCCCACCACACGGTGGGTGCCGACCATGGTCGGCACAGGGCACAGCGCCCACCAAGGTGGGCGGCTACCAGAGCGCTTTCAGTCCGGCCACTGCGTCACAACGCATCGAGATCACCCAGGGCGCGGATCAACCGGCGTGCGCGCTTGTCCGGTTTGTGCTCCGGCGCCTGGTAGCCATCACGCGCGGCAATGCGCAGCGCTCGCAGTTCGGCACGACGCGCTTTGGAGGCCTCGCTCTCGGCATACAGCTGCTGCGCCACCGGCGCCGGTCCGCGCTGGTCGCTCAGGCCCAGCACCTGGATCTCGAAGTGTTCTTCACCGCGATCGACCAGCAGCTGCTCCCCCACACGCACCGCGCGCGAGGATTTCGGGCGCTGCCCGGCCACGGATACCTTGCCGGTCTCGATCGCCTGTTTTGCCAGGCTGCGGGTCTTGAAGAAGCGGGCCGCCCACAGCCAGATGTCCAGACGGACGCTGGGCGCCAACGGGGAAAGCTCGGACATCGGTAGGGACTACTCCGTTCGCTTGTTCAGGGGGCGCGGATTGTCGGGGTCGGTACGGCAACCAGTGCCCCCGATCAATGCCGGCGTTCCGGCCGCCAGATCCTGGCGCTGGCTGCCGACCAGGCACTCGGGGCGGTCGGTCGGCCGCACCTGGGTATCGCCCAGCCGGTCACCTGACGAACATGCGGCCAGTGCCGCTGCGATCAAGGCCACCGCGATCATCCGCATCGCCTGCTGTCGTTGATGCATTGCCACATCCTGCAAACCGGCTTGATGCTAGTGTGCGCCTCCCGGTAATCGATCACCACTCCATGGCCAAAGCGCCGCTTGACCTGACCTCCGGCCCGATCGGCCGCAACCTGCTGCTGTTCGCGCTGCCGATCCTGGCAGGCAACATCGCGCAGTCGCTGAACGGCTCGGTGAATGCGGTATGGGTGGGGCGCTTCCTCGGCGAAGCGGCACTGACCGCGACCGCGAACGCCAACAACATCATGTTCTTCCTGATCGGTTCGGTGTTCGGCTTCGGCATGGCCTCGACCATCCTTATCGGCCAGGCCATCGGCGCGCGCGACATCGCCCAGGCGCGGCGCGTGGTCGGTACCAGCGCCACGTTCTTCATCGGCCTGTCGGTGATCATCGCCATCGCCGGCTGGTTCCTGGCCCACCCGCTGCTGGCGGCGATGGGCACGCCTGCCGCCTCGCTGCCGTTGGCCGAGGCCTACCTGCGCATCATCTTCCTGGCGATGCCGACGCTGTACGCCTTCGCCTTCCTCAGTGCGGCGCTGCGTGGCGCCGGCGATTCGCGCACGCCCTTCCGCTTCCTGCTGGTCTCGGTGGTGCTGGACATCGCCCTGAACCCGGTGCTGATCTTCGGCATGGGGCCGTTCCCGGAACTGGGCATCGCCGGCTCGGCCTGGGCCACGCTGGTGTCGCAGACGCTGTCGCTGGCCGGCCTGCTGCTGTACATGCGGCACAAGCGGCACACGCTGTGGCTGGGCCGCGCCGACATGCACCTGTTCAAGCTGGACATGACCATCCTGCGTGCGCTGGTGATCAAGGGCGTGCCGATGGGCCTGCAGATGGTGCTGATCTCGCTGTCGGTGATCATGCTGATGACGATGGTCAACCAGTACGGCACCGACACCGGCGCGGCCTACGGTGCGTCGCTGCAGCTGTGGAACTACGTGCAGATGCCGGCGATGGCGATCGGTGCGGCGTGTTCGTCGATGGCCGCGCAGAATGTCGGTGCGCAGCGCTGGGACCGCGTGCGCGGTACCGCACGCCAGGGCATCCTGTTCAACTTCCTGCTGACCGGCGCGTTGATCCTGCCGCTGGTGCTGCTGGACCAGTATTCGCTGGCCTTGTTCCTGCCGCAGGGCAGCGAGTCGCTGCAGATCGCGCGGCACCTGAACCACATCGTGATCGGTTCGTTCCTGTTCTTCGGCGTCAGCTTCGTGATCTCCGGCGTGGTGCGGTCCACCGGCGCGGTGCTGCCGCCGCTGCTGATCCTGGCAGCGTCGCTGTGGGGCGTGCGCGTGCCATTCGCCGAATTCCTGCAGCCGTACTGGGGCGCCGACGCGATCTGGTGGAGCTTCCCGGCCGGTTCACTGGTGTCGATGCTGCTGTCGCTGGCGTATTACCGCTGGGGTGGCTGGCGCAAGGCGAGGATGATCAGCAAGCCGGTGCACGCGGAGGAACTGGCCACGCCATCGGAGATTCCGGCCTGCCCGCCGTCGCCGGTGGCCGACCCGGATGCTGTGACCCGGTAGCGCCGGGCCACGCCCGGCGAGCGCAGCGGTTGCCAGAAATCCGCCGGGCATGGCCCGGCACTACCGCTTTTTCTTCGTGGCGTTGTGCTTTGCGGCCGCACGCATCAGGGCTTTGAACGCCGCGGCATTCGGCATTTCGCCTTCGTGGATGTCGATCGCGCGGCGCGTGCCGCCTTCCAGGCTGGCATTGAACAGGCCCTTCGGATCCGGCAACGCAGCGCCGTGGGCGAAGGTCAGCTTCACCGCCTGCTTGTAGCATTCGCCGGTGCACAGGATGCCGTTGTGTTCCCACACCGGAGTGCCGCGCCACTTCCAGGTTTCCTCCACGTCCGGCAGCGCCTCGTGGATCAGCGCGCGCACGCGGGCGAGGATCTCGCCGCGCCAATCACCGAGCTCGGCAATACGAGCATCGATCAGTGCGGCGGCGGGGAGAGCAGCATCTGCGGGATCGGTCTTCTGCGTGGCCATCGTGTGGTCTCGTACGGGGAAAGATCCTTGAGAACTACATGCGTTCGCCGGGCAGCTCGCTGGCCTGCCGCACCCAGTCGAGGAACCGCGCCTCGTCCAGCACGCCATTCTCAAGGATGTGCAGGTAGCGCGTGTCGGCGCTCCTGGACGGTTCCGGCGGAACAGGCTGCAACCGCGCACCGCGGAAGAAGGCGACCTTGATGTAGCGGGCGAAGCAATGAAAGCTGAGGAACCAGCCCTCGCCGGCAGCGACGCCGTACATCGGCGAGTTCCATTTCACCGCCTTGTGCACGCCGGGCACGGCCTGTTCGATCAGTGCGTCCAGACGTGCACCAACGGCCCGTTTCCAGTCCGGCATGGCGGCGATATAGGCCTGCACGGGCGCATCGCCCTCACCCTTGGCAATCTGCGGATTACCGCCGGACAGCAGCTTGGGCGCAGCACTGTTGGCGGTTCGCTTGGCGGACATCGCAGGGGCCATGGGGGTCGAATGCCCGAGCGTACGCCGCCGCCCGGCAGCGGTCACGGCGCACTGCGCCATGGCCTCAGAGGCTGCGGCGGAACTGCTGCCAGGTGGGCAGTTTGCGGGTCCCGCGCAGGAACCACATCAGGGTGGCCATCACCAGGCCGAACATCACGCCTGCCACCACGCCAGCAAGCACCAGCAACGCCATTGCCGGGGCCCTGCCCTGCCACAACAGCAGCCACATCAGCACCGTCCAGAACACGCCGAACAGCAGGCCCTGCAGCAGCGTATTGGTCAGGAAACCGGCCAATATCGGCGGTGGCAGCGCGATACCCAGCCGCCACAGCATGCGATGCAGCATGGGGGCCGCTTCCCGCCGCGGTACGCCGGAACTGTCCAGGAAGCGCAATGCCACCTGGATGTCCGCCGGATATCGGTGGTCGGTCTCATCCATCCACTGAAACTAACGAGGCGACACCACAAACGCAAACGGCCGCCCGAAGGCGGCCGTCGCGGCAACAACCGAAGTTGTTTATCAGCCCTTGGTTGCCAGACGGGCAGCCTTGGCGGCAGCAGCAGCAGCCAGATCTTCCTTGATGCGGGCAGCCTTGCCTTCCAGGCCACGCAGGTAGTACAGCTTGCCGGCGCGGACCTTACCACGACGCTTCACTTCGACCGAGTCGATGATGGCGCTGTGGGTCTGGAACACGCGCTCAACGCCGTAGCCGTGCGAGATCTTGCGCACGGTGAACGAGGAGTTCAGGCCGCCGTTCTTGGTCGCGATGACAACGCCTTCATAGGCCTGCACGCGCTCGCGGGCACCTTCCTTCACCTTCACGTTGACGACAACGGTGTCGCCCTGGCTGAACTGCGGCAGCTCACGGGTGATCTGGGCGGATTCGAATTCCGCGACGATGGACTTGTTCAGCTTGCTCATGGGTTACACCGATTCATTGTTCGGGTGGGCGTGTCATTCGACAGCGTAGGCTCATGCAGTCACCGGACTGTGCTGCACGTTTGTTTTGGGTACTGCGTGCCGGCCGAGGCTGGCGGTAATTGACCATCATAGCCGATAAAGCGGGGCTGGCGCTAGGGCCTGCCCTTTTCTGCCGGGGCCTGGCGGGCTTGTGCCAGCAGCTTGCGGTCGGCCTTGCCCAGCGCCTGTTCATCCAGCAGGTCCGGGCGCCGCTGCGCGGTACGGATCAACGACTGCTGCCGGCGCCAGGCGGCGATGGCGGCATGGTTGCCCGAGCGCAGCACGTCCGGCACGTCACCCAGCGGATGCTGGGCCGGCTGGCTGAAATGCGGGCAGTCGAGCAGGCCGAGGTCGCCCTCGAAACTGTCCTGAGCGGCCGATTCGGCGTCATTCAAGGCGCCTTCCTGCAGCCGGGCCACCGCGTCGATGATGACCGCAGCCCCCAGCTCGCCACCGGACAGCACATAGTCGCCGAGGGAGATCTCCTCATCGACATTGGCGGCCAGGAAACGTTCGTCGATGCCCTCATAGCGGCCGCAGAGCAGGACCATGCGCGGCAATGCCGCCAGTTCCCGCACCTTGGCCTGGGTCAGCGGCGCACCCTGCGGGCTGAGATAGATCACCCGCGCAGGCGTCGGATCGGCCTCGCGGATCGCCTGCAGGCAGGCCTGCAGCGGTTCGATCAGCATCACCATGCCCGGGCCACCGCCGAACGGACGGTCGTCCACCCGGCGGTAGTTGCCCTCGGCGTAGTCACGGGGATTCCAGCCATGCAGGCTGAACAATCCCTTTTCCTGCGCACGGCCGACCACGCCCAGCCCAGCGGACTGGGCCAGGAAATCGGGGAACAGGGTGATGACGTCGAAACGCATGCTCACACTCAGAACTCGGGGTCCCAGTCGACCACGACCAGATTGGCCTCGAAGTCGACGGATTTGACGAACTCCGGCACGACGAACGGAATCATCCGCTCGCGATCGCCGCGTACGACCACCACATCGTTGGCGCCGGTACTGAACAGGTGCGAGACCTGGCCGAGGGCCACGCCTTCGACGGTCTTCACATCCAGGCCTTCCAGGTCGACCCAGTAATACTCGTCGGCACTCGGCGGCGGCAGCGCACTGCGGGCCACGAAGACCTCGGTGCCATGCATCGCCTCGACCGTGTCGCGATCCTCGATACCCGGGAAGCGGGCCACAAGGTGCTTGCCGGTATCCCGGCCACGGGCGCCTTCAAGCGTCGATTCCTGCCCGTTGGGGCTGCGCAGGATCCACGGTTGGTAACGGAAAATAGCGGAACGCGGCTCGGTCCAGGACTCGAGCTTTATTTCGCCGCGCACACCAAAAGCGCCGACAACCCTGCCAAGCAGGATGCGGCGCTCGTTATCTTTCATCTGCGTTCAATCAGATGGGCCGCACCAGGGCGCGGCCCGTCAGGATCAGGCCGCAGCGGCCTGGGACTTGCTCGCTTCCTTGATCAGGTTGCGAACTTTCTCGGTCGGCTGGGCGCCGTTCTTGACCCAATGGTCAACGCGGGCCAGGTCCAGCTCGATGCGCTTCTCGCCACCCTGTGCAACCGGGTTGTAGAAGCCAACGCGCTCGATGTTGCGGCCGTCGCGGGCGCTGCGGACGTCGGTGACGATGATGTGGTAGAACGGACGCTTCTTGGCGCCGCCGCGGGTCAGTCGAATCTTGACCATGGTGGTTTTTTCCTATTGCCCAGTCGCCAGGATGGCGCGGTAAGCGGGCGATTATAGCGGCAGATTCCGGCCGAGCCAACCCCGCGGAAAAACGGACCTGCCCGGTAGCGCCGGGCCATGCCCGGCGGCTTTCAGGACTTCCCGTTCAGGAAAGCGGCTGCCAGGGCACCCGCGCCAGCACCGCCCTGCCCTGCTCGGCCAGCGCCTGCGAACCCGGCAGCGCTTGACCGTCGATGGCGTCCAGCGCCCACAGCCCGCTGGCGTTGCAGGCGAAGGCGGCCTGCATGCCGGCCAGCGCATCCAGCCGCAACGGGCGGGCCTGCTGTGGACCCACCCAGCCCGCCTGCAGCAGCGCTTCAGCAGTTCCCCGCAGCGCAGGCGCCTGCGGCCAGACCAGGTGTTCGCCGTCATGCACCGCCAGGTTCCAGGTCGTGCCTTCGCTGATCTGCCCATCGGCAGTCACCAGCAGCGCATCGTCGAAACCCGCTGCCAGCGCGGCACGGCGCTGGGCGAACAGGCCGAACGTGCCGACGTGCTTGATCTGCGGCAGCTCGCGCTGCCCTGTCACGCTGCGTACGCGCTTGGGCGCGGTCAGCGCGACCGGTGCGGAGACGGCAACCAGTACATCCACCGGCACGCTTGCAAGCGGATCGCGGAAATCGAAACGGCGCGAGAACACGGTGACCCGCATCGATGCGTCGATCTGACCGGCCTGCTGCAGCGCCTGTGCCATCCACGCCTGCACCTGCACGATATCGAGCCGGCTGCGGAACAACGCCTGCGTTGCCTGCGCCAGCCGCTGCAGATGCAGACCGAGCCCCTGCACCGCGCGGCCGCGCACCTGCAGCGAGGTGAAGTGGCCATAGTTGGTCAGCGCCGGCAACAGGTCTTCGACCCGCGCCGTGGCGCCGTTGCAGGTCGCCGTCATCGCAGCAGTGCCTGCGCCTGTTCCCACATGCCACGCAGCACGTCGGCGGCCGGCGCTGCCGGTGCCATCCACGCCGACTGCCCGGCCCAGGCCTGCATCGCAGCAAGCCGGTTTTCCTGCGTGGCCTGCTTGCGCATCGGTCCGGTCAGGCCACGCTGCACCGGATACGGGCGCGGCGCGGGTGCGCCCTCGGTGGCAGCGGCACGCACGTAGGCGGTCGCCAGCCCACGCCCCAGACGCCCGCTGAAAGCGCGGGTCGGCCAGGTGTCTTCGGGTTCGCTGCGGGCCAACGCATCGGCCCATGCCGGTGCCACCGCCGCTTCGGGCGTACGCAGGAAGGCCGTGCCGATCTGCACCGCGCTGGCTCCGAGCATCAAGGCAGCAGCAATGCCGCGACCATCGCCGATTCCCCCCGCAGCGATCACCGGAATCTTCAGGTTGTCCGCCAGCCGCGGCAGCAGCGCAAACAGGCCGACCAGCTGCTGCTCGGCACGCATCGGATCGAAGGCACCGCGATGGCCACCGGCTTCAGCACCTTGCGCGACCACGGCGTCAGCACCCGCATCCTGTGCAGCGCGCGCTTCGGCCAGCGTCGTCGCGCAGGCGATCCAGGCGATGCCCGCATCCTTCAACTGCTGCACATGACGCGGTGACAGCACGCCCATGATGGTCGAGGCCACCGCCGGCCGTGCCGCCAGCAGCGCACTGAATTGATCTTCGAAATCGGCAGGCGTGGCATCCGCTGCACTGGCCGCAACCTCCGGCCCCCACTGGCCCAGGAAAGCACGCGTGGCGGCCTCGGCGGCCACATCGCGCAGCGGCGCGGGATCGGGCAACCACAGGTTCACCTGCGCCGGCCCGCTGGACGCGGCCCGGAAGTCCTGCATCCAGCGACCGATATCAGCCGCAGGCGATAACACGGCGCCCATCGCGCCCATGCTGCCGGCGTTGGCCAGCGTGGCCGAAAGTGGAACCGGACAGGCGCCGGCCATCGGTGCCAGCAGGATCGGCAGCTGCAATGAAAAACGCCGACAGAAATCGTCGGCGCGTTCGAGAATCGGCGAAAGGCTCACGCGACGCACCTGTGGGAGGAGTCGCTGCCAGCATACGCCAGACACTGTGGACGGGAGCGTCGCATCGGGCGATCCGCTCCCGCGTTGCTCAGCGTGCAGACACCGCGTAGGTGCGGACCAGCTGGCTGTCCATTTCTTCGTTGAACTTGAACGTCACATAGCGCGCGTCATCCGCGGCGAACTCTTCCTCGGCGCTGGCGCGGCCGATCTCGGTGCCCTCGGCATCCAGTGCACGCGCCACCAGCTTGCCTTTGAAGGCCTTGTCGGCCACCACGTAGACCGCCGCGTCCTTGGAGCCCATGCCACGGCTCTTGCCGAGGGTGACGGTAAGGCCCTGCGCAGCCAGGCCCGGATCGGCCTGCAGCGTCACGTTCATCTTCTTGTCCACGCCCTCGCCCAGCCCGGCGACGAAATCGGCAGCGGTGCCGCTGATGGCATTGCCGGCCTTCTGCGACACGGAGGTGTCGTCCTTGCAGGCAACCAGGCCCAGGGCCAGCGCCATCACCACGATCGACTTGTTCATGCACATTCCTTTGATTGATTCTGCGGGTTGTTCAAGCGTTCGGTGCAGCGTGCGCTCAGCGGAACGGCATGCCACGGCCGCCCATGGCGCCCATCATGCCCTTCATGCTGCGCATCATGCCCTTCATGCCGCCACCGGCCATCTTGCTCATCATCTTTTCCATCTGCATGTACTGCTTCATGAGCTTGTTGACGTCAGCCGGGGTCACGCCCGAGCCCTTGGCGATACGTGCGCGACGCGAGCCGTTGAGCAGGTTCGGGTTGCGCCGTTCCTTCTTGGTCATCGAGCCGATGATGGCGATCATGCGCGGCACTTCCTTGCCCTGGCTGACCTGCTGCTTGAGGTGCTCGGGAATCTGGCCCAGGCCCGGCAGCTTGTCCATCAGACCGCCGATGCCGCCCATGTTCTGCATCTGCTCGAGCTGGTCGCGCATGTCGTTCAGATCGAACTTCTTGCCCTTGGCGACCTTCTCGGCCAGCTTCTGCGCCTTGTCCTTGTCGACCTGCTGCTCGACCTGCTCGACCAGCGACAGCACGTCGCCCATGTCGAGGATGCGGCTGGCGATACGGTCCGGGTGGAATACGTCCAGGCCTTCCGGCTTTTCGCTGACACCGACGAACTTGATCGGCTTGCCGGTGATGTAGCGCACGCTCAGCGCGGCGCCGCCACGGGCGTCACCGTCGGTCTTGGTCAGCACCACGCCGGTCAGCGGCAGCGCATCACCGAAGGCCTTGGCGGTATTGGCCGCGTCCTGGCCGGTCATGGCATCGACCACGAACAGGGTTTCAGCCGGGTTGACCGCGGCGTGCAGGGCCTTGATCTCGGCCATCATCGCTTCGTCGATGGCGAGGCGGCCGGCGGTATCGACCAGCAGCACGTCGACGAACGACCTGCGCGCGTCATCGATGGCGGCGCGGACGATGGCCTCCGGCTTCTGGTCGGCGCTGGACGGGAAGAACAGCACGCCCACCTGCTCGGCCAGCGTCTTCAGCTGCTCGATCGCCGCCGGACGGTAGACGTCGGCCGAGACCACCATCACCTTCTTCTTGCGCTTTTCCTTCAGGTGCTTGGCCAGCTTGCCGACCGTGGTGGTCTTGCCGGCGCCCTGCAGGCCCGCCATCAGGATGATGGCCGGAGCGGGAACGTTGAGGTTCAGGTCGCTGGCCTCGGCGCCCATCACTGCGGTCAGCTCGTCGCGCACGACCTTGATCAGGGCCTGGCCCGGGGTCAGCGACTTCAGCACTTCCTGGCCGACCGCACGCACCTTGATGCGCTCGATCAGGGCCTGCACCACCGGCAGCGCGACGTCGGCTTCGAGCAGCGCGATGCGGACCTCGCGGGTCGCCTCGCGGATGTTCTCTTCGGTCAGGCGGCCACGGCCGCGCAGGCGCTCGATGGTGCCGGAAAGGCGCTGGGTCAGGGACTCGAACATGCGGCGCAACCTGTCTGAAAGCGGGGGACAATAAGGCCCACAGTATAACGGGTCCACCGCGCTCCCCGGACTGCGACGCCAGGCCCGTCGCCAGCACCCCGGGGGTATGCGAAACTTCAACGATGACAATCGTTCTCATCGCCGTCCTGCTCTACCTGGCCGCCAGCGCCCTGCTGGTGCGCGCCCTTGGTCGCAACGACGGGGTGACCTCGCCTGTGTGGCTGTGGCCTGCGCTGCCGGCGATGCTGCTGCATGGCGGCTACCACGTGCTGGTGGCGATGCGCACGACCGGCGGACCGGACATGCACTTCTTCGCCGCGCTGTCGCTGGTGGGTCTGGGCATGGCCTGGCTGACCTCGCTGGTGGGCGCGCGCGGGCGCATGTCCACGTTGGGCGTGGTGGTGTTCCCGCTGGCCGCGCTGCTGCTGGTGGTCTATCACAGCTACGGCCACGAACCGAGCAAGCTGCTGGGCTGGCGTCTGGCCAGCCACGCCTGGTTGGCGCTGCTGGCCTACGCCACGTTGAGCATCGCAGCGCTGCTGGCGATCATGCTGTGGCTGCAGGAACGGGCGCTGCGTCGCCGTGAATTCCGTCCGTGGCTGCGTGCGCTGCCGCCGATGGCCGACCTTGAATCGCTGCTGTTCCGGGTGATCACCGTCGGCTTCGCCCTGCTGACCCTGACCCTCGTCACCGGCGTGCTGTTCGTCGACGACCTGCTGGCGCAGAAGCTGGTGCACAAGACGGTGCTGAGCGTGCTGTCGTGGATCGTGTTCGGCGTGCTGCTGATCGGCCGCCGTCGCTACGGCTGGCGCGGCACGAAGGCGGTGCACTGGACGCTGACGGCGATGCTGTTGCTGCTGCTGGCATTCTTCGGCAGCCAGTTCGTGATCGAGCTGGTGTTCGGGCATTCGCGATAGAGGCGTGCCGACCGCCGGCCGGCAATCGGAGCCAGTAGGTCCACGCCATGCGTGGATGCCCCATGGGCTCAAGGAAGCGGCTGGGCCAGGATCTTCCGCACCGAGCGGCCGCTGTTGGTGAGGATGTCATCGACCAGCCAGCAGCCCTCCCCCTTGCGCACCATCGGCAACCGCGTCACGTAGGCCTTGTTCCAAACCGAGTAGCGCATCTCGACCTGGCCCGCCGTGGCTGACGCCTGCTTCCAGCTGTAGCGCACGGGGCCGTCGATATCCCCGTCCTGCGCGTCCAGCCACGGATCGGAATCGATCGTGCAGATGCCCTCTTCGCGCACCTGGCAGGCACGCTCGGCGTGCAGCGACTTGGCAAATGCCGCGCTGACCAGTGCCTGCGGCGGCTGCAGCAGATCGCCCTTGCCGGTGGTCGCTTCGAAGAAGGCCCGTGCTACGTCGGCCGGTTGCTGGCAGGCAGGCGCAGCCTGCACGGCGGGGGCCAACAGCAGGCTGACGATCACCAACATCCCTGTCTTTCGCATGTATTTCTCCTTGAGGTAGTGCCGGCCGCTGGCCCGCAACCTCGAACTCCCCC
>NZ_JBYOLA010000018.1:0-82773 GCF_057799055.1 Stenotrophomonas sp. 14P6.2.3
AGGGGAGGGGGGTTGCCGGCCAGCGGCCGGCACTACCGTTTGAAGGCGTCGGCCAGTGGCGGGCAGTACCGATTGCGGAGGCTTACGGCCCCGGCGGCAGCTGCACTTCGAAACGGGCGCCACCCAGTTCACTGGAACGGGACACCTGCAGCTCGCCGCGGTAATCCTTGATCAGGTCCTGCACGATCGACAGACCGATGCCGTGGCCCTGCACGCGCTCGTCGCCGCGCACGCCACGCTGCAGCACCTTGCCGATGTCTTCCGGGGCGATGCCCGGGCCATCGTCATCCACCGCCAGCAGCAGACCGGCGCGACGCGCGTTCGGCGCCGGCAGCGGCTGCGCGGTCAGCAGCACGCGGCGCTTGGCCCACTTGAACGCGTTCTCCAGCAGGTTGCCCAGCAGTTCCTGCAGGTCACCCGGTTCGCCGTGGAAGCGTGCGGCCGGGTCGATGTCGAATTCGCACAGCACGCCCTTCGACGCATAGACCTTCTCCAGGCCGCGAACGATTTCCTCGGCGTTGGATTCGATCGGCAACGGTGCCGAGAACAGCTTGTGGCCCGACGAGGCCGCACGTGCCAGCTGGTAGGACACCAGGTTGTTCATGCGCTGCAGCTGCACGTCCAGCTCTTCGCGCAGCGCGCCATCACCGGCACCGCTGTCCATCTGCGTGCGCAGCACCGCGATCGGCGTCTTCAGGCTGTGCGCCAGGTCGGCCAGGGTATTGCGCTGCCGCTCGAGGTTCTCACGCTCGCCCTCGATGAAGGCATTGATGCTGTCGGTCAACGGCTCCAGCTCGCGCGGGTGGCGCTCGCTCATGCGCTCGGTCTCGCCGCGCTGGACCTTGGTCAGCTCGGTGATCACCCGCCGCAACGGACGCAGGCTCCACTGCAGGATGACCGTCTGCAGCAGCAGCAGGATCAGGCCGATGCCGCCCAGGTAGAACCAGACCCGGCTGCGGAACACGCGCAGCTGTGCACCCAGCGCGCGCGAGTCTTCCATCACGTAGATGGTGTACGGGAATTCGGTAGCGGGGTCGGCGTCGGCATCCCACACCAGGCCCAGGCCATAGCGGTACACCGAGCCCTGGCTGCCGTCGATCTGGATCATCGGCAGCGGGCCTTCGAACACTTCCTGGCGCGGGGCCAGCAGGCCGCCACCGACGGTGGGCAGCATCGGGCCTTCGGCGGACATTGAATTGCCCTTGCCGTCGGGCATCACCACCTGCAGGTACAGGCCGCTGCCGGGCACGTCGAAACGCGGATCCGGCGGCTGCTCACGGATGTACAGCGAGCGATCGCGGGTGAAGTCGATGCCGGCCGCGTAGGAGGTGGCGTAGTTCTTCAGGCGCTCACGCAGGTTCGCCTTCGCCGTGTCGGCGAAGGCGGCATCGAGCGCGTAACCGGCCAGCGCCAGGAACGCGACCAGACCCACGGACGCGGCGAACATCTGGCGCGCCTGCAGAGAGCGCGGCCGCCAGCGTCGGAAGAACCACAGACGGCCGGACATCGTTTATCGCCTGCTGAAGGCCTCAGCCCTCGTTGCGTGGAATCGCGAAACGGTAACCACGACCGCGCACGGTCTCGATCGGCTTCAGTTCGCCATCCGGGTCCAGCTTCTTGCGCAGGCGGCCGATGAACACTTCCAGCACGTTCGAGTCACGATCGAAGTCCTGCTGGTAGATGTGCTCGGTGAGGTCGGCCTTGGAGACCAGTTCACCGGCATGCATCATCAGGTACTCCAGCACCTTGTACTCGTAGCTGGTGAGGTCGACATTGCTGCCGGCCACGCTGACGGTCTGCGCTGCCAGATCCAGGGCAACCGGGCCGCATTCCAGGGTCGGCTTGCTCCAGCCTGCGGCGCGGCGCAGCAGCGCGTTGACGCGGGCCAGCAGCTCTTCCACATGGAACGGCTTGACCAGGTAATCGTCGGCGCCCTGCTTCAGGCCCTCGACCTTGTCCTGCCAGCTCGAACGCGCGGTCAGGATCAGCACCGGGAACTTCTTGCCTTCGTCGCGCAGGGCCTTGATCAGCTCCATGCCCGACATCTTGGGCAGGCCAAGGTCGATGATGCCGACGTCGAACGGTACTTCGCGGCCCATGTACAGGCCTTCTTCGCCGTCCTGCGCTGCATCGACGGCAAAACCTTCGCGCTTGAGCCGGGCTGCCAGGGTCTCACGCAGCGGGGCTTCGTCTTCGACCAGAAGGATACGCATGAACTCTCCCTAGTGTGCTGGGTGCGGCCCGGAGGCCTGTGGGTACGGGTTGATAGCGACAACTATCCCTGTTCAGGGGTTATCGCCGCGTAGTGATGACATATCCGACCGCGGCGTGCGCGGTTGTGAACGTGCCGGGGCGGGGTCGTCCATGTAGCGGACCCGACCGCGGTCGTCCATGTATTTGACCCGGTTGATGTCACGACCATCGAACGGCACCCGCTCGGCGCCCAAGATGTGGCCGCCGGTGGTGCGCTGCACGCGGCGCACGGCATCGGACAGCGAGCGCTCGTTGTTGGCCGCACGGCCACCGCGCTCCATCATTTCAGCGCGCCCCTGCTCCCGCTGCGGGTCCTGCGCCAGCGCCGAAGACAGCGGGGCAGCCGCCAGGACCACACAGGTGGCCAGGGCAAAACAGCGGTGGAAGGGAGCGGAAGACATCGATGCGATCCTAGCCGAGCACGGCGATTCGTTCAAAAGTCGTAAATCCGGGCACCGGAATGGAACCCGGCGTTTTACAAATCTTTTGCAAATTCTTGGTTTCGGGCGGTGAATCCGGTCTGAACTTTTCGGGATGCTCCGTCGTGTCGTTCAGCTAAGTGAACATTCGGAACGAATCCGCTCCGCTTGTCAAGTCAGGAATGTGACGACGGTCACGCTGCAGCGCGATCAGCGCCACGATCGGTCACTTCCAGCGCCTGCTCGATCAGGGCCCAGCCGGCGCCCGGGCGGTGTGCGCCCTCGCTCAGCACCTGGCGGAATGCGCGGCCACCGGGCTGGCCGTGGAACAGGCCGAGGATGTGGCGGGTGATGTGCTTCAGGGCCAGGCCCTCGCCCAGGCGGGCTTCGATGTACGGACGCAGGGCGCGCAGCAGTTCACCGCGCGGTCGCAGCGGCGCGCCGGTGTGCAGGGCCTCCAGCTGATGCAGCAGGTAGGGGTCGTGGTAGGCCGCGCGGCCGAGCATCACGCCATCGACGTGCGCGGCCTGCGCCTGCACCGCCTCGATGCTGGCCAGGCCGCCATTGAGCACCACCGGCAGCGCCGGGCGCTCCTGCTTCAGGCGATAGGCCCAGTCGTACTTCAGCGGCGGAACCTCGCGGTTCTCCTTCGGCGACAGGCCCTTCAACCAGGCATTGCGGGCGTGCACCACCACCATCGCGGCACCGGCATCGACCTGGCGGTCGACGAAGCTGGCGAATACGTCGTAGTTGTCGTCCTCGTCCACGCCCAGGCGGCACTTCACCGTCACCGGGATGTCCACCGCCTCGACCATGGCCGATACGCACTCGGCCACCAGCACCGGCTCGCGCATCAGGCAGGCACCGAAACGGCCGGCCTGCACGCGGTCGGACGGGCAGCCGCAGTTGAGGTTGACCTCGTCATAGCCCCACTCGGCGGCGATGCGCGCGGCCTGTGCCAACAGGGCCGGATCGCTGCCACCGAGCTGCAGCGCCAGCGGTTGTTCGCTGGCATCGAAACCAAGCAGGCGCTGGCGATCACCGTGGATCACCGCGTTGGCGTGCACCATTTCGGTGTACAGCCGCGCGCCCGGCGCCAGCAGGCGATGGAACACCCGGCAATGGCGGTCGGTCCAGTCCATCATGGGGGCGACGGACAGGCGCAGGGAATCAGCGTAACGGGCGGTGGCGGACGTCATCGGGCGGTTGATCGTGGAGACTGGCATTGCCAGTGAGATCAATAGTTTACACCGCTGGGCTGAACGGCGACGACGACGCCCGGAGTACTGCCCGGAGCCGGCATACGACCGGCCCGGGAACCCACCGCGGCGACCTTACTGCGCGCGCCCCTTCACCTGCTCCTGCTGTTGTTCCTGCACGCGCTGGTTGAACTGGATATCCAGTTCCTCGGTCTGGCGGGTGCTGGCCTCGACCGACTGCGACACGGCCTGTCGGCTGTCGACGAAGGTGCGCTGCGCGGCCGGGTCGCCGACGTTGCCCTGCACGGCGAACAGACCGCTGCCATCCGGGCGCGCGACCACGTGGTCGATCTGGCGCATGCCGGCGACCTTGCTCTCGTAGGCCAGCTGGCCAGCAGCACGTTCGGTTTCCTGCGCGTTGGCGAACAGCGGGCAGAGCCCGGCCTGCACGCGCTGCTGTTGCAGCACCTGCAGTTTCTCCAGCGCCTGGTTGAAGCGCGGATTCTCGGCATGCGAAGGGTCACGCATGCTGGGAGCTGCCGGTGCGGTCGGCTCCGCCTTTGCCGGCGCAGCAGGCTGACCTGCGGCCTTCACTGCGGCCGGGTCATCCAATCGGCCCAGGGTCTGGCGGCCGGCCTTGCCATCCTGCTCGAGGCCGTTGTTGGCCTGGAACTGCTTGACCGCCGCAAAGGTGTCCTTGCCGTAGATGCCATCGGTCGCCAGCGGCTTGCCGTCGGCGCCCACGTGGCCCAGTGCTGCCAGCTTGCCCTGCAGCGCCTTGACCTCGTCACCGCGTTCGCCCTTCACCAGCATGCCATCGGCCATCGGCGCCTGCTGCGTGGTGCGTGCGGCCTGCGCGGCTTCGGGCCCCTGCGCTTGCACCTTGCCACCGAGGGTGATGCGGTCGTTGAGCATGTCGCCGAGGTAGCGCCGGAACTGCGCCGGCTCCACTTCGATATGCGCGTGCACCGCGCCGGGCGATCCCACATCGGACTGGCGCACCAGCGGCGCACCGTACTCGACGAAATCGCCGGTCTTGTACGGGATGGAGCCGACAGCGCCGTGCAACACCTGGCCCACCAGCTCACGGCGGGCATCGCCGACCGGATGGCTGTAGATGCTGATGGAATTGGTGCCGTCGTTGTTGAGCTTGACGTAGCCAGCCACCGGACTGGGAATCATCAGGCTGCGCCCGCCGGCACGGTCAGTCAGGATCAGGTCCTTCTGCACCAGCGGAATGCCGTTGATGTCCTCGCGCTTGCGCACGGCCTCCAGTTCGCCGTCAACCATGTCCGCGGTGCGGTCAACCTTGCTGGCATCGCCGGCGCGCACGGCGGCGGCATTGGTTTTGGGATGGTGGATCTTCAGCTCGCGGAACGCGTCCTCGCCGCTGATGCCATGGCGAAGGACGCGGTTGCTGCTGCCGTTGCCGAAGGGTTCCACCACGGAAATGCGCCCGCCACCGGGCGCTGCGGCGCCGGCAGGACCGGTGTGCTGCTGCGCTGCGGGTGGCGCAGCCCTCGTCGGTGCTGCCGGCGCAGTCGGGGCTGCCGGGGCTGCCGGGGCGGCAGGCGAAGGCGCAGCAGGGCGATGCTGTGCGGCCTCGGCATCGATGGCGCGGCGCGTCTGTGCGTCGGCCATGCCGGTGGCCGGCAGATGGTGCTGCTGCTGGAACACATTGATGGCGTGCTGGCTGCCAGCCCCCAGGTAGCCATCGGCGGTGATCGCTTTGCCATGCGCATCGGTCAGGCCCAGCGCGGCCATGTCACGTTGCAGCGCGCGCGCCTCGCGGTCGATCGCACCCAGCGTCGCAGGCCCCACCTTGCCATCGACCGGATTCAGACGGTGGTCGCGCTGGAAGGCTTCGACGGCCTGCCGGGTGCTGGCATCGAACTGGCGATCAGGGTGGATCGCCTGGGCGCCTGCACCGCCGTAACCCAAGGCATGCAGGTTGTGCTCCAGCTTCTCCACCGCGCGGCCGGTAGAACCCTCTTTCAGCACCTGCGGGCCAGCGCCACCGTTCTTGTGCGAGCGCGCCTGTTCCAGCGCTACGCGGATATCGGGATCGTTGCCTTCGTTGGCCGGCGCGAAGTCGCGGCGACCCACTTTCAGATGCGCGCGATCCATCTCCGCCGAGTGGCGGGGATAGGCCTCTTCATAGCCAGCGGCGACGTCAGCGGCCGCCAGGCCGGCATAGTATTTCTTGTCCTGGCGGATCTCGGCCGCCTTGTCGCGCAGGTCCTGGTAGTCGCCGCCCCGCTTCAGTACCGCTTCCAGCTGCGGCAGTGTCCCCGGCAACTGGTTGGCGGACTTGGCGATCAGCGCGATCGCTTCGAAACGCTTGTCTTCTGCAATGCCACTACCGTGCTTGTCCAGCATGGTCATGGCGATGCGGGTGGCGTTGCGCACCTGCGGGTAGTCCACGTGGGTGTGGATCCACTGCTTGCCTTCGGGCGACCCGGCCCAAGCGTTGATGCTGTCGCGGGTCGGGACATCGATGAAGCGGATCGAGGAGCGCTTGCCCTCGCCGTCGCCGTGGCTGAGCAGGTCCGCACGCAGGTCGGCGCGGTCGCTGGTGAAGGGCAGATGGTGCGCCTTGGCGTAGCTGCTGGCCTGCTGGATGACCGCGTCCACGTAGGTCGTCTCGCCGGGCTTCAGCGCACGCTCTTCGGTGGCGCCCAGCGGCCATTTGCCACGCTGGCCGAAGTCGACCTGGATGGTCCCCAGCGAATAGCCACTGTTGGCGGCCACCGCGCTGACCGTGCCCCACTTCGGCTCATCCAGTCCCTTGGTGATGCCGGCGATGCTGAGGTGGTACGACGATCCGCCACCTTCGGTGCCGCGTCCGACGGCGAAAAACACCGCGCCGGCGGTTGCGTCCAGGTTACGGGTATCGATGTTGTTTGGCATGGCTCACTTCCTGATCCGTGGAGGGATGACCGTGTTGCGGATTACGGACCGATCAGGCGCAGGTAGGTTTCCAGCTGATCGGCGCGCGCGCGCAGGCGCTCGGTGTCATTCAATTTCTGTTGCAGGTTGCCCGGCTGCGAATCGTCGTACAGCACGGTTTCCAGTTCGCCATCGCGTTGGCGCGACTGCAGCCACGCCCGTTGCGCGGCCAGCAGGTGGGTCTTGGCCGTGGCGTCGAGGCGTCCCTGCAACTGCTGGTACGCCTGGTTCAACCGGCGGTCCTGCCGGTCCGATTCGCTGGACAGGCAGGCGGCTTCTTCGATGGTGCCCTGCGCGCGGCCTGAGCACGCCTGGTAGGCCGCGCTCAGCGCGGACGCGGCATGCACCTGGCCGGTGCACAGCACCACCATCGCCGTCACCACAATGCTCAAGGTCCTGCTCGCCATGGTCTGCTTCCTACCGGTCAATGCTTCGATGCGCTGCACACGCCGGAGGCCCCGTCAGGGGGCCAGCATGCGCTTCTGCAGTTCCACTGCGCGGTTGGCGTAGCGGTTGATGCGGCACGACTGCGCGTCCAGCGCCTGACCCACGCTCTCCGTGGCCGCACTGCAGCGCTTGTCGGTGTCCTCGGCCCAGTTGGCCTGCTCGTCCATCCAGCGGTCCTTGGCCGGGCCGTCAGGGCTGTCCATCAGCCGCGCAACCTGTGCTTCCAGCAGTGCTTTGTGGTGGGCGAGCTCGGTCGTGTCGCAGACTTCCAGCTGGTCGTCCATGCCCCGGGCATCCTGCACGCAACGGGTGTATTCGGGCCGCAGCGTTGCCTGGGTATAGGAGGTATCCGGCGGCGCACTCTGCGCCAGCAATGCGTCAGCGCGGTTGGCCACGCGGAACAGGCGGCACTCCTGTGCCTTCTGCAGGTCATCCACCCCGGCATTGGCCGGAGCGGCGCAATGACGGTCGGTATCGCTGCGCCAGGTCGCCTGGGTGGCCAGGAACGCATTCTTCGCAGCAGCATCGAGCCCGGTCACGGCTTTGCTGGCACCCTCCTGCAGGCGCCCTTCCTGATAGGCCAGTTCGTCCTTGCCGCAGGCCTGCAGCTTGCCCGCATCCTCCACGCCATCCACGCACCAGCCATAAGCCGGGCGCAAGCGACCGTCCGTGTAGGACGCATCGGGGTACCCGGAGGAATCACCAGACGCTGGGTTGGGGGTCGCTGCCGGCGCGGCCGCGGCGAGCGGTGCCGGGGGGGGCGCCGCTTCGGCCGATGCAGGGGAAGAAGGTGCCTGGCACGCGGTGAGCGCCAGGCACAGGGCCAGCACCTTCCAGTACCGACGGCCGGAGGCGATCTGTTCATTGCCCCGACGGGCATCCATTGCCTGCATTGCTTGTATCTCCCTTGCGTGTCGCCAGCGGTCGCCGGCCGGGAGGGGCCGTCCATCGGCCCCATCACGGTGGCAATCCTACGACAGCGGCGGTTTCAGATGGCTGACTGGATTCAGCTTGCGCGGACGGCATCGCAGAAATCCGGCTTGCCAGACCGATGCCTGGATCCCGGCACAGGTTTGGACCAGGCGCGCGGTCAATGTGCGCCGCCGCGCCCTCCCACCCGTTCGATCAGCGTCTGGCTGGCGGCGTTGAGGCCGACAACGCTGACCTCGGCGCCGTGCGCGGCGAGCTTTTCCTGCGCGTGTTGCAGCGCTGCGACCGCGGTCAGATCCCACAGGTGGGCCTCGCGCAGGTCGATCTCGACCTTCGCTGCCACATGCTGGTAATCAAACGCCGCCCCGAGCTGTCCGGCCGAGGCGAAGAACACCTGGCCGCGTACACGGTAGACCTGCATGTCCGCAACGTCTTCGAGTTGCACGTCCAGCATGCGGCCCACCTTGCGGGCGAAGAACAGGGCGGACAACAACACGCCGCTGAGCACACCCTTGGCCAGGTCGTGGGTGGCCACGGTGACCACCACGGTCAGCAGCATCACCGCCGACGAACTGCGCGGATGCGTGCGCAGGTCACGCAGCGAGCGCCAGCTGAAGGTACCGATGCTGACCATGATCATCACCGCCACCAACGCCGCCATCGGAATCTGCTGCACCAGATCGCTGCCGTACACCACCAGCACCAGCAGCAGTACACCGGCCACCAGGCAGGACAGCCGGCCTCGACCGCCGGAGGTCACGTTGATGACCGACTGGCCGATCATCGCGCAGCCGGCCATGCCACCGAGGAAACCGGTGACCGTATTGGCCAGGCCCTGGCCGACGCATTCGCGGTTGCGTTCGCTGGGCGTCTCGGTGATGTCCTCGACAATCTGCAGGGTCATCATCGATTCGAGCAGCCCGACCACCGCCAGCGTCGCCGACACCGGCAGCAGGATGCGCAGGGTGTCCCACGTCATCGGCACGTCGGGGATGAAGAAGTGCGGCAGGCTGTCGGGCAGCCGGCCCATGTCGCCGACACTGCGTACGTCGATGCCGAACCCCATCACCACCGCTGTCAACACGGCAATGGCCACCAGCGGCGAAGGTACGGCGCGGGTAACCCGTGGCAGCAGGTAGATGATCGCCAGCGCGGCGGCGCACAGGACGTAGACGGTGGGGCCGCGGCCGATCAGTTCCGGCATCTGCGCCAGGAAGATCAGTATGGCCAGTGCGTTGACGAAGCCGGTGATGACCGAGCGCGAGACGAAGCGCATCAACGAACCGAGTTTGAACACGCCGGCCACTACCTGCAGCAGGCCGGCCAGGATGCTGGCGGCGAACAGGTACTGCAGGCCGTGATCACGAACGAGGTCGACCATCACCAATGCCATCGCACCGGTGGCAGCGGAAATCATGCCCGGCCGGCCACCGGCGATGGCGGTGATCACGGCGATGGAGAACGCGGCATACAGGCCGACCTTGGGGTCGACGCCAGCGATCAGCGAGAACGCGATGGCTTCGGGAATCAGCGCCAGGGCAACAACGGCACCGGACAGCAGATCACCACGGAGATTGCCGAGCCATTGCTGGCGCAGGGGATAGGACGTTTGCATGGAAAAGCTCCGCGCACACGCGGGCGGGGCCACGTGGCGCTGCAGTGGAAAGACACGGGTTCCTGAGCCGGATGGGCCGGCTGCCGAAGGGCGGCAAGGTTCAGGGTGGCGTGATCACTGCAGTGCGTCGTCTGGGAGCGTGGGAGGGGCGCAGTCTACGGGAAGGGACCGGGGGGCTCAAATGGCTCCCCCGGCTGCGCGGCCAAGGAAACCGCTGCCCGCCGCGCTAATAGCCCGTCACGTCGATCACGGCAAGAGCCGCGTTGTTCGAGGCATAGGTGAATCCGGCTGGCAAGGGACTCCCGTAGTAGGGGCCATAGGTACGCCGGCTCTTCTGCGTCATCCCGAAGGTTATGGTGCCACCATTTACCGCGCCTCCCGAGATGCTCACATCCTCGTATTGCAGATACTCCTGCGGATCACCCCAGCGCCGGAACGTATTGACCGAATCGAACGCATAGATCAGTGGCATCACTGCCCAGGCTCGCCCCGGATCGAATCCGGCGGTGCCCTGCCAGCCGGGCCGGCTCGAAGACGAACGCAACCCGGCAACGCGTGCAGCCTTCCTGCCCGCATCGAACGTCAACCGCCCTGTACCGTCGCGAATGATCAATCCGAAGTTGCTCGGTGGCTCCTGTGGCGGTGCGTAGACATACCACTCCACGACCGCTCCAGGCGGACCGAACAGGAATAGTCCTCGGGGATAGCCATCAATCTCGTTGAAGTACTGATAGCCCACAACTGACGTCGATCGCACCGCGACGGTGCCTGAATGATTGCCAATGTACCGGCTGCCCTCACTATCCAGCGTAGTGGTTCCCTGGGCGAGCATGGCAAGCGTGGGAAAGGTGTCGTCGATCAACACCGTACCCCAGTCATTGATGATCTTGATTCCTGCGGTCATGTCAGCGCGTCCATATTTCGACAGTGCCACCGTAGCGGCGGTTGAGAGGAACATTGACGTGTCGCCAGCTGATGGTGCCGGCAGCCATGTCGATGCTGAAGTCCGGGGCATACCAGCCGAGGGCTACCGGCGTCAGATCCGTATCCTCCGGTTGCCGGGAAAACGCGGCACTGCCATCGACCACGCTATATTGGATACGCGCAAGGACGCGGAACAGCCTGCCCCGAGGGTCGTAACCCAGGCTGCCGTCGGCATTGAATACTTGAATTCCTGCAGGCATCACCACACCCCCATCTGTACGCGCAGCGTTCCGGCTGCATCAAATACCTGGATCACGTTGTTGACGATGGTCAGATAGCCCCCGTTGTCGGGGCCTGTCATGGTCATCGCACCGCTCTTGTCCAACCGCCAACGCGGCAAGCCCTTGGCACCCACCGCGTTGGACTGGATGAAGTCACCGATCATCGCGTTCTGGATCCTGCCGTTGCCGATCAACGCCTGACTGATGAAGGTCTGCCCGTTCTCGACTACGAAGGGCGTGGTGATCTGCCCGTTCCTCTCATTGATCAGCGCGAAGCGGTCGGCCTGCATCAGGATCTGGCTCTGGTAGCTGCCATCAGGCTGCTGCTCCACGCCCAGGCCCATACCGGCCATGTAGATCTGCCCGGCGCTGGTGATCTGTGCCTTGACCGTATAGGTCGCGCTGACCTTGCCATCCAGGTTGACCACGGCCTGTGAGACCTGCTGCACGGCCGCGCTGACACCTTCAATCTTGCCAGGAACACCATCGATGGATGCCTCGACCGTATCCACCCGCTTGGCCAGCGCCGCGTCCTTCTCCGCCATTACGCTGTAGACGGTGATGGCACCGGCAGTAACGTCGTTCTCACCGACGTTGTAGTCCTCCTCGCCCGCGCTGTGGTCACTGACCTGGGCGAACAATCCGTCGACCTTCTGACCCTGTGCGGCCACCTTGCCATCAACCTCGGTGACGTCCATCTCAAGCTGGTCGACACGACCAACAACGGCGCCAGCGTCAGCGATGGCATCACCCACGTCCTTCCAGTGGGTACCGGGTGGCGTTTCGTTGCCCGCTGCGGCTCCCTGCCAGCTCCAGATCCGGCCGTCGTGGATGACAGTCTGGCCCGGACTGTACGAAGCAGCCGCGTCCCAGACCAGCGGCAATACCTCGGTGACACGCTCGATCTTGTGCTGCAACTGCTGACCCAAGGCGCTTTCGTTGATGCGGCCAGCGAAGTAGCTGTCGTAGTCGTCTGGGTTGCTGCTCGATTCGCCGATCACCCCGACATCCAGGGGATACCAGGGCCCGATGTTGCCGCTGCGGTCCACCAAGCGCCCCCAGAACCAGAACCGCACGCCTGCGGCCAGACCGTTCATCTGGTGCTGCGCCTGCGGATAGGCGAAGTCACCGAGCTTGATCGCGCTCTCACGGTTGGGACCGGTGCTGTACCAGAGTTCGGTACGCTCGGTGTCGGTTGCGCCTTCAGGGAAGCCCCAGGACAGTGCGATGCCGAAGGGGCGACTGGTACTGGTCAACGATGAGAGCGCAGGCGGTGGCGTGGTCTTGCCCTCAATCGTCGTCAGTGCGCTGACCATCGGCTGCGACACCGCACCCAGCGCATTGACCGCACGCACCCGGGCCAGGTACTGGCCGGCATACACGCCGCGCACCTCCAGGCTCTGCGTACCCACGCGACCGGCGCGTACCCAGTTGAGATCGCCACGACGCCATTCCACGTCATAGGCGATCGCCTTGTCTGCCGCATCCCACTCGATGGTAAGCATCGACGTGGCGATACCCTGATCGACCACGACATGCGAGGCCATCCGCACGTTGTTCGGCGGCGGCTGCACGCTGGGTGGCACGATGCTGATCGGCAGTTGCTCCAGGCGCGTACCATCGTCGATGGCAGCGTACTTGCCCGGCACATGCTTGAGCGCGGTGATCTGGTAGGTCAGCTCTTCGCCTTCACTGATCGACAGCACGCGGTACTGCTGTAGTGCCAGCTCCGGCGACTCCAATGCCCAGACCGACTGCGCGACCGGCACTGCCGACCACGGTGCAGTGACCATGACCGTATCGCCGTCAACCGACTGCACCGTGCGCGCTTCGGAATGGCCGTTGGGGAGGGTGGCGCGCAGGATGTCACCTGCTTCAATCTTCTCTGGCAACTGGTCCAGCACCAAGGTACGGGCACCCGCGCTGCGGATACGCCCTGCGTTGCGGCGACCGGCGCGGTTCGGGTCGGCCACCTGGATCACGTCACCCGGCATGCAGCCCAGTGCATCGAGCCCCACGGAGAAGCTGATCGTCTCGGTCTCCAGCATCTCGGTATGCAGGATATGGTTGCCCACGCGCTGCGCCTGCGAGCGCGAATGGCAACCCACCGCCGTTACTTCAGTCTGGTTGATGCCATAGCGGGCAACACCAGGCAGATGCTGCACCACTTCAACCTTCTGCCGGCCGAAGTCATCCGGATCGATCCAGGACACCAGAGCGACGGTATGCCGCGCCGTACGGCTGCTGCCCGCATAGTGGAAGCGGCCTTCGATGACGTTGGCCTGGCTGTAGGTGAGCAGCGGGTCCTTGGGCATATCGGCCGAAGCCATGACCTGCCCGGCCGCATAGAAGCTGATGCCACGGAACATGGTGGCGATGTCCTGCAGCACTCTGTATGCCTCAGCGCGGGTCTGCAGATACAGGCTGCAGGTGAAGCGGGGTTCCTTGCCGCCTTGGCCGTTGCTGACCAGCTCGTCGCAGTAGCGGGCGATCTGGTACAGGCGCCACTTGTCCACCCAGTCCAGCGGGATGCGATGTCCCAGGCCGAAGCGATCGTTGGTGACGATGTCGAAGAACACCCACGCCGGGTTGTTGGTCCAGCCACTCTTGAAGGTGCCGTCCCACACGCCACTGTAGATGCGACT
Source organism: Stenotrophomonas sp. 14P6.2.3 (assembly GCF_057799055.1). Lineage (NCBI taxonomy): Bacteria > Pseudomonadati > Pseudomonadota > Gammaproteobacteria > Lysobacterales > Lysobacteraceae > Stenotrophomonas > Stenotrophomonas sp. 14P6.2.3. The sequence continues at coordinate 13,663 of NZ_JBYOLA010000018.1, forward strand.
GAGCGGATCGTAGTTGGACGGGATGCGCACGATGCGCCCCCACAACTGATAGGAGCGGGTTGGAATGTTCTGGAACTGGCTGGCATCGACCTGCACCGCCGCCAACGCGCAGTTGGGATAGCGCAGCTTGGCATCGATGATCTCGGTCATCGACAGCACATTGACGGTGTCGGCGATGGTGCTGCTGTTGGCGTTCGCGGTCAGCCGGCGGATGCGCACCTGCCACTGGCTGCCCGCCGGAAGATCGATGCGGCGGCTGCGCTCGTACTGGCTGGTGGTCTTGCCACTGAAGGCATCGTTCAGCACGGTGCTGAACGGGCCACCATCGGTGGACAGGTCCACCGCATACATGATGCGGTAGCCCTCGGTATCACCGTTTTCGGTGTTGGTCTTCTGCAGCGCGGGCACCGCAAAACGGATACGGACCGCTGACAGATCGGCACCGGACACGGTGCGTACCACGGGCGCATCGCTGCGCAGTTCGACGTTGACGCCGACTTCGTTCTCGATCGAGGGGAAGCCGCTGATGTGCTCCTGGTCCTGGGTACCCGAACGCGTCTGCACGTCCACGCCGGAGAAGTTCAGCGTGCCGTCCGGATTCTCGATCGGCACCTGGTCCAGGTAGATGGACTGCTTGCCCGCTACCAGACCGCGGATCTCACCTTCACTGGCAAGATCGATGATGCGGGCAACCGCCATCGAGTGCAGGCTGTCTGGCGTTTCCACGGGTGTACGTGCGTTGCTGGAGCCTTTCTTTGCACCTGCCAGTACAGGCGGGGGTGCACCGCGCTCGCGCGGTTTGATTTGAATGATCTGGTTCAAAACTGGTCCTCCGCCAGGATGCCGCCGCTGATCACGGCCGAGCCGATGAACATGCCTTTCTTGTCATGCCCGCCGTAAGCGACGGGTACGGGATTGCCCTGCGCCTGGGTGTTGACGGTGCCGTTCATGCTGTAGCTGGGGGCGTTGTCGGGGCTGTCTTTTGCGCCCAGGCCTTTTGGCTGGGGGGAGAGCATTTGCACGACACCACCGGCAATCATGCTGGCGCCGGCGACGATGACGTTGGGTCCGTATGCTGCGGCAGGCGTGTAGAGCATGATCACACCTACTACAACCATGACGACGCCCATGATCGTCTGCAGCACACCACCCCGCTTGCTGCCCACCATCACCGGCGCGATGCGGATGTCATCCTGTCCCGGCGGATCGTGCAGCTGATCCCGCGACAGGTTCTGCTTGCCGTTGAACACGGCAAACTCCATGCCCTTGGACTTGGCGCCCATCAGGTACTGCTGGAAGCCGGGCACCAGCACGCACAACGCATGGATGGCCTCGGCCGGGCTGTTCACCGCCAGCCGGAACTTGCGCCCGAAGCGCGCACCCAGCTTGCCGTACAGGCGGATGGTACGAAGACGGTCAGTCATGGCGCACCTCGCGATGGCGGACGATGCAACGGGTGCGCTCGGCCCACATTCCGCCGTAGGGCACGGTTTCGGACAGGCGGCCATGCAGGTGATGCAGCATCTGCCCGTCGCCCAGGTAGACGCCGGCGTGATTGGTCACCGGCGAGCGGATCTGCATCAGGATCATGTCGCCCCGCCGCGGCTCGCCTTCGATCAGGTCGAAGCCTTCCGCATGCAGTCGCTCAAGGCTGTACAGGTCCTGGCCCTTGTCCCACCAGTCGTCGTCGCGGGTGTAGTCGGACAACGAAATGCCCAGTTCACGTTCGTGGAAGTCACGCACCAGGCTGTAGCAGTCCAGCACACCGTGGGCGAACTGGCGGCCGACCAGCGGCGCGACATAGCCAGCCGGATGGATGGTCTGCAGATCACCGCATTCGGGCGCCTCGCCGTCCACCTGACCGACGCTGACAATGTGCCAGGTCAGGCCACTGTGCTCGCACATCACCCGATCCGCGTCCGACGGTGTGGCCGCCGCGTCCGGATGGCTGTGCACCAGGGCCAGCACCTCGCCCTTGTCCTCGGCGACGGCATAGTCCTCGGCCGGCAGGCGGAAGTGTTCACTGGGCGTGCCCGCGAGGTTGCGGCACGGCAGATAGTGCTCGCGGCCTTCGATGGCCACGATCAGCCCGCAGCACTCGCGCGGGTACTCGGCCACGGCATGTGCCTGTATGGCCTGCAGGGTTGTTGGTTGCATGTTTCACCCAAAAAAATAGCCCGCGCGAGCGGGCCTGGAAGTGGAGAATCGGAAGCGCTGGATCAGGAGCGAAGCAGACCGGCCGCCGGGAAGCCGCCATAGGGCAAAGGCTTGTCCTGGCCGAAGCGCATCTTGCAGCTGCGCACACGGCCGCCGCACTGGTCGCGGGCGGGATCGTCGGTGGCAACGTCGTCGCCATCGGCAACTGCGGGACCGTTGTAGCCGCAGTAAGGGCCGCGGTAGCCACCGCGTACCAGCCAACCACACATGCCGGCGATGATCTGCCGGCCGGGCAGCTGTTCGCCGTTGAGATCGATGGCTGTAGTCAGCTCGAACTCAACCGTCTGCTTGTCTTCGCCAATCTTGCGCTCGATGAACCAGACCTCGTCGGGGAAGTGCTCGGCGGGGTCGGCAGTCGGATTGCCCTCTTCGAAGTTGGCAGTATCCAGGTACTTGGCCAGCGTCTGCCGGCGTATGACGCGGGCGCCGACCAGATCATCGAACAGCAGGCACATCGCGGTGATGCGGCCATCGATGTTGCTGACCCGAAGCTTCGGGTTCGGCGGCTGGTCGCTGGTTCGTTCAAAGCCGCTGGCTTCGATCGGCCAGGGGCCGTATTCCTGACCCTGCCAGGTGATCACACCGCTCTGCAGGTGTGCGTGGAAGAACAGCTGGTCGGCACCGAAACTGCTGGCGTCCAGTTCGAAGACGGTAATGCGGCCACCCGGCTCGAGTTGCTGGGCATCGGCGGTGATCATGAGTGGGTCTCCTGTGCGGCGACGGGAAGAGGTGGTAAGGGTTGGGCGGACGGGCCGCATGGCACGATGAGGTGGTGCCCGGGGCGCAGTGAGGCATTGGTGGTGAAGCAGGCGATGCGACCGGCTTCGGTGGTGGACTCGCTCATGGATCAGAGCTCCGCATCGGCGTACACAAGGATCTGCGATGTGGTTGACCACACCACCACAGCGCCCCACTGCTGCATGTTGTTGGACATCGACGACAGCACGGCCGCGTCCACGGTGGACTGCCAGCCGGGATTCCCGCCGTTGAAGTTGATGAGGCTGCCCTCGGAGCCGAAACCCACCAGATTGAGCGCCGTAGGTGGTGAGGCGGTAATGGGCGGCACCCGCTTGCGCACCTTGAACGGGATGCAGGCGCGTGAATCGCCGTTTGCCGTGTAGGTGATGCCCAGGATCCGGTTCACCTCGACCGTTTCGTAGTAGCGCTGGCACAACAGCAGTTCCAGTGCCTCCGGCCGGCGATCAAAGTCGGTCGCGGTATCGCCCTCCTCGATCTGTACTTCAGCCAGATAGACCACGCCACTCTTCTGCCCCGCCCCGAAGGCGCGGCCGGCGAAGGTGGCGCCGGCGTCAAGCCACAGGCTGAGCTGCAGGTAGTCGTTGGTTCCAAGGGTTCTGCCGGCGATGCCAGGGACATCCACGGTCAACTGATGCCAACGCCACATCGTATCGAGCGTGATCGCACCGCCAATACTGTCAGCGGCCGTCGATCCATTGGTGCCGAAGGATTGCTGGAACTCAAGACCGACCTTGAAATTATCGACCGTGGCCCGCGCCTTGAAGCTGATCGTGACCCGTTTCCCGGCGAACGTCCGCACATCCTCGATGCGCTGCTGGACCAGTGCCATGTTGTCCGCACCTGCAGCGCTTTCAACGGCGAGCTTCAGCATGTGCCTGGAGCCCGCAAGCAACCTTCCACCCGCGCCGCCACCTGCGGCGATATCGTCGCGTGATGCCGAGATGGTGCTGCCCTGCGCATTCACCAGCCATCGATCTGCGGTGTAGCGCGCCCCTGTCGCGGCCGCGAAGGTGCTTCCACGTTGCCACACCCGGAAGTCGCCATTGATCAGGCGGTTGCGGCCTGCCATGCGGCTGTCCAGGCTGTCGACCGCTGCCTGGACCTCGTCCAGGCCCGCGTAGACGTCGGCGAAATTCTCGTTGACCTTGGTGAACGCCGGGCGCTGTGTTTCCCCTCGCTTACCATTCGCTTGAATGGTATCGAGGTCGATTGTCTTTCTAGCCATTGCTGTGTTCCCGATTCTGGGCGATCCGCACTGCGGCTGGCCCTGGTGCTCTGGCCACTATGGCCAGCGCTGAGTGCCTCAGATCTCGGCCTCGAAGATGATGCTGATGCCACCGGATTTCGGCGCGACATAGCCCGAGGCACCTGGTGACATGCCACCTGTTGCAACGCCAGCTGTGATCGCCGCGCCCGATACCGAAACCGGGATGACGTTGAACGACGAGCCAGGAGCATTGCCACCGTTGATGCCAAATCCGGTCATGTTCACACCGCTGCCAAGGGTCCGCGCCGAGGGTTTGCTGCGCATCGGTTGAAATGCCAGCTGGCCTACGCAGTCGAACTGCCCCAGGGCCGTACACACCGAAAATGCGTCTCCCGCATTGATGTCGATGCGCTGCGCGTACCAGCCACACAGCGCCGCTTCATGGGAAAGAAGCCGGGTGTCATAGCCGGTCGCCGTGCCTCCCTCCTCCCACTGCAACTGCCCGAAGAACAGCTGCCCCGACTGCGCCCCGAGACCGGCGTTCCGCACGTCGAATCCGCTACCGGATGACAGCCATACGGCCACTGCCACGTAGTGATTCGTGCTCGCCACTGTCTTGCCGGAGACCGACGGTAGCGTGGTCGTCTTGCTGATGTGGTTGATACCTACATCCAGGCTGAAGACCTCTGCGTTCAACCCAAGTATCGTCTCTGAGCCACCGGTACCGAAATTCTGCAGGAACTCAACCGCGATCTTTCGCCCAGGCGCCCCTGAGTTGTAGACGGTGAAGGACACAGTGCTGAGTACGCCAGCAAACGTGCGGACATTCTCAACCCGTTGTTCGAACACAAAGTAATGCCCGAAGGCATCGGTGTTGTCGTTCGAATTGGCACCCATCGAGAGACGCGCATTACCGAATACACCGTCCCCTGGCACGTTGTTGTTTGCAAAAAGCCCAGCGTCGACCATCGATCCAATCTGAACGAACCACCTATCCGGGCCATAGCCGGTCTGCGTCACCGGCGTTCCTCTTGTCCAGAAGTCGAAATTGCCATTGATGAGCCGGTTCTTGCCGGGAATGCGCCCATGAATGGCATTGTCAACAGCAGCAGGAAGCGTTCTGATGGCCGCTTGGACCTCCGCCTTTGCCTGGTCTGCTTCAGCCTGGATCTCCGTCTTCAGTTGCTCGACGTCTTCCACGATGGTCGCAACACTGCCCAAGGCGCCATACACTTCGGCGAAATTCTCGTTGATCTTGGTAAAGGCCGGGCGCTGTGTTTCACCCCGTTTACCATTCGCCTGAATGGTATCGAGGTCGATTATCTTTCTTGTCATGTTCTGGTCCTCGTTGCCTACGACGTGCCTCAGGCACGATGGCAACAATGGCGTTTGTGGGTCACGAGGCAGCGTCCGCCGCTGGCCATTCGAATGCCGCGGGCTGTGGTAACAACACCTTCAGCTGCTCCCAGGTCTGCACTCCGTCCGTGCACTCCATCGCCATTCGCTGCAGGGCAATGCTCACCGCATCACGCCAGGCGACCATGGCGACAGCCTCCTGGGCAAAGCGCTGAACGGAACTGTTGATGTAGCTGCAGCAACTCTCGATGGAGTCGTAGCCGCGCGCTTGAATGTGCGTCAGCATCCATGCCCACGCGTGCCCACGCAGCACCCGCTGATGTTCGGGCGAATTGACTGCGTAGGGAGGCGGAGCCGGCTGCGCTACATTTCCGGCCATCAGCCACTCCTGGTAGCCCCCCCACATCCAGTGTCCGCGAGGAATGAAGGTGCCGGTCTCCGTGCACTTGATGATGTCGGCTTGGTCGGTAAGTTGATACATGTCAGATCTCCGCGTCCGCCGTCCAATGGAAGGAAGAACCCCAGGTTCCCGCAGCCGAAACGTAATTGACCTGCGCGCCGGACTGGCCTGGATTGACGATCGCGGTAACTGTGCCAACGCCACCATCTGCACCCGCTATTCTTCCGGCCGCGCCGGTGACATCGCTGTAGACGGTGTAGGCCGGCGTCGCCCGCTTCAGCACCCGGCATCGGATATGCGATGTACTGCCTACACCGACCGACCGGTCATAGAACTGGTTGTCTCGACCGGCACCATCGGCAGTTCCCGGAGCAACGTCGACGTTGTAGCTCTTCTCGTAGTAGCGCTGGCACAGAAGCAGCTCCTCCGAATCGTTGCGATGCTCGTACTCGGTTGCCACGGCGCCCTTCTGCAGCTGCATGCAGGTGAACGAGAAGGAGCCAGACTGAGCCGTGAGCGCACCTGCGTAGGCCGCCGGTGCGGCCAGGTCCACGATCACATGGAGCTTGCTGTTCGGCCCCACTTTCTTGCCTGTGATGCTCGGCAGATCAACAGTGAAGGAGCGTAGGGATGCTGCCGTTCCGATCTCCTGTGCCTGGGCGTGAACGATGACGTCGGTCGATCCATTCGCCCCGAAATTCTGGATGAAGCGCACACCGATCTTCTTCCCGGGCGTGCTCGCCCAGGTCTGCATGCTCAACGTCACCTTCGAACCTGCCAGTGTCTGTACACCTTCTACCGGCTGGGTGAAGAACGCCTCGGTGGAGGCCGTCGATCCGGAGAGATCGCAGTTCATGTAGCTGGCTACACCGAACTCCGGCGTTGCAAATTCCTGCCGGCTTGCCGCTATCTGCCCGGCACCGGTGCACACGATCTGGAACCTGTCCGGAACATACACCGCAAGAGGGGAGACAACCGTCCTGCTCAACCCTCGCTGCCAGAAGCGGAAGGCACCATTGATCAGGCGGTTCCCCGCTGAGATCCGCAGGCCGGTGGCCCCATCCAACGTCTCTCGGATTGCGTCCTGCACATCATCCAGACCGTCGTAAACCTCCGCAAAGTTCTCGTTGATCTTGGTGAACGCCGGGCGCTGTGTTTCACCTCGCTTTCCATTCGGCTGAATGGAATCAAGGTCGATCGTCTTTCTTGCCATTGCTGGTTTCCTGAAGTCTGGATGGCCGCGAGGTACAACGTCGTGGCCGTTGATGGGCTGGCCTTTCCTGATCAGAGCTCAGCGTCGGCCCACCAGTGCCACCACCCGCCCCATCGGCCTGGGTTGTTGGTCCAGCTCACTTCGTAGCCGGATGGAGATGCGTAGTTGACCAGGCAGGGAACGCGGGAGATGTTGTCTTCCGCGATGTGTCCATCCTGCTGAATGTTGTCGGCCGAGATGATCATCACGTACGGATGGGCGCGCTTGCTGACCTGGAATCGCACGCTCTGGTAGTGGGCCACCCCCTGGGTGTTCAGCGAGAATGCCTCACGGCCCTCGTTGTGCGGCGTATTGGGCTGGATCTCCAGGTTGTAGCTCTTCTCGTAATAGCGCTGACACAGGGCCAGTTCCACGCCGGGTGGTCGCCAATCGAATCGCGTCGCGGCACGCCCGGATTCGACTTGGAACTGGGTGAAACCGAATGAGCCGTTCTGGCCTGCCAGTGCACCTCCGTAGCCACCGGCGCAGAGATCGAAGACCACGTAGATGTGGTCGTTACCGTTGCTACCCAGCTGCTTGCCCTTGGTGCTCGGCAACGTAACGGTAAGCGACTGCCGCGTTGCCCCGGTGGTCAACGTCAGCACACCCGCCTCGGTGGACGTCTGTGCCGCAGGCGACCCACCGGTTCCGAAGTCCTGGATGACCCGCACCCCCACCTTGCGGCCGGCCACGTCGCCGTTCGCCCAGACCGAAATCGTGATTGCGCCGCCGGCACTGCGCACACCTTCGATCCTCTGCCCCATCCAGGCACCACTGCTGGCGACGGCCCCGGAGACCGTGCAGACAAGGATGGAGCGGGTGTCGTCCGGATAGCCGATCTGCTGGCCGTCATACACCACGCGCTGGATGTCCTGGCTGCAGTTCAACGCAGAGTTGGAGAAGCGATCGGCGAAGAATGTTTCCGCCCCGAGCGTTCCTGCCCCGCTGCCGACCCGGCCAGAGTTCCGGCGTTGCCAGAACTGCAGGCCACCGTTGATGAGGAGATTTCTACCCGGGACGCGCTCGGTAATGGCATCGTCCACGGTCTCCGGGATCTTCGCCACGTCGACCAAGGCATCGTAGACCTCCGCGAAGTTCTCATTGATCTTGGTGAATGCCGGGCGCTGTGTTTCACCCCGCTTTCCGTTCGGCTGAACGGAATCGAGGTCGATGATTTTCCTTGCCATTGCCATCTCCTACGGCTGGTACGTCTGTTCGAACGTCGCGGTGATACTGAACACCGATCCACCCAGATGGCTGTCGGTGTAGGTGTCGCAGCCGTACAGGCCGGTACCCAGCGGACCTCGCCAGAAGAAGCTCTGGCCCACATGGCCATCCAGAAAGGCAACGATCTCGCTGATCGTCCTGCGATTGCCGACGAACTGCAGCTGGTAGCTGCGCAGGCGGGCATTGAGCCCATCCGGCGCGGCCTGCGCGTATCCATCGCCGAAGCGCGCACGCTTGACGGTGGCGGTGGTGGTGCCAGTGCTCTGACTGGTTGCTGCCCAGGTAAAGGTGTCGGTCATCGTGCTGCACTCCTGCTGAGGACGCCGCCAGCCTTCATGTCACGCATCTGCAGGTCGCGGTACTTGCGTTCCACGAACTGGCCGATCTCGTTACCGAACTGCTGCAGCATGCTTTCGTTGCTGGTGACTTCCTTGCCGCCGTTGTTGTCGATGCGGATGTTGACTCCCACACCGCCACCGCCACCGTGTGCCGCCACTCCCAGGCGCCCGTCGGGCCCGCGCTGCAGCGGCATGATCGCTTCAGGCCCCGCTTCACCGAATACGCCTGCGCCCTTGGCGAAGGCGAACAACTGCGGGGTGTTGTAGATGCCACCGGAGTAAGCCGACAGGCTGGGCGATGCATAGACGCCGCCGAGTGCATTGGGTGTCATGTTGCCGCCGCTCAACCAGCCCGTGTTGTTGCCGAACCCGCTCGCAAAGCTGGAACTGGGTGCTGCGCTGGCTCCGCCAAAGAAGCTGGCGATGGTCTTCACCCCCCATACGATCGCCTGCTGCAGGGCGATGCGTTCGAGATCGGCAATGATGGCTTTGGTGAGGTCGCGGAAGCCGGACTTGCCCGTGGTCACGAACTTGTAGAGCGCCGTCTCGGCGCCGGCAAAGGCCTTGTCGAAGGCCGCCTTCGTCGTTGTCGCAGTGTCTTCAGCCTTGCTCAGATAGCTGTCAAATGCAGCCTCCACACCTTTTCCTGCACCGGCAAAGCCCGTCTTCTTGTCTGCTTCTTCAGTCGCTTCTTTCTTCTCGGGCGGAAGCAGGGGCACGCCGTTGAGCATTCCACTGCCGTACTTCCGCTGTTTTTCAACGAAGTCGGGTACGTTGATCGAAGCAAACGGCGCGACGCCCAGCGCACCCGTGCTCAGAGGGTTGGCCTGTCGGCTCTCGATAGCTGCCTGCGTGGCAGCCGCTTTCATTGCCGTCGCGGTCAGTTGCTGCACCAGTGTGCTCATCATGGAAACACTGCTGCTCATGACAGTATTCAGTGCCTGGTGCAGCACTGTGGCCTGGGTGAGCTGGACGGGCAGCTGCTGTGCAGCGGTGGCGAGCTGGCTCACGCTCTGCGTTGCCGCTTGTGCGGCGGAGGCGACGATCGCGCTGACCTTGACAGCGGCAGCCGAGTCACTGAGCGTTGTATCGCTCATGAAATTCTCCTGGCATGAAGGAGGCCCCGCGCGGTGGCGGGGCCATGATAGAGCCATCGGCAGGTGCCGATGGCGGCTTAGTGCTGTTGCATGTGCTCCAGAGCCGCGCGTTCGATGATGCGGATTCCCGCCATCACTTCATCGCGCTTGTCCGGCGCGAGTGCCTCGCGCTCCAGCTCCTGGTAGACCACGTTGTAGTCCAGCCCGATCGGGCCACCTGCGCCGACGCGCCACTGGGTGGCAACCCGCGAGAAAAGTTCGATGGGAAGCACGCACTCCGGCCACAACTCGACCTGTGGTGGCGGAAAGTGCTTTGCCTTCAATCCAAGCTGCATCAGCTCGGATTCGGTGGGGGCCCGCCAGTACAGGGCCCCCACCGCCTCGATCAGTTTCCCTTGCGTGCGACCTGCAGGGCCTGGGTGTAGCCACCGATGATCGCGCCATCGAGGCCGGCCTGCTGCTGCAGCGCCAGCTCGACGCCGGCGGTGTCCAGCGCCACATCGGCATCCCAATCCACCACGATGTCCAGGATCGCCTGTGCCACGCTCAGCTCGTCCTCGGCCAACCGCTCCAGCAGACTGGCGTAGTCAGCCACCGGCAGATGACGGTAGGTCAGGTTGAGCTTCTGCTCGCGACCGTGACCGATGATGGTCAGGGTGCTCCTGAAACTCTCCGGCGCCTTTACCTGGAACATCAGGCGCCCTCGACCAGGATGGAGTCAGCCAGCGCGGTGAAGGTCGCGGTGGTGCCCATCGGGGTGTTGGCGGCCATGGTCGGGTCGCCGTTGTAGCTCAGGTAGCCGTACCAGTACAGCACGTCGCCGCCGACCAGCTTGGCACGCAGGATCACCGGTTCGCCCTTGGCGTCGACGTTCTTCAGGGCCGAGTACCACGGCTTCTTCGGATCGTAGAACAGCGGCAGGGTGATGGTCTTGGCGTTCTTGAAGGTCGGCATCTGCACCTGGCGGCCGGTCGGGTCCTCCAGCAGCGTGCCGCTCCAGTACTGCTGCTCGCCACCGGCGGTGGTCGGGTCGCCCTGCTGGTCCAGGTCGACGAAGACACCGGCCTTGCGCAGCACGCCGGCACCGCTGGTGGCGGGGAACAGCACGTTGTCGGTGGTGTCGATGCCCAGCAGTTCAACGCTGCCGGTGGCTTCAGCACCGGCACGGGTCGCACGGTTGTTCAGGGCCGGCCAGCCCGGCAGTTCAATGACCACCACATCGCCGGTGTCGACGCTGTTGGCGGCGACGCTGGCCAGTGCCGGCGCGGCCTTGGAGATGGCGGTGGTAGCGATGGCGGTGGAGATGACCGGTGCGAAGCCGAACTGGGTGCCCTTGGGAAGCTTGAGTGCCATGGTGTATTTCCTCGTTGGATAAGAAAAACCCGGCGGTTGCCGGGTTGGGGTGTTGCACGGATGAAGCGGTTTACAGGTCGGCGTACCACAGGCCGAAATCGAGCCGCGCGCCGTACTTGCGCAGCACGGGTTCATGCACGGCGATTGCAGCGCCGAATGACTCGGCCGTCGGCAGTCCCGCGCAGACCTTGTCTTCGATGTCGCGGATCAGGGTGTTGGCCTGGGCGCGACTGTCTGCCCAGACCGTCAGCTGCACGCGAGCGTGTTTCTGTCCGGGAATGGAACCTTCGTTGAACCACACGGACTGTCCACCCACCTGCTGGTAGACAGCACACGGGTAGATGACCGGTTCCGGCGGAACATCGGGATGCAGCCGGCCCTGCAGCAGGGGGCCCAGCAACGCATGCAGCTGTGCTTCGTAACTCATCGCAGTGTCCTGGTTGGCGTCACTCAGGCCGTGCCTGAAGACTGTTCGGTGAACAGCACCGTGGTCTGGCGCCGACTGAAGTCCGGGGCAACACCGGTGATGTCGAAGACCCTGCCGTCGTGCACGATGCGCATGCCGGCCTGGATGCCGGCCTGCCGCGCGGCCGCAAGGCGGACATGGAACCGCTGGCGGCGGATCGTTGCCGGCAGTCGGCTATCAAGCGTCAGCCGCTGCATGCTGTTGGTGGCATCGGCGGTGATCGCGGTCCATAGCTCGGCCACCGGCTGCCAGGCATCCAGCGGCTGTCCCCACGCATCTACGCGACCGTCCTGCCGCTCGACCCGGATGCGACGGTTGAAGTGGCCGGCGTTCATGGGATCGCCGCCAGTCGGTAGGGATCGAGCAGCGCGGCGACGCCGAACGGCAGCGCCATCGCGATGGCGACACTGCCAATCGGCACGTCGATGGCGGATGTGGAAACCACCACCGCTTCCCGATGCGCATACAGGTGGCCCAGCAGCAGGCGCACTGCAGCGCGGATGCTGTCGTTGGCCGGCAGGCCCTGCAGCAACTTCGCGCTGCGCTCGGTGGCCACGGCCAAGCGGCGATCCGCAACGTCGCGCATGGCCTTTGCCTTGGCCGCGTTGGTCTCGGCATTGGCGGCGGCAACCGCGGCTTCATGCCCGGTCACCGCCGCCGCCATGTCCTGCGGCAACTGGTCAAGCGCCAGGTCCAGTGCCGGCTGGTCGGCAAACAGCGTCCGTCCCAGGTAGGCCGACGCCGCGTCGGTTGCGGCCGCCAGCAGGTCGCCCAGGATCGCGTCGTCGTAGTCGCCGTCGATACGGCAGTGCGTGCGGCACTGCTCAAGTGTCAGCAGGGGCATCGAATCCTCCTTCGTTGATGGATGTTGGATGCCCCGACCCTGCGCACGCGGCTACGCCGCACGCTGTCATCTAGGACGGCGCGAAAAGGGGCAGGGTCGGGGCGGAAACAGAAACGGCCCCACCAGGAATGGCAGGGCCGCAAGCACGATGACAAGGCGCCGCGGGCGGCATAAACGCAAAAAGCCCCCGGCGGTCGCCAGAGGCTTGTATGTCATCGTGGTTGAAAAGATACGCTGCAGGTGTGCACCCGTCAATCCGTAAACCGTCACCAGTCTGGTGACTTTTCCGGGGCCTGCGTCAGTGCGGTCACAGAGGCGTGCGGTCGTCTGGATAGAATGGTGTAGCGCCGCTTCCGCAGCGCGTTCACCGCTGGATTCCCGCATGCCTGCCACCACCGAACGCTACTTCGATACACGCACCGAACAGGGCGTGCTGCGCCTGTCCATCGTCGGCTCGCTGCTGTTGGCTGCAGCGGCGGTGGTGTTCGGCCTGCTGGCCAATTCTTCGCTGATCATCTTCGATGGCATCTACGGCCTGATCGACGTGGTGATGACCTGGTTGTCGCTGCTGGTCGCGCGGCTGATCGCGCTGTCCACCCAGACCGACGCCCTGCAGTCGCGCCTCAACCAGCGCTTCACCATGGGGTTCTGGCACCTGGAACCGATCGTGCTGGGAGTGAGCGGTACGTTGATGATTGGTGCAGCGTTGTATGCACTGGTCAATGCGGTCGATGCGCTGATGTCGGGTGGGCGGCAGATCGCGCTTGGCCCCGCGATCATTTTCGCGGCGCTGTCGATCGTGGCCGAGAGCGCGCTGGCCTGGTTCGTGCTGCGTGCGAACCGGCGCATCGGCTCGGAGTTCATCGCGCTGGATGCGAAGAACTGGGTGATCGCCGCGAGCATGTCGGCCTGCTACCTGGCGGCCTTCCTCGGCGGTGTGCTGGTGCACGGCACGTCGTGGGCATGGGTCGGACCCTACATCGATCCGGCCATCCTGGCGTTCGTCTGCGTGCTGGTGATGATCGCGCCGCTAGGCACGGTGCGGCGCGCGCTGGCCGGCATCCTGCTGGTCACGCCGCCGGAACTGCAGGCGCACGTGGATGCGGTGGCGCGGGGAATCGTTGCAAAGCACGGCTTCGTCGAACACCGCAGCTACGTGGCCCAGGTAGGCCGTGGTGAACAGATCGAGCTGTTCTTCGTGGTGCGCGAGGACGACCCGCCGCGGCCCCTGCTGGAGTGGGACCACCTGCGCGATGAAATCGGTGATGCGTTGGGCGAATCGTCGCCGGACCGCTGGCTGACCATCATGTTCACCACTGACCGGGAATGGACGATCTAGGCTGACAGGACGTTCAATCAAGCTTTTCGGACTTGTTGTAACCCAACGTGTGCAGAATCCGGGCAAAGTAGGCTCCAACGCACCACCCACCCACTGACCAGGAGCATCCCGATGTCCATCGAAAAGGTTCTGTACACCGCCCAGGCCACCTCCACCGGCGGCCGTGAAGGCCGTTCCGTGTCCTCCGACAACGTGCTGGACATCCAGCTGTCGACCCCGCGCGAGCTGGGCGGCGCTGGCGGCCCGGGTACCAATCCGGAACAGCTGTTCGCTGCGGGCTATTCGGCCTGCTTCCTCGGCGCACTGAAGTTCGTCGCCGGCCAGGCCAAGGTCGCGCTGCCGGCCGACACCACCGTGACCGGCAAGGTCGGCATCGGCCAGATCCCGACCGGTTTCGGCATCGAAGCCGAGCTGACCATCAACGTGCCGGGCGTGCCGCGCGAGCAGGTGGAAGAACTGGTGCAGAAGGCGCACATCGTCTGCCCGTACTCCAACGCTACCCGCGGCAACATCGACGTGACGCTGATCGTTGCCTGATGCGGTGATGCCGGCCAGCGGCCGGCACTACCAAACGACTGGGCAAAAAAATGGGCGGATGCCGGTCGAAACCGTGCATCCGCCCATCCCACCTTCGCTGTCCCGCAAGGGGGCATGAGGTTGCCGGCCAGCGGCCGGCACTACCAGGTCACTTCTCGCTCGTAATGAGCTGCACGACGCTGGAGAAATCCAGCTTGCCGCGCCCGGCCTGGTGATTCATCGAATACAGATTGCGGGCCACTTCGCCCAGCGGGATCGAGGCGCCGACGCTCATCGCCGCTTCCACCGCCAGGCCCATGTCCTTCAGCATCAGGTCGCTGCCGAAACCGCCGCTGTAGCCGCGCGACGCCGGTGCGTTTTCCAGCACGCCCGGCCACGGGTTGCACACTTCGGTGGCCCAGCTGCGGCCGGTGCTGACCGCCATCATCTGCGACAGCACCTTGGGGTCCAGCCCGTGCGCCACGCCAAGCGCGATGGCTTCGCCGGTGACGGCCATGATCACGCCCAGCGCCATGTTGTTGCACAGCTTGGCGACCTGGCCGGCGCCGCTGGCACCCACATGGAAGATGTTCTTGCCCATTGCCTGCAGCACCGGGCGGGCGCGTTCCAGCGCGTCCTCCTCACCACCGACGATGAAGGTCAGCGTGCCGGCCTGTGCACCGGCAGTACCACCAGACACCGGTGCATCGATCATCTGCAGGCCCCGTGCGGCGGCCGCTTCGGAAACCTTGCGCGCGCTGGCGGGGGCGATCGTGCTGCAGTCGATGACCAGCGCACCGGCGGGAATCGCGGCAAGGATGCCGTCGTCGCCCAGGTAAACGCCTTCGACGTGGCGGCTGGCCGGCAGCATCGAGATCACCACCTCGGCGTCAGCCAGGGTCTCGCGTGCCGATGCAGAAGCACTGGCGCCTGCATCGACAGCGGCCTGTACAGCGGCCGGCACCAGATCGAACACGCGCACGGTGTGGCCGTTCTTGACCAGATTGGCGGCCATCGGGCCACCCATGTTGCCCAACCCAATGAATGCTATGCGGCTCATGCCAGGCTCCTTTCAACGACAGGGGTGCCCAGGTCGGCCAGCGGATGCGCGGCATCGGCCCAGGGAGAAGCGAAGAACGTATCGGCCCATGCGCGGCTGGCCTCGACCAGCGTGGCCGGGTTCCACGATGGAGTGCGGTCCTTGTCGATCAGCAGCGCGCGGATGCCTTCGGCAAAATCGCCATGCGCAGCACAATGCAGGGCCGTGATGTATTCCAGCCGGTACACGCTCGCCAGGTCCTGACCAGCACTGCGGCGCTGCAGTTCGAAGGCCAGCCGTGCCGAACCCGGCGCACCGGCGGCCAGCGTCTTCTGTGCGGCCTGCAACCAGGCATCATCGGTCTGCAGGGTGCTGATGCGTTCGACGATGGCGGCGAGATCATCGCCTTCGCACAGCGCATCGACCTGCGCGGCATTGGCCAGCAGCGGACCAGTAGCCGCATCACTGGCGAACGACAGCAGCAGTTGCGACAGGCGTTCGTGGTTGCGTGCAGCATCGGCCGACCACGCGACCTGCAGCAGCGCATCGAACACCGCGCTGCGGCGTTCCTCGGCCACGTGCACGTCGGCCAGGCCGGCATAGATCGCATCGCCGGGGTTGAGCAGCGCACCGGTCAGTGCCAGGAACAGGCCACCGTTGCCCGGCACACGCGGCAGCAACCAGCTGCCGCCGACATCGGGGAACAGGCCCACGGTGATTTCCGGGAAGGCCAGCTTGGAACGCTCGCTGACCACGCGATGGCTGGCGCCGGACATCAGGCCGATGCCGCCGCCCATCACGATGCCATGGCCCCAGCACAGGATCGGCTTGGCGTAGGTATGGATCAGGTAGTCGACGCGGTACTCGACGTCGAAGAACTCGGCGGCGTAGTCGTTCTCGCGGATGTCCGTGTGGCCGGCCTCGCGGTAGGCGAGCATGCTCTGGTACAGGCTGTGCAGATCACCGCCGGCACAGAATGCCTTTTCGCCCGCGCCCTGCAGCACCACCAGCGCGATGCCGTCATCGTCGGCCCAGGCGTTGAGCTGCTTCAGCAGCAGGTGCGCCATCGGCAACGAGAAGCCATTGAGCGTGCGCGGTGCGTTGAGCGTGGCGATGCCGATGCGCGTGCCGTTGCCAGCGGCGCGTTCTTCGAACAGTACCGGTGCTTCGGCAACGTTCGTGTCGACCGCAGTCATGCGTTCTTCCACTGCGCGGCGCGCTTTTCAAGGAAGGCACTCACGCCCTCGACCTGATCGGCGGTGTCGAACAGATCGACGAAGGCCTCGCGCTCGGCCACCAGTGCTGAAGCATGGGTGCCGGTGCGGGTGGACTGCACCAGGGTCTTGCAGGCGGCGATGCTGGTCGGGCTCTGCTTGCCAGCCTTCTTCGCCCATTCCAGTGCCAGCGCCTTGGATTCGCCCTTGCCGACCTTTTCTTCGGCAAGACCAATCCGCACCGCTGTCTCGGCGTTGATGCGCTCGCCGAGCAGGATCATGCGCTTGGCCCAGCCCTCGCCGACCAGGCGCGGCAGGTTCTGGGTGCCACCGGCGCACGGCAGCAGGCCAACGGTGGCCTCCGGCAGCGCAACCTGGGCATGGTCTTCGATGATGCGCAGATCGCAGGCCAGCGCGCATTCCAGGCCGCCGCCCATGGCGTAGCCGTTGATCGCAGCAATCGATACGCCACGGAACGCAGACAGCGCCTCGAAGGCTTCACCGAAACGGCGCGCCGCTTCGCGTGCGGCCGCCTTGTCGCCGGAGGCAAACTGGTTGAGGTCGGCACCGGCGGAGAAGAACTTCTCGCCGTCACCGGTGATCACCAGCGCGTAGATGTCGCGGTCTGCGTTGAGCGCGCCCACCAGGTCGCGCAGCGCCGACAGGCTGTGCACGGTCCAGGTATGCGCCGGCGGGTTGTTCAGGGTGACCACGGCGGTGTGGCCATCGGCCTCGACCTTCAGGCCCACGTGCTCCTGGGTACGCCAATCCTTCATCGCAGTTCCTCTTCGGTGTTGAGCAGGTGACGGGCAACGATCACCCGCATGATCTCGTTGGTGCCTTCCAGGATCTGGTGCACGCGGCTGTCGCGCAGCAGGCGCTCGATCGGATATTCGCGGATGTAGCCGTAGCCACCGTGGATCTGCAGGGCTTCGTTGCAGATGTTGAAGCCCGCATCGGTGGCGAAACGCTTGGCCATCGCGCACCACACGTTGGCATCGCTGGCACCGGCATCGAGCTTGCGCGCAGCGGTATGCACCATCTGCCGCGCCGCGACCAGCTCGATGGCCATGTCGGCCAGCTTGAACTGCAGTGCCTGGAATTCGGACAACGCCTTGCCGAACTGGCGGCGCTCGCCCATGTAGCGGCGCGCTGCATCCAGCGCACCCTGCGCAGCACCCAGCGAGCAGGCGGCGATGTTGATACGACCACCATCGAGCCCCTTCATCGCCAGCTTGAAGCCGCCGCCTTCCTCTCCCAGAAGGTGGCTGACCGGCACGCGGACGTTTTCGAAGGTGATGCCGCGGGTGGGCTGGCTGTTCCAGCCCATCTTCTCTTCCTTGCGGCCGTAGCTGATGCCCGGCAGATCGGCCGGCACCGCGATCGCGCTGACCCCGCCTGCACCAGCACCGCCGGTGCGTGCCATCACCACCAGCAGTTCGGTGGCACCGGCGCCGGAAATGAAGGCCTTGGAGCCATTCAACACGTAGAAATCGCCATCGCGCACGGCGCTGGTCTTCAGCGAGGCCGCATCCGAACCGGCACCCGGCTCGGTCAGGCAGTACGAGGCCAGCTTGCTGCCCGATGACAGGTCATTGCCCCATGCATCGCGCAGGGCCGGCTGGCCCCACTTGGACACCATCCACGACGCCATGTTGTGGATGCTGATGTAGGCCGCGGTCGACGGATCGACGTTGGCGAGCTCCTCGATGACGACGGCGGCGTCCAGTCGGCTCAGGCCGCTGCCACCTACTTCCGGGTCCATGTACAGACCGCAGAAGCCCAGTTCACCGGCCTTGGCGATCGCCTCGCGCGGAAAGATGCCCTCCGCATCCCATCGCGCGGCGTGCGGCGCCAGTTCGGCCTGTGCGAAGTCGCGCGCCGCTTCGCGGTACGCCTGCTGCGCTTCTTCCTGTTCCGTCGTCATCGAGTGGCTCATGGCTGCTCCCTGCTGTTACTTCAGGCTGATCGTGGTGTTGACGCCGTGGCTCAGCGTCTCGTCGTCGAACCAGCGCGCGGTGACGGTCTTGGTCTGCGTGTAGAACAGCACCACCTGCTTGCCGTACGGGCCCAGGTCGCCGAGCTTGGAAGCGCGCGAACCGGTGAACGAGAACAGCGGCACCGGCACCGGGATCGGCACGTTGATGCCGACCTGGCCGACGTCGATGTCTTCCTGGAACCGGCGTGCGGCTGCACCGCTCTGGGTGAACAGCGCGGTGCCGTTGCCGTTCGGGTTGCTGTTGACCATGGCGATGGCCTCATCCAGCGTTTCCGCTTCGAGGATGACCAGCACCGGCCCGAAGATTTCATCCTGGTAGATGCGCATGTCGGTGGTGACACCGGCAAAGATGGTCGGGCCGACGAAGTTGCCCTTCTCGAACCCATCGACCTGCGGCTTGCGGCCATCGAGCACCAGCTTGGCGCCCTGCTCCACACCCGACGCGATCAGGCCTTCGACACGCTCACGGGCGCTGCAGGAAATGACCGGACCGACGTCGGTGCCGGCGACCGTGCCACCACTGACCTTCAGGGTCTTGGCCTTCTCGACCAGGTCCTGCACCCAACCGCGCGCTTCACCGACCAGCACCAGGGTCGAGGCGGCCATGCAGCGCTGGCCAGCCGCACCAAAAGCGGCGCCGACCATCGCGTTGAGGGTCTGCTCCTTGTTGGCGTCCGGCAAGACCACGGCGTGGTTCTTGGCGCCCATCATGCACTGCACGCGCTTGCCGGCCAGCGAGGCGCGGTTGTACACGTGGGTGCCGACGCGGGTGGAACCGACGAACGAAACGGCCTTGATGTCGGGGTGGTCGCAGATGGCGTTGACCACTTCTTCGCCACCGTGGACGACATTCAGCACGCCCTTCGGAATGCCCGCTTCCAGGGCAAGCTCGACCAGGCGCATGGTGACCATCGGGTCCTGCTCGGACGGCTTGAGGATGAAGGTGTTGCCGGTGGCAATGGCCATCGGGAACATCCACAGCGGGATCATCGCCGGGAAGTTGAACGGGGTGATGCCTGCGCACACGCCCAGCGGCTGCATGATGCTGTAGGTGTCAACGCCATTGGCCACGTTGTTGGCCAGCTCGCCCAGCTGCAGGTTGCCGATGGCGGCCGCATGCTCGACCACTTCCAGGCCGCGGAACACATCGCCTTCGGCGTCCGGCAGCGTCTTGCCCTGTTCGGCGGTGAGGATGTGCGCCAGCTCGCTCATGTTTTCGCGGATCAGCTGCTGATACTTCAGGAAGATGCGCGCGCGGGTACCGATCGGGGTCTTGCGCCAGGTCTTGAAGGCTTCCTTGGCGGCGGCCACGGCCGCGTCGACTTCACCCGTGGTGGCGAACGGCACCTGGGCCAGCACGTCCTGGGTGGCCGGATTGATCACGTCCTGCCAGTGGGAGGTGGCCGATTCAACGAACTGGCCATCGATCAGCATGCGGATACGGGGCGCTGCAACAGTCATGACGACAATCCACGGGGTGCGAAAGATGCTTGGCATTATTCACAGCACGCACCTCGATTTCCGGCCTGAATCCGCTTAATCTGGCCAATGCCTGCCACGATTCCTGTTAATTCTGTGAATTATTCAGCCCCCCAGCGCCAACTCGGTTTGCGTCTGCTGCGCCTGCGCGAGCAGCGCGGCTACAGCCAGGCCGACCTTGCCCGCGCACTGGGGCTGTCGGCCAGCTACCTGAACCAGATCGAGCGCAACAAGCGCCCGCTGACGCCTGCGGTGCAGAAGAAGCTGGGCGAGGTGTTGGGCGATGTTTCCGCCCTGTTCGACGACAATGAGCCCGCCGCACTGCAGGAGTCGCTGGGCGAAACCCTGCGCGACCTGGGCCTGGCCGACGTCAGCGCCACCGAACTGCGCGCGCTGGCCGGCAACCTGCCGCAGGTCAGCCGCGCGCTGCTGGACCTGCACCGCCGCCACCTGGCATTGCGCGAGCATGCCGCCGCGCTGGAATTCCAGTTGGGCGAGCCAGGCGCGGGCAGCACGCTGCCGGCCGGTGACCAGGTGCGCGAGTTCTTCAACCGGATGCACAACCACATCCCCGAACTGGATGAACTGGCCGAGCAGCTGTTCGCCGAATGGGGGCTGGCGCCGGGACACGTGGCACCCCGGCTGCGCCAGTTGCTGGCCGATCGCCACGGTGTGCTGGTGGAAGTGGCCGCGCTGCAGGCCGGCCGGGAGAAGCGCCAGTACGATGCCGGCAGCCGCACGTTGTGGCTGCCCGATTACCTCGAGCCGGGCCAGCAGGCGTTCCAGATGGCGGTCGAGCTGGCGCTGCGCGGCTACCTGCCGCAGATCGATGCGGTGATCGCGCGCACCGGCTTCACTGACGATGCGCGCATCGCGCAGGCGCGCATCGGCCTGTCCAACTATTTCGCCGGGGCGCTGGTGATGCCGTACATGCGCTTCCTGCGCGCGGCCGAAGCCAGCAGCTATGACATCGAGCTGCTGGCGCACCAGTTCGGCGTGGGATTCGAGGCGGTCTGCCATCGCTTGAGTACGCTGGCACGCCGCAGCGCGCCGGGCCTGCCGTTCTTCTTCATCCGCGTGGACCGCGCCGGCAACGTGTCCAAGCGCCACTCGGCCACCGATTTCCACTTCTCGCAGGTGGGCGGTTCGTGCCCGTTGTGGATCGTCTACGAGGCGTTCAACCAGCCCGGACGCATCCTCACCCAGACCGCGCGCATGCCCGATGGCCGCCGTCATTTCTGGCTGGCACGGCAGGTCAGCAGCGGCCCGGTGGGCCACGGCCAGCCACGCAAGACCTTCGCGGTGGCACTGGGCTGTGACCTGCAGCACGCGGACAGGCTGGTGTATTCGCTGGGGCTGGATGTGCAGAGCCCGGGCAATTCGGTGTCGATCGGGCCGGGCTGCCGGGTGTGCCCGCGCGAGGACTGCATGCAGCGCGCGTTTACCCAGTTGCCGGGAAGGTAGGGGTTGGTTCGGCAGGGCTGCGCCCTGCACCCGCCGAAGCGGTAGTGCCGGCTGCTGGCCGGCAACCTCAACAGCAACAGCGGGGATTCCGTGGGATGGCGGGGTGGGTCCGGTTGCGGGGGACGCCGTAAAACCATCCCTGGGGGCTTGGCCGCGGCATCCATGCCGCGGACACCCCCGTAACCGGACCCACCCCGCCTTCGACAGATCTCCGCGATCTGCCGGAACGGCATGGCCTGCTTTTGGTGGGTGTCGACCTTGGTCGACACAGTAGATCCACGCCATGCGTGGATGCTCTTCGATGAATTGTCGACTATTCGATTTCGATGGAGATTCATCCACGCATGGCGTGGATCTACTAATCCCAGAACACGGTCAGCACGCGATTGCCCGCAGACGGCACCGGTGCATCGATGTGCTGTCCATATGGCCAACCTTCGCCGACGCCATCGCATTCCAAGCCCTGCAGCCAACCTTCCACGGTTGCCGTGTCGGTGCTGGTCAGCACGTGCACGTTCTCCGCCGCAGGCCATTCGCTGTCGTCTTCCAGCGCACTGCCCCAATCCTGGTGCAAGCCCACGTAGACACCTTCCACTTCGGGCATTGCGGCAATCGCGGCCAGGCGTGCGTATAGCTCGGCGATCGGCGGGCGGCCGTAGCCCCACTGGTTAGGTGCGATGCACTCTTCGAAATCGTTGCCTTCGAAGTACGTGACCAGCGGCACCACCGGCAGGTGTTCCGGGTCACGGGCGTCGAGACGTTCGAGCAGATCCAGCAGTTGCTGACGGGCGGACATCGGGCGTTCCTTGCAGAGGGGCAGTGATTGTATCGATCGCACTCAATAGATCGGCGTCACCTTCATCTGCGGCAACGGCCGTGGCGAGCCGTCGGTGAGGTCGGGACCGAGGTCATCCCAACTGCGTCCCTGCTCCACCATCAACCCCCACAGCTGCTGCGACGCCAACCGCTTGTCTTCCGAGCCCAACTTGTAGGAGGGCGGCGGCGGCGCGCCGGTGGCCACCATCGCATAGGCCGCGCGATAGGCCAGCACCTGCTGCGCCGGATCGTCGGTGCGCGAAATCTCCAGCGTGTAGCGCTGGTAGGCCGAGGCCAGGTTGCGCCAACGGATCCAGTAATGGTTCTCGAACGAGAACGAACAGAAGCGTGCGCCGGCCAGGCTGCCCTTGTCGGCGATGCGGGTCAGCACCTCCTGTGGCATGTCCAGGTTCATGCCGCCCTCGTCGCCCTGCAGGCTCACATGCACGATGCGGTCGCGATAGCCGGGCGCGCGCGCCTGCAGCAGGTCGCGCCAGTTCTGCATGGTGGCCACCACCGCAAACAGGAAGCGGCCCAGTTCGCCGGCCGCCAACGGCGTGGCAATGGACTGGTAGTGCCGCTGCCATCCATGGCGGTTCTCCGTGGGCAGGAACACCGAGCGTTCCAGCACCTGGCGGCTGTCGCTCTCGCGCACCACCGGCTCGGGGCGTTGCGGGTAAACCAGGTTGATGGCGAAGGTCGGCCAGCGCGGCAGCGCCGCATCGAACAGGTGGATCGGGAAGTTGCTGCTGATGCCGCCATCGGAGAACCAGCACACCCGGAACGCGGTGATCACCGGACCACAGGCCTGGCCTGCGCTGGTCAGGCCTTCCATGCTGTCGGCCACGTTGTGCCCGGCCTCGCCTCCAGCCGTCGATGTCGGCTCGCAGCGACGCTCGCGACGCGAGGGCTCATGCAGCGGCACCGCGCTGATCAGCAGCGGGAAGCTGAGGCTCATGCGCGTGGCCACCAGTACCGGCAGCGACGCGCCCTGCGGCAGATGGTAGTAGTTGCGGCCTTCAACTTCACGCGGTGGGCCGGCGCGGTCGACCATCCACTGCACCACGCTGGCCGGGAACAGCTGCTCGAATTCCTCGCGCAGGAACCAGAACTGCGCGCCGCCCAGCGGCAAGGTACGCGGTTCATTGTGCGACACGCAGGTGGTGATCATCTGCAGCGTGATCGCATGCGGGCTGTCCGGCTCGCCCGCATAACGCGGCGCGTCGTGCAGATCGGCGAAGGTCAGCGGTGCATCCATCGGTTTGCCTGACAACTGCTGCAGGCTTTCATGCAGCCACTCGGTCAGCGCCGGCGTGCCTGTGTCCCGGCTCAGTCCACTGCACAGGCCCAGCAGGTTGCGCCGCGCCACCCGTGCCACGCGCAGCGCCGCCCCGGCTACACCTGCACCATAGGCACACAACAGCGACGGCAGCAGGGTCGCCGCCACGCCGCTCCAGCCACCGCCCCACCAGCCCAGGCCGAGCAACAGTGCCAGCGACACCAGCACTTCCAGCGGCGCGATCTGGAACACCGCGATAGCCAGGCACAGCAGCTTGCGCGGCCAGCCGGCGTTGCCGGTCAGCACCACCAGCAGCCGATACGCTGCGCGCGCGCCAGCGGCGGGTTGGAACAGGCTGTAGATGAATCCACGCCGCGACAGCTGTGCCGACACCGCCGACAGGCCGCCATATCCCGCATCGCCCGGCAGGTGTTCGCCCAGTTGCTGGCGGCGGTCGCCGTATGCCGCAGCGGCCGCCACGGCAGCGGCGATCGCACCGGCCGAGGTGCCGCCGATGCTCTTGAAACGGTATTCGCGGGCCAGTGCGAGCACCGCGTTGGGATACACGATGCCGCTGGTGATGCCGCCTTTCATGACCAGATCGCAGTACTTGTCTGCCACTACCCTTCCTCCGCTTGCCAACGGCGCGCCGCAGCGCGTACTGCCATCCCTGGACCGGTGAGACCTGCCTGTCATTGCCATAGCGCTTGGGCGCGGGGCACGGGAACGTGTGAAAGGCTCCCATCCAACGCCAGGAATGCAGTATGACGTGGAGCCCTCTCACCGCCTGAGACCACCGCCGCAGTTGTGCAGGCACGTGGCCGGCAGGCAGCCACCACACCGTGCTGGCAGCTGTCTGGCACCACTGGCGGATACTTGACCGGCGGCACCGAAGGCGTAGCATCTGCAGCAAGCCAAGGGACAGACCCTTCGCTGCCACAACGACATGAGGGATTCTCATGGAATTCGACTATCTCGTCTTCATCGGGCGTTTCGAGCCCTTCCACAACGGCCATGCCGCCGTTGCCCGCCTTGCCCTGAGCAGGGCCCGCAAGCTGATCTTCCTGGTCGGCTCTGCCGATACCCCCCGCAGCCTGCGCAATCCCTGGACCGTGGCCGAACGCGCCGTGATGATCCAGGCCGCCCTCGATGGCAACGCCGATCGCCTGCTGATCCAGCCACTGCGTGACCACCTGTACAACGAAGCCCAGTGGATCGCCAGCGTGCAGCGTCATGTGGCCGAAGCCCTGCGCAACGATGGTGCCGCACCCGATGCGAAGGTCGGCCTGATCGGCATGGACAAGGATGCTTCCAGCTACTACCTGCGGGAGTTCCCGCAATGGCCGCTGGTCGACGTGCAGCACACTGCTACCTTGTCGGCCACCGAGCTGCGTCGTTACCTGTTCGAAGCCGGCGACGTGGATTTCCACGGTGCACTGCTTATGCTGCGCGGTAATGTGCCGGCACCGGTGTACGAGATGCTCGAGGCGTTCCGCAGAAGCTCACCGGCCTACGCGCAGCTGGTGGCCGAGTACCGTTTCATCGAGCAGTACAAGGCCGCCTGGAAGGATGCGCCATATGCGCCTACCTTCGTCACCACCGATGCGGTGGTGGTGCACTCGGGCCACGTACTGCTGGTCCGCCGTCGTTCGGCACCGGGCAAGGGCCTGTGGGCGCTGCCCGGCGGCTTCGTCGGCCAGGAACAGAGCCTGCTCGACAGCTGCCTGCGCGAACTGCGCGAGGAAACCCGGCTGAAGATTCCACTGCCGGTGCTGAAAGGCTCGCTGAAGGGCCAGCAGGTGTTCGACCACCCCGAGCGCAGCCAGCGCGGCCGCACCATCACCCATGCCTTCCACTTCGAATTCCCCGCTGGCGAACTGCCGGCGGTGCGCGGTGGCGACGACGCCGACAAGGCGCGCTGGATTCCGGTCAGCGAGGCGCTGGACATGGGCCCGCAGCTGTTTGAAGACCACCTGCACATCCTGGAGTACTTCCTGGGCCGGGGCTGATCCGACCGGGCCCTGCAGAACCCGTTTTCCCCACCGGCGGACAGACCGCCGGTGCCACTCGACGCGAAGGAGCTTCCGTCATGCATTACCTCGATAACCTTCTCCTCAACACCGACAGCTACAAGGCCAGCCACTGGCTGCAGTACCCGCCGGGTACCGACGCCACGTTCTTCTACGTGGAATCACGCGGCGGCCTGCACGATCGCACGGTGTTCTTCGGCCTGCAGGCGATCCTCAAGGATGCCCTGGCACGGCCCGTCACCCACGCCGACATCGATGACGCCGCAGCGCTGTTCGCCGCGCATGGCGAACCGTTCAACGAAGCCGGCTGGCACGATATCGTCGACCGTCTCGGCGGCCATCTGCCGGTACGCATCCGCGCCGTACCCGAAGGCAGCGTGGTGCCCACGCACCAGGCACTGATGACCATCGAGTCGACCGACCCCGCCGCCTTCTGGGTGCCGTCCTACCTGGAAACCCTGCTGCTGCGCGTGTGGTACCCGGTCACCGTGGCGACCATCAGCTGGCATGCGCGGCAGACCATCGCCGGCTTCCTGCAGCAGACCAGCGATGACCCGCAGGGGCAGCTGCCGTTCAAGCTGCACGACTTCGGCGCACGCGGCGTCTCCAGCCTGGAATCTGCCGCACTTGGCGGTGCCGCGCACCTGGTCAACTTCCTCGGCACCGATACGGTGTCGGCGCTGTGCCTTGCACGTGCGCACTACCACGCGCCGATGGCGGGCTATTCGATTCCGGCCGCCGAGCACAGCACCATCACCAGCTGGGGCCGCGAGCGCGAAGTGGATGCGTACCGCAACATGCTGCGCCAGTTCGGCACGCCCGGTGCGATCGTAGCGGTGGTGTCGGACAGCTATGACATCTACCGTGCCATCAGCGAACACTGGGGTACCACCCTGCGCGAGGAAGTGATCGCTTCCGGCGCCACCCTGGTCATCCGCCCGGATTCTGGCGACCCGGTCGAGGTGGTCGCCGAGAGTCTGCTGCGGTTGGATGCCGCGTTCGGTCACACGATCAACGGCAAGGGCTACAAGGTGCTCAACCATGTCCGCGTCATCCAGGGCGATGGCATCAACCCGGATACGATCCGCGCGATCCTGCAGCGCACCACCGATGATGGCTACTCGACTGACAACGTGGCCTTCGGCATGGGCGGCGCGCTGCTGCAGCGGCTGGACCGCGATACCCAGAAGTTCGCGCTGAAGTGTTCGGCAGCGCGGGTGGACGGTGACTGGATCGACGTTTACAAGAATCCGGTCACCGATGCCGGCAAGGCCAGCAAGCGCGGCCGTATGCGCCTGCTGCGCCGCCTGGACGACGGCAGCCTGCACACGCTGCCGCTGCCGGCCGATGGCGATGACACCCTTCCCGCCGGCTTCGAGGATGCGATGGTGACCGTGTGGGAGAACGGCCGCCTGCTGCATGACCAGCGGCTGGATGACATCCGCGCGCGGGCCGCTGCCCAGCATTGAGGATCCATCCGCGCATGGCGTGGATCCAGCTGGGGGTCAGAGCCCGTTGCGGGCAACGGGATCCGACCCCTGGGCCTTGACCGGCGCCGTCAACACGTCCACCGTGAGCGCGCCGAAGGTATCCCTGCCGTGGTCTGGATGACGACAGGGATTTAAACGGGAATCCGGTGAAGGCGCCTCGCGCGCCCATTCCGGAGCTGCCCCGCAGCGGTGAATGGAAACGAATCCTGCCAACAGCACTGGGCTCGCGCCTGGGAAGCGGCAGGTAGTAGGTGGGCTGCGGCCCGTGTCCATCAGCCCGAATACCGGCCCCGGCCGGGGGACTCGACTGTCCCCTGACTCGACCTGGAATCTCCGCGGGGAGGTTGCCGGGGCCGTCGTCGTCCTGCGCGTGCAGGCGGCGTGGCCGCGCGCGTCCTGTTCACGGTTTCCGGCCAGACCCGTTGCCCACGCCCAGACGCACCCGACGATGACCGAGCTCCAACGCCCCACCCTGACCCTTCCCGACGACGGCCAGCGCCTGTTGCTGCATTCGTGCTGCGCGCCGTGCTCGGGCGAAGTGATGGAGGCGATCACCGCCTCCGGGATCGACTACGCGATCTTCTTCTACAACCCCAACATTCACCCGGTGAAGGAATACGAGCTGCGCAAGCAGGAGAACATCCGCTTCGCCGAACAGCACGGCATTCCCTTCATCGACTGCGACTACGACACCGACAACTGGTTCAGCCGTGCGCGTGGCATGGAGAATGAACCCGAGCGCGGCATCCGCTGCACGATGTGCTTCGACATGCGTTTCGAGCGCACCGCGCTGTACGCACACGAACACGGCTACGACACCATCAGCTCCTCGCTGGGCATCTCGCGCTGGAAGAACATGGCGCAGATCAACGACTGCGGCGTGCGCGCCGCCTCGCACTACGAAGGCCTGCAGTACTGGGACTACAACTGGCGCAAGGGTGGTGGTGCCAGCCGCATGGTCGAGATCAGCAAACGCGAGCAGTTCTACCAGCAGGAATACTGTGGCTGCGTATATTCGCTGCGCGATGCCAACCGCCACCGGCGCGAGAACGGCCGCGAGCGCATCAAGATCGGCTTGCTGTATTACGGGCAGGACAACGACGCCGCCAGCGGCGATTGACGTGCGCGCGAGGGGCGGCCACGCTGGTCGCCCCTCTCCCGTTGTGCCGGACCTGCCATGACCGCCCTGCCCGCTGACGTCGCCCTGCTGGTGATCGACCTGCAGCCGGACTTCATGCCCGGTGGCGCCCTCGCCTGCGAAGAGGGCGATGCGCTGGTGGCGCCGATCACGGCACTGCTGGCCGAGCGCCGCTACCGCACCGTGGTCGCAACCCAGGACTGGCACCCGGCCGACCATGCCTCGTTTGCCAGCCAGCATCCGGGGCATCTGCCTTTTGAAGCCATCCTGCTGCACGCGCAGCCGCAGACGCTGTGGCCGGACCACTGCGTGCAGGGCAGCGCGGGCGCCGCACTGCACCCGGGAGTGGACTGGACCGTGGCCGACCTGATCCTGCGCAAAGGCACGCGCCAGCAGGTGGATTCGTACAGCGCCTTCCGCGAAAACCACGGCCCCGACGGCACGCGCCCGGCGACCGGACTGGCCGGCTGGCTGCACGAACGAGGGATCCGCGAGGTGCACGTGTGCGGGTTGGCGCGCGATTACTGTGTGCTGTGGAGCGCGCAGGACGCGGTGAAGTCCGGCTTCCGGGTGAAGTTCCTGTGGGAGCTGACCCGCCCGGTGACCGATGCCAACGACGGCATGGTGCGCGAGGCCCTGGCGAAAGCGAGGATTGCGATCGCCTGACGCGCTTCCGCCGGGCATGGCCCGGCGCTACCCGTCGTCCGATCCTGGTAGCGCCGGGCCATGCCCGGCGAGCGGGCGACGCGGCCGTTACCTGAACACCACCGTGCGGTGCCCGTTGAGCAGGATGCGGTGCTCCACGTGCCGGCGTACCGCCCGCGCCAGCACCTGCGATTCGGTATCGCTGCCCAGCCGCACCAGCTCGCGGGGAGTCATCGCGTGGTCCACGCGGGCCACGTCCTGTTCGATGATCGGACCTTCGTCCAGGTCTTCGGTGACGTAGTGCGCGGTGGCGCCGATGATCTTGACCCCGCGCGCGTGCGCCTGGTGGTACGGCTGCGCGCCCTTGAAGCTGGGCAGGAAGCTGTGGTGGATGTTGATTGCCCTGCCCGCCAGCGCACGGCACAGCATGGGCGAGAGAATCTGCATGTAGCGCGCCAGCACCACCAGATCGATGCGCTCGCGCTCGACCAGATCGATGATCTGCTGTTCCTGCCCCGCGCGCGTGTCGGCGTTCACCGGCAAGTGGTGGAACGGCACCTGGTAGGACGCCGCCAGCGCTGCGAAGTCCGCGTGGTTGGAGGCCACCGCTGCGATGTCCACCTTCAGCTGGCCGCTGTGTGCACGGAACAGCAGGTCGTTCAGGCAATGGCCCTGCTTGCTGACCAGTACCAGCAGCCGTGGGCGATGGCGCCCGTCATGCAGTTGCCAGTCCATGCCGAAGTCCGCTGCCAGTGCAGCCATCGCGTTGTGCACGGTCTCCAGCGGCAGGCCCGCATCGCGGTCGAAGTGCACGCGCAGGAAGAAGCGACCGCTCTCCTCATCGCCGAACTGCTGGGCGTCGAGGATATTGCAGCCGTGGTCGAACAACAGGCCCGACACGCGATAGACGATGCCGGTGCGGTCGGGACAGGAGAGGGTGAGGATGGAATCGGGGCGCATTGCCCGAGTGTAGGGCAGCATCGTTGCGCGGTGGACGATGGTCACCGATGCAACCGACTGCTTGGTACAGACCCAAGCGATACTTGGCCTTCCGCATGGCAAGCTGGTCGGTCATGAACCTGTTGCAGCTCATCCGCAGCTTCACCCGCACCGCAGAGACCGGCAGCATTGCCGCTGCGGCACGCACCCTTGGCATCAGCGCCACCGCCGTGGGCCAGAACATCAACCGCCTGGAAGCCCACCTGGGCGTGCGCCTGCTGAACCGGAGTACGCGCCAACTGGCGCTGAGCGAGGCCGGCACGGTGTACCTGGCACAGGTGCGGCATCTCGAAGCGGATCTGGCACGCGCGCAGGCCATGGTCACCGGCGACGTGGAACCGGCCGGGCCCCTTCGCATCGCCAGCAGCAGCGCGTTCGGCCGGCACGTGCTGGCACCGCTGCTGCCCTCACTGCAGCAGCGCTACCCGCAGTTGCAGCTGGAACTGCGCCTGACCGATCGCGCCGTGCAGCACGGTGCCGAGGCGGTGGATGCAAGCATCCGCATCGGCGCGCAGCTGGAGGACGGGCTGGTGGCGCGCCCTCTGGCACGTATTCCGTTCGTGTTCTGCGCATCGCCTGCGTACCTGCAGGCACACGGCATGCCGCTGGAGCCGGCGCAGCTGGCCGCCCATCGCGGCCTGCTGCACCGCTTCCCCACCGATGGCCGACCACTACGCTGGGGCCTGCTGAAAGACGGTCAACGCGTGGACGCAGCACTGCCGCCGAGCATGGTCTGCGATGACATCAATGCGCTGGCCGAACTGGCCGCTGCCGGAGCGGGCATTACCCGGCTGGCAGCGTTCGTGGCCGAACCGTACCTGCGCGACGGGCGACTGCAGGCGGTGTTCGGGCCCGCTACCGACTGGAAGCCGGAGCCGATGGAGGTCTATTTCTGCGTCAGCGACCGCCGCGATTTCACCGCCAAGATCCGCGCGCTGTTCGAGCACCTGCAGGCCGGCCTGCCGCCGGCCTGGCAGGTGTAATGCTCAGCGCGGACTGAACACGCCGCGTGCGTCGCGCGGCTCGCAGCGCAGGTACTGCGGCGCCGGCACCACGCTGTCACCCAGCGCAGCAGCGGCGTGCCACGGCCAACGCGGGTCGTACAGGATGCCGCGGGCCAGCGCGATGGCATCGGCCTGGTTGTGGCGCAGGATCGATTCGGCCTGCTCCGGCTCGGTGATCATGCCTACCGCGATCACCGGCATGCGCACCTTCTTGGCCTTGATCGCCGCCGCGAACGGCACCTGGTAGCCCGGGCCGACGCTGATCTTCTGGCGCTCGTGCAGGCCGCCACTGGAGACGTGCAGGAAATTGCAGCCACGCGCGTCCAGCACCTGTGCCAGCGCCTCGCTCTGCACGATGTCCCAGCCGCCCTCGACCCAGTCGCTGGCGGAGATGCGCACGCCCACGGCCACCTTGTCCGACACCGCGGCACGCACCGCGTCGAACACTTCCACCAGCATCCGCAGCCGGTTCGGCAGCGAGCCGCCGTAGCCATCGGTGCGGCGGTTGCTCAGCGGCGACAGGAACTGGTGCAGCAGATAACCGTGCGCGGCATGGATCTCGATCAGCTCGAAGCCCAGGCGCTCGGCGCGCACCGCGCTGGCGGCGAAGGCAGCAACGATCTCGGCGATGCCGGCCTCGTCCAGTTCCTGCGGCGCCGGATCGGCGGCATGGAACGGCAGCGGCGACGGTGCGACCGTGGCCCAACCACGCGCATCGTCGGCCGGCAGCTGGCCACCGCCATCCCACGGGCGCGCCGTAGAGGCCTTACGGCCGGCATGGGCCAGCTGCACACCCAACGGCATCGGCGACCAGCGGCGAACGCTGGCCAGCACCTGCGCCAATGCCGCTTCGGTGCCGTCATCCCACAGGCCCAGGTCTGCCCAGCTGATGCGGCCGCGCGCTTCGACCGCAGTGGCCTCCAGGATCAGCAGGCCCGCACCGGACTGCGCCAGGTTGCCCAGATGCATGGCGTGCCAGTCGCTGGCGCGGCCGTCTTCGGCGGAGTACTGGCACATCGGCGCGACGACGATGCGGTTGGACAGGGTCAGGGGGCCGAAGGAGATCGGCGAAAACAGCTGGCTCACGGCAGTGGGGGGTGTATCAAAGGGGGGACGTATTGCACCGCTGTACGGCCGATAGATCAACCGTGTGGGTAGATCGCTGTTTCGTGGGAAGGCGCAGCCGAGCCCATGCTTGGCTCAGCGCGTGGTCCAGCCGGCCAGCGCCTCGGCGCAATCGCGCTCGTCCTTGAACTGCAGCAGGTCGTCGGCACGGGTGCGGCCACGGTTCAGCGCGGCCACCGGCAGGCCAGCCTTGGCTGCGGCCTGCACGAAGCGGAAGCCGGAATAGACCATCAGCGAGGAGCCCACCACCAGCACCGCATCCGCCTGCTGCAGGTGGTCGTGCACGGCATCCACACGCTCACGCGGCACGTTTTCGCCGAAGAACACCACGTCCGGCTTCAGCAGGCCGCCGCAGTGCGGGCAGTCCGGCACCGCGAACGTCGAGAAGTCGGTTTCCAGGTCGGCGTCGCCGTCGGGCGCGATACCGGCCTCCAGCGATTCCCAGCCGGGGTTGGCGTCCAGCAACTGCTGCTGGAAGCCCTCACGCTCGCTGCGACGTTCGCAGCCCATGCAGCGCACCAGATCCAGGCGGCCGTGCAGGTCGATCACGTTGCGGCTGCCGGCACGCTGGTGCAGGCCATCCACGTTCTGGGTCAGCAGTACCTGCAGCTTGCCGCTGTCCTCCAGTGCGGCCAGCGCCTGATGCGTGCCGTTGGGCCGGGCCTGGTCGAAGCGCGGCCAGCCCAGCAGGCTGCGCGCCCAGTAACGCTGGCGGGTGGCGGCCTCGCCCATGAAGGCCTGGTAGGTCACCGGCGGCGTGCGCTTCCACTGGCCATCGGCATCGCGGTAATCGGGAATGCCCGAAGCGGTGCTGCAGCCGGCGCCGGTCAGCACGAACAGGCGTTGGGCGCGGTCGATGAAGTCGGTGAGCGGCAGGGTCATGGCAGCCAGATGGGGGCGCGTGGGCGCCCCCGCAAGCACGGGCTCAGGCCGCCGGCGCGCCGGGCAGCTGCGGCACGGTCACCGGGTGGCCATCCTCGCCCAGGGCGATCATCACGAAGTGGCCGCGGGTGCACAGCTTGCGCTCGCCGCTGTGCAGGTCCTCGGCAATCAGCTCCACCTCGACCTTCATCGAGCTGCGGCCGACCTCGACGATGCGGCCGATGGTCTCCACCATCTGGCCGATGCGGATCGGCAGCTTGAAATCGACCTGGTCGCTGCGCGCGGTCACCACGGTGCGGCGCGAGTAGCGGGCGGCGGCCAGGAAGGCGGCCTTGTCCATCCATGCCAGTGCCTGGCCACCGAACAGGGTGCCCATATGGTTGGTGTGGTTGGGGAAGACGATTTCGGCCATGCGCACTTCGGTCGGCGGCACGGTCTCGGGAATGGGGGTCATGGGGGCGGTTCGGGTGTGGGGTAAGACGGATTTTAAGGCAGGTGGCGTGCAGGCGGCGCTACACTTCGGCACCCCCACTGCGTGAACCCACCATGCCCGCCACGTCCGACCTGCTGGCCTTCGCCCTTGTCTCGCTGGCCATGGTGCTGACACCTGGGCCGAACATGATCTACGTGATCTCGCGTTCGATCTGCCAGGGCCGCGTGGCCGGGCTGATTTCGCTGGGCGGGGTGGCGATGGGCTTCGTTTTCTACATGCTGTGCGCGGCGCTGGGCATCACCGCGCTGCTGATGACCGTGCCGTTCGCCTACGACGCGCTGCGCATCGGCGGCGCGCTGTACCTGCTGTACCTGGCCTGGCAGGCGTTGAAGCCGGGCGGCCGCTCGCCGTTCGCGGTGCGCGACCTGCCGGTGGACGGCCC
Organism: Stenotrophomonas sp. 14P6.2.3; assembly: GCF_057799055.1. Taxonomy (NCBI): domain Bacteria; kingdom Pseudomonadati; phylum Pseudomonadota; class Gammaproteobacteria; order Lysobacterales; family Lysobacteraceae; genus Stenotrophomonas; species Stenotrophomonas sp. 14P6.2.3. The sequence goes on from NZ_JBYOLA010000018.1 coordinate 47,512, forward strand.
GCGCAAGCTGTTTGCGATGGGCTTCCTGACCAATGTGCTGAATCCGAAGGTGGCGGTGATGTACCTGTCCCTGCTGCCGCAGTTCCTGCACCCGGACAGCGAAGGCGGCGTGTTGATGCAGTCGCTGGTGCTGGGTTCCACCCAGCTGCTGGTCAGCGTGAGCGTGAACGGCATCATCGCGATGATGGCCGGCAGCATTGCCGGCTTCCTGGCTGCGCGTCCCACCTGGCAGGCGGTGCAGCGGTGGTTCATGGGCATGGTGCTGGCCGGGTTGGCCGTGCGCATGGCGGTGGATGGGCGGCGGTAGCGCCAGGCCATGCCGTGGAAACGAAAAACCCCGGCGTTGGCCGGGGTTTCTCGTTGCGACAGTCCTGACCGGTTCGATCAGAAGTTCATGTCGAAGGCGACTTCGCCCTTCACGCCCACCTGGTAGGCCGAGGCGCGGCGTTCGAAGAAGTTGGTCAGTTCCTGCACGTCCTGCAGTTCCATGAAGCTCAGCGGGTTGCGCACGTTGTACTTGCGCTCCATGCCCAGGCGATGGAAATGGTTGTCGGCGCAGTGCTGCAGGTACTGGCGCATGTCACGGGTGGAAATGCCTGCCACGCCACCGGACAGCACGTCCTCGGCGAACTGCACTTCACACTCGATGGCTTCGGCCAGCATGTCGTAGACATCCTGCTTCATCTTGTCGTCGAACAGATCCGGCTCTTCCTCGCGGATCACGTCCACGCACTCGAAGGCGAATTCCATGTGCGCGCTTTCGTCGCGGAACACCCAGTTGGTGCCCGAGGCCAGGCCGTTGAGCAGGCCGCGCGAACGGAAGTAGTACACGTAGGCGAACGCGGCGAAGAAGAACAGGCCTTCGATGCACGCAGCGAAACAGATCTGGTTGAGCAGGAACTGGCGGCGCTCGTCGCGGGTCTCGATGCGCTTCAGGTCCTGGATCGAGTCGATCCACTTGAAGCAGAAATCGGCCTTTTTCTTGATCGAGTCGATGTTCTCCACCGCGGCGAAGGCTTTGACGCGCTCGTCCGGATCCGGCAGGTAGTTGTCCAGCAGGGTCAGGTAGAACTGCACGTGCAGCGCTTCTTCATACAACTGGCGCGACAGGTACATGCGCGCTTCGGGCGCGTTCAAGTGCTGGTACAGGTTCAGCACCAGGTTGTTGGACACGATCGAATCGCCGGTGGCGAAGAACGCGACCAGGCGGTGGATCAGGTGACGCTCGCCCGGCGACATCTTGCTGTGCAGGTCGCTGATGTCGATCTGGAAGTTGATCTCTTCCACCGTCCAGGTGTTCTTGATCGCGTTCCGGTACATGTCATAGAACTGCGGGTAGCGCATCGGGCGCAGGGTCAGTTCAAAACCGGGATCGAGCAGCATCTGCTTGGGCTTGTCGGCCATGGGTGTTTCCTTGAATTCCTGGGTGAGCGGCCGGGCATGACCCGGCGCTACCGTGGGTGATGATCATCGGCCGGGGTTGCCGGCCAGCGGCCGGCACTACCACGCGGCGGTGCCGCGTATTACTGGCAGGCCTCGCAGGCTTCCGGGTTCTCCAGCGAGCAGGCGATGGCCTCTTCCGGGCTGAACACCTTTTCCGGTGCAACGCTGGCCACGTGGCTGACCGTGGTCTTGGCGATCTTGGTGGCCGGACGCGAACGCAGGTAGTAGGTGGTCTTGATGCCCTGCTTCCAGGCGTACATGTACATGGACGACATCGCGCCGATGCTCGGGCTTTCCATGAACAGGTTGAGCGAGGCGGACTGGTCGATGAAGGCGCCACGGTCGGCGGCCATGTCGATCAGCGAACGCATCGGCAGCTCCCACGCGGTGCGATAGACGTGGCGCAGCGTTTCGGGGATCTGGGTGATGGCCTGGATCGAGCCGTCGGCCAGCTTGATCGCATCGCGCATTTCCGGGGTCCAGTGGCCCAGCTTCTTCAGCTCGTTCACCAGGTAACGGTTCACCTGCAGGAAGTCACCGGACAAGGTCTCGCGCTTGAACAGGTTGGACACCTGCGGTTCCACGCACTCGTAGCAGCCGGCGATGGACGCGATGGTCGCGGTCGGGGCAATCGCGATCATCAGCGAGTTGCGCAGGCCGTGTTCCTTGATGCGCTCACGCAGGGCATCCCAGCGTGCGGCATCTTCCGGCACCACGTTCCAGGCATCGAACTGCAGCTCGCCGCTGGCCGCACGGGTGTCGGCGAAGGACGGATGCTTGCCACGTTCCTGGGCCAGTTCCACCGAGGTTTCCAGCGCGTGGAAGTAGATGGTCTCGGCAATCTTCTTCGACAGCGCGCGGGCTTCGGCGCCATCGAACGGAAGGCGCTTGCGGAAGAACACGTCCTGCAGGCCCATGCAGCCCAGGCCGACCGGACGCCAGCGCAGGTTGCCGCGACGTGCCGATTCGATCGGGTAGAAGTTCAGGTCGATCACGCGGTCCAGCTGGCGCACGGCCAGGCGCACGGTGTCGGCCAGCTTGTCGAAATCGAACTCGCCGTTGCCGTCGAAGTGGTTGCCCAGGTTGATCGAACCCAGGTTGCACACCGCGGTCTCTTCGGCCGAGGTGACTTCCAGGATCTCGGTGCACAGGTTGGACAGGTGGATCACGTTGCCGGCGCGCAGGGTCTGGTTGCTGGCGCGGTTGCACTTGTCCTTGAAGGTCATCCAGCCGTTGCCGGTCTCGGCCAGGGTGCGCATCATCCGCGAGTACAGCTTGCGTGCGGAGATGGTGCGGTTGGCCTTGCCCTGTGCTTCGGCCTGCAGGTAGGCAGCCTCGAAGGCTTCACCGAACAGGTCGGTGAACTCGGGCACCACGCGCGGATCGAACAGCGACCATTCCTGGTCCGATTCGACACGCTTCATGAACAGGTCCGGGATCCAGTTGGCCAGGTTCAGGTTATGCGCACGGCGCGATTCGTCGCCGGTGTTGTCACGCAGCTCGAGGAAGTCCTCAATGTCGGCGTGCCAGGTTTCCAGGTACACACAGGCCGCGCCCTTGCGCTTGCCACCCTGGTTCACCGCAGCCACCGACGAATCCATGGTCTTCAGCCACGGCACGATGCCGTTGGAATGGCCGTTGGTCGACTTGATCAGCGAGCCACGCGAACGCACACGGGTGTAGCTGACGCCGATGCCGCCGGAGAACTTGGACAGCTGGGCGATGTCGCCGTACTTGGAGTAGATCGATTCCAGCGAATCCTGCGGCGAGTCCAGCAGGAAGCACGAGGACAGCTGCTCATGGGTGGTGCCGGAGTTGAACAGGGTCGGGCTGGACGGCAGGTAGTCCAGGTTGCCCATGCGCTTGTACAGCGCCAGGGTTTCCGGCACGTCCTCGCTCAGCGCGCTGGCGATGCGCAGGAAGAACTGCTGCGGGGTCTCGATCACCTTGCGGGTGTGCGGATGGCGCAGCAGGTAGCGGTCGTACAGGGTACGCAGGCCGAAGTAATCGAAGTTCAGGTCCAGCGAGATATCGATGGCATCGTTGAGCTTGCGTGCGTTGGTCTGCACGAAGTTCAGCAGGCGATCGTTGATCAGGCCCACTTCGTGGCCACGACCCACCGACTGCGAGAACGCGTGGATTTCCTGGTTGGACACTTCCTTGGCGATGAAGTTGGCCAACAGGCGCGCGGCCAGACGGCCGTACTCGGGTTCTTCGCCGATCAGCAGCGCCGCGGTGCGGATGGACAGTTCATCCAGCTCCTGGGTGGTGGCGCCGTTGTACAGGCCGGAAATGGTGCGGGTGGCCACACGCATCGGATCGACGGCGTGCAGGCCTTCAGAGGAACGCTGCACCGCGCGGACGATCTTGTTCAGATCCACCAGTTCGGTCGTGCCATTGCGCTTGGTCACACTCATCGCGTTGGACGTCGGCGGCGACGTCAACAGGAATTCGCTTTCCTTCTCGATGGTGGCGCTGGTCTCGGTGGTCACGGCGTGTGTCCTCTTGGCGTGATGGATGGTGGCTCGGTGCATCGGATGACGCGGCCCGGGACGTGACACCCCAGGGTGGCAGACCGGTGTCGCAGGAATTGAGACCTGCGCCTGTGGCTGCTGCTGGCAGTGCTGACCGGTGCCGCTGCGGGCATGGAGGGCGTATCACCGGAGGCTCCGGCGATCCCTTCCATGGACCCGGCGGCTTGGGGTCCCCACAACCGACAGCCACAAGATAGTGGGGGTAGTGGGGTCCGTCAACGCCAAATGTAGTGAAATTCGGCAATCCCTTGCGCCGCAAGGATCGTGCCATCGGCGCCCGGTTTGGACGCTTTGGACCTGCTGGATCGGGCTGCGCAGTCAAGCCCGAAAAGCGTCGTGGTGGCGGTAATCAGCGCCCCACCAGCGGAACAATGACAGCTTCACATGACAGGGCCATGCAGGCGAGGGACAACTCTGTGGATAGGTGGTGGGCAGCCAGTGGGCAGCCGGTGGACGGCCGGCACTACCCCTCACGCCCGGTGCGGGGTGCCCAGGTACTCGGCGCTCTGCATTTCGATCAGGCGCGAGGCCGTGCGCTCGAACGCGCCCTGCAGGCGTGTACCGGTGTACAGCTCTACCGGCGAGGTGCTGGCGGTGCAGACCAGGTTGACGTGGCGGTCGTACAGTTCGTCGATCAGGTTGACGAAGCGGCGCGCGGCATCCTCATTCAGGCGGTCGAAGGCCGGAATGCCGCCCAGCAGCACGGTGTTGAACTCGTGCGCGATCTCGATGTAATCCGACGGCCCACGCGGGCCTTCACACAGGGCGGCGAAGTCGAACCAGGCAATGCTCTTGCCACGCGCGCGCACCGGGATCTTGCGGCTCTCGATCTCGATGTTGCCGGCCTTGGCCGGTTGGCCGCCGCTCAGTTCGCCCCAGCGCGTGGCCAGCCAGGCGTCGCTGTCGGCGGCCAGCGGCGCGCGGTACACCGGCGAACGGGTCAGCGCGCGCATCCGGTAGTCCTCGGTGCCCTCGGCGTACAGCTCCACGCAGTAGCGCTGCAGCAGGCCGATGGCCGGCAGGAAGCTCTCGCGCTGCAGGCCGTTGAGGTACAGGTTTTCCACCGCCGTGTTGGAAGTGGTGACCAGGGTCACGCCCTCGGCGAACATCCGCTCCAGCAGGCGCGCCAACAGCATGGCATCACCGATGTCGGTGACGAAGAACTCGTCCAGCACCAGCACGCGCAGGTTGCTGCGCCATTCCTGGGCGATCTTCGCCAGCGGGTCGCTCTGGCCCTGGTGCTCGCGCAGGCGCTCGTGGACGCTGCGCATGAAGCGATGGAAGTGGGTGCGGTACTTCTGCTTGATCGGCAGGCCGTCGTAGAACAGGTCGACCAGGAAGGTCTTGCCGCGGCCGACGCCGCCCCAGAAGTACAGGCCCTTGACCGGCTCGGGTTTCTTCCAGAACGAGGACAGGCGGTCCAGCCAGCCGTCCTCGGCGCTGTCCACCAGGGCTAGGTGGATCCGGTCCAGCTCGGCCAGGGCCGCATGCTGGGCCGGGTCGTTCTGCCAATCGCCGCGTTCCACCCCGACCGCGTAGCGCTGCGTCGGGGTCAGTTCCACCTCGCTCATGCCGCCGTGCCCAGCCAATGCTTGACGCCGTGGGTGAGCGCGCCGCGCAGGTCGATCAGCTTGCGGTGGAAGAAGTGGCTGGTGTCCGGCATGCGCACCAGCTCATGCGGCGCATCGAGGGTGTCCAGCCACTGGTAGACGGCCTGCGGGTCGACGATTTCATCCTGCTCGCCCTGGATCACCAGCCAACGCGCCGGCGGCGTGATGCCGCCGAAATCCCAACGGCCCGCCGGCGGCGCGATCGAGATCAGCGCTTCGGGCTGCAGTTCGGCAGCGGCCTTCAGCGAAACGAACGCGCCAAAGCTGAAGCCGGCCAGCCACAGGCGGTCGTCGGGACGCTGCTGGCGGACCCAGGCGGTGACGGCCTTCAGGTCCTCCTGCTCGCCCACGCCATGGTCGAATTCACCGGCAGAACCACCGACGCTGCGGAAGTTGAAGCGCACCGTGGCGATGCCCAGCTCGCGCAGGGTGGTGGCGGTCATGGTGACCACCTTGTTGTGCAGGGTGCCGCCTTCGGTGGACAGCGGATGGCAGATGACGGCCACGATCGGCTGCACCGGCACATCGGCCTTGGGCAGGTCGACGAGCACTTCCAGCGGGCCAACCGGGCCTTCCAGTGAGATGCAGGCGGTTTCGCCGGGGGCGACGGGGAACGAGGGCTTGTGCATGGCACCATGATAGCGTCCCCCGCCGCTGCCCTGTGCCCGCCCCATGCTCTACCTGTCCCTGGCCGTGATCTGCAGTGTGCTGGTTTCGGTGTTGTTGAAGGTGGCCGGACGCCGCCAGCTGGATGTTGCGCAGATGGTGACCTGGAACTATCTGGTCGCCGCGACGATGACGGCAGTGGTGCTGCAGCCGCCGCTGGATGCCTTGCGCGCACCGCATGCACCGTGGGTTTCACTGCTGGCGCTGGCGGTGATGCTGCCCTCGATCTTCCTGGTACTCGGCCGCGCGGTGGCGGTGGCCGGCATCGTCCGCAGTGATGTGGCGCAGCGGTTGTCGCTGCTGCTGTCGCTGGCAGCGGCATTCCTGTTCTTCGGGCAGACCGCCACGCCGTGGAAGCTGGCCGGGCTTGGCCTGGGCCTGCTGGCGATGGTGGCCATCAGCCTGCGTCCACGCGGCCCCGCAGTGGCCGCTTCCGCCGGCGGCTGGGGCTGGTTGCTGGGCGTGTGGGCCGGCTTTGCGGTGGTGGATGTGCTGCTGAAGCAGGTGGCGCTGTCGGGCACGCCGTCGATGGCGGCGGTGCTGGCCAGTTTCAGCGTGGCCTTCGTGCTGATGCTGGCGCTGCAGCTGTGGCGGCATTTCAGTGGGCGCAGCCGCCTGGCCTGGCGCAACCTCGGTGCCGGCGCGCTGCTGGGCCTGCTCAACGGCGGCAACATCCTGTTCTACGTGCATGCGCACCAGTCGATGCCGGACAGTCCGGCCACCGTGTTCGCCGGCATGAACATCGGCGTGGTGGTGCTGGGTGCGCTGGTGGGCGTGTTCGCCTTCGGCGAGGCGACCACGCGCTGGAATCGTGCCGGCCTGGCGCTGGCAGTGCTGGCGATTGGTTTGATCGCCTGGGGGTAAGACATCGGTAGCGCCGGGCCATCCCCGGCGAATCGTTTCCGCAACCGCGGAGAGGTGTCACTTTCTTTGCGCGCAAAGAAAGTAACCAAAGAAACGCTCCGCCGACCACGAGCCGGTGCTGTGCACCGGTACCCTGCGCTTCTCGGGGAATCAGGGGACGGCGCCAAACTCGCTGCGCTCAGACATCGGCGCCTCTTCGCCCTTGATTCCCCTGCGATGCTCGGCTCGCTTGAAGGCGGACGGGAAGATCAAAAGCAACAGCAGGGTCAGTGCGGGCCAAGGTCCGCACCCACCCAGGCAGATTCCCGGCGCCGGGTTATCTGTCGAAGCCCAGCAGCAGCGGGTCGTGGTCGGAGCTGCGCCATGGGCCCTGCACGTTGCGGCCCTGGTAGCCGCTGGCGTCCTGCTCGTCGGCGTTGCTGTGCCACTCGGCAGCGCCACGCAGGCGCTTGGCCATCGTCGGGCTGAGCAGCGCGTGATCGAGGCGGCCGCTATAGCCGTTGTAGACGTAGCTGTAGGGCTGTTCGACCTTCGCTACCTTGAAGGCATCCTGCCAGCCGAGGTCGTGCAGGGTGCGGATCGGATCTTCCATGGCGTAGGCGTTGAAGTCGCCCATCAGCACCACGTCCGTCACCTTCATGCGCGCGGCTTCGGCCTGCACCCAGGTGTTGAGCTGCCTGGCCGATTCCACACGCGTGGCGTTCCAGCAGCCCTGCCCGTCATTGCGGTCGGCGTCGGCGCCGCTGGCCTCGCGGCAGCCCTTGGACTTGAAGTGGTTGGCGACCACCATGAATGGCGCGCCCTTGCCCTGGAACGCCTGTGCCAGCGGTGCACGGCTGTGTTCGACGAAGGGACCGTCGAGCTTGGTCAGCGGCTTGCCGAGCGGCTTGAATTCGCTCCTGCGGTAGATGATGCCGACGCGGATCGGATTGCTGCCGGGGCCTTCACCGGCATCGACGAACGCCCACTGCTTGTCGGCCGCGAGACCGGCGTTGAGTGCGTTTACCAGTTCAGCGATGGCCGACTGCGGGCCGTAGCCGTCGTTCTCCAGTTCCATCAGCGCGGCGATATCGGCGCCCAGCGCGTTGACGGTGGCGACCAGCTTGCCGACCTGCGCCTTGTGCTCGTCCAGCGTGCGCGCGCCGCGCAGGGTCGGGAATCCACCGCCCTGGCCGTCACCATTGAAGAAGTTCTCCAGGTTGAAGGCGGCGATATGCAGGCTGCCGGGCACGCTCGGCACGGCCGGCCGCTGCAGTTCCGGCAGCTTCAATGTGCCGTCGACCTGCAGGCTGGGGCGGCCCTGCGCATCGACGCGCACGGTGCCTTCCACGTTGCGCAGCTGCATGCCGGTACGCAGCACCGGGTTGCCCGGCAGATAGGCGACGCTGGCCGGGTCACGTGCATCGCTGCCGTCGTCCAGCACCAAGCGGCGGCGCTGGTTGTCGGCCATCACCTGTTCGATACCGGCACTGCCGGGCACGGCCACTTCGGTCGGCTGCCAGAGGCGGCCATCGAAGGCGACGGTGAGCTGGCCGAAGCGTTCCAGGCCATCGGTGCCGGCCAGGGTGAGCGGCGCGGCGATGCGCACGTGCTGGCCCTCCAGTGCACGCCAGTCGGCCGGCGCGGCGGCCAGGGTGACGGTGGCCGGGCTGCGCGGCGCGGGCGCCGGGGTCGGCGCAACCTGCGGCTGGGCCTGGGCGAAAGCGGATGCCGGCAGCAGCAGGGACAGGGCAAGGGCGAGGGAACGGCGACGCATCGACAGACGACTCCACGGAAGAGGCGCACAGACTAACCCTGAAATGCGAAACCCCGCCTGCGCAGCGGGGTTTCGGCCTTGGTGGGCAAAGGGAGTGCCGGCCGCTGGCCGGCAACCTCATGACCTTTGTGCGATACGTGGTTGCCGGCCACCTGAGCGGGCACGCGTATCCGCAGTAGATCCACGCCATGCGTGGATGCGGCCGCGCGCTATTTCAGATTGCCCAGCATCCAGTCCACGGTGGCGTGGATCTGCTCCTCGGTGAGCGCCGGGTTGCCGCCCTTGGGCGGCATGATGCCGCCGTCAGGGCCGGTGTAGCCCTCGATGGCGTGCTTGTAGAGAGTGTCCTTGCCCTGCGCCAGGCGCTTGTCCCAGTGCGAGTGGTCCAGCGTCGGCGCCATGCCCACGCCGGTGGTATGGCAGGCGGTGCACAGGTTGTCGAAGATCACCTTGCCGTCCTTGGTACCGCCGTAGGCCACCTGCGAGGCGGCCTTGGCCAGCGCGGCGGCATGCGCTGCAGCCTGCGCGGCCGCGCCGGTGCTGCCGGCGTACACCGCGCCGGTGGGCGAAATGCGCTGTTCGGTGCGTTTGGCGGCGGTAGGCGACACCTCGGGCGGAATCCGGGTGTGGATGAACGCGGCCAGGAGGATCAGACCGAGGGTGATGGCCATCAACAGCGCGATCACCATGGAGAAGCGTTTCAGGAACTCCAGATCGTAATTCCGCACTCTTCGTTACCCCTGGCTGATAGTCGTTGGACCACGGCTGAGCGACTGCGTGATGGGCCGAGTATAGAACGCACGCCGCGCCCGACAACAGGCGTCAGGGCTGGTGCGGCGCAGCATGCGGCCGTGGCCGCATGCGGGTAGCGCCGGGCCGCGCCCGGCGAGCGCGAAGCGCGGCAGAAGTCGCCCGGCACCCGCAACAGCGGCATCACCCTGCGCCAACAGCCCGCAGGCAGAAACTGCAGATGGCCTCGACCAGCGCGTCCTCGTCGCGGTGCGCTTCGCGGCTGGGCGCGGTGGGGCCGACCATCGCTTCGGTGAAGGCCCCCACCAGGCAGGCGGCGGCGGCGTGCGCGTCCTGTGCCGGCAGCTCACCGGCTGCCACGCCCTCTTCCACCAGGCGCAGGAACACATCACCGAAGGCACGGCGGCCGCGCATGCGCTCGGCTTCCACGTCCGGGTCCACCGGCTCGACGATGAAGGCGTGGGCCAGACCCGGACCGGCAAGGGCACGGCGGACAAAGGCGGTGATGGCCTGGCGCAGGCGCACGCTGGCCGGCTCGGGCGCACTGGCGATGCGCTCCATGATCGCCACCTCGTGGGCCACGGCGGCGTTGAGCACTTCCACGAACAGCTCGGCCTTGGACGGGAAGTGGCGGTAGATCAAGCCGGTGGAGACCCCGGCCTGGGTTGCCACGGCCGTTACCGGCGCGTTGCGCCAGCCGCCGGTGGCGACCAGTTCGCGGGTGGCCAGCAGGATCCGTTCACGGGCCCCGGCCAGGCGTTCTTCCATCAATGCTGAGCGTTTATAGGCCATGTTCTGAGTCTAGTTTCAATTTTTGAATTTGTATTCACTTCTTACCCGAACCCCGCTACGCTGGGGTCCAATCGCCCGCGCGGGCTGCTGCTGTGAACAGCTGCCCGCTTCCCCCTTCCGGGTGCGTCCATTCCCCACCTTCCCTCGTGGAGCCATCGCAATGCACGTGCCATCCCTGAACTTCGACCTCGGCGAAGATATCGACCTGCTGCGCCAGAGCGTGGCCCATTTTGCCGCTGCCGAGATCGCGCCGCTCGCGGCCGAGACCGATGCGACCAACCAGTTCCCGTTGGCACTATGGCCCAAGCTGGGCGAGCAGGGCCTGCTGGGCCTGACCGTGGAAGAAGAATACGGCGGCACCGGCATGGGCTATCTGGCCCATGTGGTGGCGATGGAAGAAGTCTCGCGTGCTTCCGGCGGCATCGGCCTGTCCTACGGCGCGCATTCGAACCTGTGCGTGAACCAGCTGCGCAAGAACGGCACCGAGGCGCAGAAGCAGCGCTTCCTGCCGGACCTGTGCAGCGGCGCAAAGATCGGTGCGCTGGCGATGAGCGAACCCGGCGCGGGTTCGGACGTGGTGTCGATGAAGCTGCGCGCGGACAAGCGCGGTGACCGCTACGTGCTCAACGGCAACAAGATGTGGATCACCAATGGCCCCGACGCCGACGTGCTGGTGGTGTACGCCAAGACCGATGTAGAGGCCGGTGCCAAGGGCATCACCGCCTTCCTGGTCGAGAAGGGCATGAAGGGTTTCTCCACCGCGCAGAAGCTGGACAAGCTGGGCATGCGCTCCTCGCCCACCTGCGAACTGGTGTTCCAGGACTGCGAGATTCCTGAAGAGAACGTGCTGGGCGCGGTCGGTGGCGGCGTGCGCGTGCTGATGTCCGGCCTGGACTACGAGCGCGTGGTGCTGTCCGGCGGCCCGCTGGGCCTGATGGCTGCAGCGATGGACGTGGTGATGCCGTACGTGCACGAACGCCACCAGTTCGGTGAACCGATCGGCAGCTTCCAGCTGATCCAGGCCAAGATCGCCGACATGTACGTGGGCCTGGGTGCCTGCCGCGCCTATGTGTATGCGGTGGCGCGCGCCTGCGACCAGGGCCGCACCACCCGCCAGGATGCGGCCGGCGCGATCCTGTACGCCGCCGAGAAGGCGACCTGGCTGACCGGCCAGGCGATCCAGATCCTCGGCGGCAACGGCTACATCAACGAATACCCGACCGGCCGTTTGTGGCGCGACGCCAAGCTGTATGAAATCGGCGCCGGCACTTCGGAGATCCGCCGCATGCTGATCGGCCGCGAACTGTTCCAGCGCACCCTGTAAGGCACCCCATGAGCATCCTAGGCAGCCAGCTGCAACCGGGCAGCGATACGTTTGAAAGCAACCGCGCGGCGATGCAGGCAGTAGTCGACGACCTGCACGCCACCCTCGCCCGCACCGCCCTTGGCGGCAGCGAAGCGGCGCGCGCCAAGCACACCGCACGCGGCAAGCTGCTGGTGCGCGACCGCATCGATGCCCTGCTCGATCCGGGCAGCGCCTTCCTGGAAATCGCGCCGCTGGCCGCGCACGGCATGTATGACGATGCCGTGCCCGCCGCTGGCGTGGTTGCCGGCATCGGCCGCGTGAGTGGCGTGGAGTGCGTGATCGTGGCCAACGATGCCACGGTCAAGGGCGGCACCTACTACCCGGTGACGGTGAAGAAGCATCTGCGCGCGCAGGAGATCGCCGAGCAGAACCACCTGCCGTGCATCTACCTGGTCGATTCCGGTGGCGCCTTCCTGCCGCTGCAGGATGAAGTGTTCCCCGACCGCGATCATTTCGGCCGCATCTTCTACAACCAGGCCAACCTGTCGGCGCAGGGCATTCCGCAGATCGCCTGCGTGATGGGCAGCTGCACCGCCGGTGGCGCCTATGTGCCGGCGATGAGCGACGAGACGGTGATCGTGCGCGAGCAGGGCACGATCTTCCTCGGTGGCCCGCCGCTGGTGAAGGCGGCTACCGGTGAAGTGGTGACGGCCGAAGAGCTGGGCGGTGCCGACGTGCACACGCGTATTTCCGGCGTGGCCGACCACATGGCCGACAACGACCTGCAGGCACTGGCACGGGTACGCGCGATCATCGCCCAGCTCAACTGGCGCAAGCCCGAAGCAGCGATGGCGCTGCAGCCGGTGGAAGAACCGCTGCTGCCGGCGCACGAACTGTACGGGGTGATCCCGGCCGATACACGCAAGCCGTACGACGTGCGTGAGGTGATCGCGCGGCTGGTCGACGGTTCGCGTTTCGACGAGTTCAAACCGCGCTATGGCGCCACGCTGGTGACCGGCTTCGCCCATCTGCATGGCTATCCGATCGGCATCATCGCCAACAACGGCATCCTGTTCTCCGAGTCCGCACTGAAGGGCGCGCACTTCATCGAGCTGTGCACCCAGCGCAACATTCCGCTGCTGTTCCTGCAGAACATCACCGGCTTCATGGTCGGTCGCAAGTACGAACAGGGCGGCATCGCCAAGGACGGCGCCAAGCTGGTGATGGCGGTGGCCTGCGCCAAGGTGCCCAAGTTCACCGTGGTGATCGGCGGCTCGTTCGGTGCCGGCAACTACGGCATGTGCGGCCGCGCGTACTCGCCCAACTTCCTGTGGATGTGGCCGAACGCACGCATCGGCGTGATGGGCGGCGAACAGGCGGCCAGCGTGCTGGCCACGGTCAAGCGTGATGGCATCGAAGCCAAGGGCGGGCAGTGGCCGGGCGAGGAAGAGGACGCGTTCAAGGCACCGATCCGCGACCAGTTCGAACAGCAGGGCCACCCGTACTACGCCAGTGCGCGGCTGTGGGACGACGGTGTGATCGATCCGGTCGATACCCGCCGGGTACTGACCCTGGCCCTGTCGGCCAGCCTCAACGCTCCCCCGCAGCAGACGCGCTTCGGCGTGTTCCGCATGTGACCTGTGCCATGACCGAGTCTGTTGCCATGTTCAGCAAAGTCCTGATCGCCAACCGCGGCGAGATCGCCTGCCGCGTCATCGCCACCTGCCGCCGCCTCGGCATCGCCACCGTGGCGGTGTATTCCGATGCGGACCGCAATGCACGCCATGTGCGCCTGGCCGACGAAGCCATCCACATCGGCCCGGCGGCCGCGCGCGAGAGTTATCTGCGCAGCGATGCGATCCTCGATGCCGCACGCCGCACCGGCGCGCAGGCCATCCATCCCGGCTACGGCTTCCTGTCCGAGAACGCCGACTTCGCCGACGCCTGCGTCGCAGCGGGGATCACCTTCATCGGTCCGCCCGCCAGTGCGATCCGCGCGATGGGCGACAAGAGCGCGGCCAAGGCCTTGATGGCCAAGGCCGGCGTGCCACTGACGCCGGGCTACCACGGTGACCAGCAGGCGCCGGAGTTCCTGCGCACCCAGGCCGATGGCATCGGCTACCCGGTGCTGATCAAGGCCAGCGCCGGCGGCGGCGGCAAGGGCATGCGCAAGGTCGAGCGCAGCGAGGACTTCGTCGACGCGCTGGCCAGTTGCCAGCGCGAGGCCGCCTCGGCGTTCGGCAACGACCACGTGCTGGTCGAGAAGTATGTCGAGCGCCCGCGCCATATCGAGATCCAGGTATTCGGCGGCGGCCATGGTGAGGCGGTGTATCTGTTCGAGCGCGACTGCTCGGTGCAGCGTCGCCACCAGAAGGTGCTGGAAGAAGCACCCGCCCCGGGCATGAGCGCCGACCGCCGCGCCGCGATGGGCAAGGCCGCGGTCGATGCCGCGCGCGCGGTGGGCTACGTGGGTGCGGGCACGGTGGAGTTCATCGCCGGCCCGGACGGCGATTTCTACTTCATGGAAATGAACACCCGCCTGCAGGTCGAACACCCGGTCACCGAATTCATCACCGGCACTGACCTGGTGGAGTGGCAGCTGCGCGTGGCCGCCGGCCAGCCGCTGCCCAAGCGCCAGGACGAACTGACCATCCACGGCCATGCCCTCGAAGCGCGCTTGTACGCCGAAGATGCCGACCGTGGCTTCCTGCCGTCCACCGGCACCCTGCGCCGCCTGCGTCTGCCGACCCCGTCGGCGAACGTAAGGGTGGACACCGGTGTGGAGGAAGGTGACAGCATCACCCCGTACTACGACCCGATGATCGCCAAGCTGATCGTCTGGGACGTGGACCGCGACGCCGCGCTGCGGCGCATGAGCCAGGCACTGGCCGACTGCCAGGTGGTGGGCGTGACCACCAATGCCGGCTTCCTGCGCCGCCTGCTGCACACCGATTCGTTCGCCAACGCAAAGCTGGATACCGCGCTGATCGAACGTGAGCAGGCCGCACTGGCGGTGACCGGTGACGGTGAGCAGGCGCTGTGGGAACTGGCAGCGATCGCCGCGGTAGCAAGCACACCGGCCGCTGCCGCCGATGTGCGCGACCCGCATTCGCCGTGGCAGGCACAGGATGGCTGGCGGTTGGGCGCGCCTACCGCGCGTGTGGTGCCGCTGCAGCAGGGAGAGCGGGCGCACACGCTGAAGGTGTGGGTCACGGCCGATGGCTGGCGCGTGCAGTGCGATGACGCCGCACCGAAGCAGGTCGTCGGCCGTGCCGATGGCCACACCTTGTCGGTGCAGCTGGACGAGCGTCGCTGGCGTTTGCAGCTGCAGCGCGATGGCGACCAGCTGTACCTATTCGGCGACGATGGCCAGCACCGCTTCACCCTGCACGACCCGGTGGGCGAATCGGAACAGGCCAGCGCCGACGCCGGCAGCCTGCTGGCACCGATGCCCGGCAAGATCGTGGCGACACTGGTGGCGGCAGGCACGCAGGTGAAGCGCGGCACGCCGCTGGTGGTGCTGGAAGCGATGAAGATGGAGCACACCCTGCAGGCACCGGCCGATGGCACGGTGAAGGGTTATCGCGCCAAGGCGGGTGACCAGGTGGGTGATGGTGCGGTGCTGGTGGATTTCGAAGCGGTGTGATGAATGGTGAGCCGGGCGCAGCCCGGCTCACAAATCGTTGGGCGTCTTGCGCCTGCGGACCACAGACTGCCTTGCAGGGCGTCGCTTCGCGGACAACCTTCAACGCGCTGTCGTCGCGGCACATACAGTGCCTTGATCATTTCAGCACGTCGCCGCCTGCTGATAGTCTTCGTTTGCCGCTCTGCGGCGCATCCATCACTTCGGCTATCACAGGAGTCACCATGTACCGAAAGCCCCCGCTGTCCACCGACAACGCCGTACGCCTGCTCGATCTGCTGTGCGACGATGACGCGTTCCGCAACGAATTCTCCGTTGATCCCAGTGCAGCGTTGGTTCGACATGGCCTGCAGCCGATGGCGGGTGGCAGCCCGTGTGCAATCCATGGCGTGCTGGCCAGCAAGGAAGAGTTTTCCGCCGTCCGTTCCCAGCTGGTGGCATCGCTGATCTGCGGCGGCCCCTTCAATGTCCCCTTCATGTTCGAGTCGGAGCAGCTGGGTACGGTGCTGTCGCCGGCGGTGATGAAGCACGCGGCCTGACCCGGCTTCCGCAGTTCTGGCGGCTTACTCCCGCCAGACCTGCTGCAGCGGGTCGAATTCACTGGTGACCTGGGCGGCCGCGCGCCACCCCAGGCCACATATCATCACCGGGCTGGCGTCGATGCCATCCAGCCCCAGCGCCTTCTCCACGTTGATTTCGTTGATCGCCGCAGTCACGTACGCGGCCAGCCCAAGTTCGGTGGCTGACAGCATCCACTGTTGCGAAAGGTGCCCCGCATCAAGCAGCACGGCCCTGTAGGCCTTTGGATGGCTGCGGTATTTCCAGAAGCTGCGTGGGAAGCGTGCCACCTGGATGATGTGCAGCGGAGCGTCGGCGAACCAGTCCTGCCCGGAAACAAAACCCAGCACCATGCTGCGCAGGTCATCGGTGGCGACGGCGACCGATCGCAATGCGTGTTCCATCGGATGGTAGTGATAGACGCCTGGCGCAAGACCGTCGACAGCCAGGGCGACCACATAGGTTTCCAACGGATGCAGGCCGCCGCCGGAAGGAATGTTCTTCTTCAGGAATTCCATGCCGTCCCCCGGCCGCAGAGCAGCGTGTGCCTGCACGGTCCGCTTGAGCACCTGCGCCACCAGCGGAAGCGCCAGCGCACGCTGCGCATCGAAGTTGCGGCAGGTTGCACGCTTTCGCAGCAGCTGGTCACGCGCATCGTCAGGCGTATCGGGTAACACCAAGGGATCGGTATCGGGCGCGTCCACTGCGACGGGCGGCGCACCGAACCTGGCATGCAGATCCTGCGCCGTGACCAGCTTGTGTTCGCGCATCTCACGCGCGCTGTTGATATCTCCCCAGCGACCCATCCGGTGCTGCAGCGCCGACAGAGGCCACCAGTTGGCGTCGCGCACCCGCTGGTCGCGGTCCCGATGCGCCGCCCCACCAGGCTCCTGACTGATCACCAGACCGATCTCCAGCAGCCGTGCCAGCACGGCGCCTTCGATGCCGACCTGTGCAGGCTCCACCCAGTGATCAGACGCGATGCGGCCCAGTACGTCGACTTCCTCGATGCTCACCTCCACGGGTGCCTCCAGGTGGGCAGCAAGGGCCTGCCAATGCATGCGCGTGGCCAGGCCCGCCTGGCCCTGCAGCAGCAGGGAGAGGTCCAGCGAGACTTCGCTGCGGGGTTCGAACATCACGATCGCGCAACGTCGGATCTGCATCATTGCTCTTCCACCAGTTGAACCCATAGTATGCGGGTTGCCCACACCCGCCGCGGTACTGCGGCCGTGTTCGTGTGCAATGCACACGTCGCCCTAAATGCCGAGCGCTGGTGGCCGATACCGTAGGTTCTACTCTGGATGATCGACATGGCTACCGACCCCCGCCTTTCCGCTGAAGACGCCGGCGTACTGCTGGACAACCTCATCAACGATGCCGCGTTCCGCGAACGATTCGCCGAATCACCGGCTCAGGCCCTCTCCAGCATCGGCCTGGACGCCGCCTTGGGTGAGAAGGACTGCATGAAGATCGACTCGCTCGCCTCGGTGGAAGAACTCACCCGCGTTCGTGACGGCCTGCAGAAGTACCTGGCCAGCTCGCTGACCGCGATGAATGTGGTGTTCTGCTTCGAAGCCGGCAAAGTCGACGAGCGCATCGGCGGCTGATTACTGCCTCAGGGCGCGCCGACCGCTTTGGACGGTGCGGCCCAGGTCGATACATCGTGCACGTTCAGCGGCTGCCAGACCTGCATCGCCGTGACTTCGGCTATGGCCTGACCACGGTGACGGGCCAGCCATTCCTGTTCGCGGTGCACGCCGGCGTCATCGCTCTGCGCCCGTAGCGCATGCAGCAGTACCACGTGCGCCTGCACCGGTTCACTGCCATCGAGCATCGGCTCGATCAGCGCGCGCGCGGCGTCAGGCCGTTGTCCCTGCAGTTCGCCCATCGCTGCAACCACGCGCATCCATTTACCGACCATCGGGCTGCGCTGGGCGCGCAGCAGCGCCTCGTTGGCATGCAGCCAGCCTTCGGCGACATCGGTCTGTCCCTGCCGCTGAGCCAGATAGACAAGGGCCAGCCACTGCAGGCTGCGGGCCTGCTGCATGGGATCGTCGCGATCTTCCAGCAGCGGCTGCAGCTGCGCTGCGATGGCCTGCAGCTCGGCTTTGTCGCCCGCCGCGCACAACGTGGTCACACTGGCGTGCTGCAATCGCTGTTGCACCTGCATGTCCGCAAGCTCAGGTGCCGGCGCGTCCTCGCGCACGGCCGCCTGCATCGACGCGCAATCACCCTGGTCAGCGGCCAGCAGCAGCTGTGCACGCAGCCGCATACGCTGCGCCAGCGCATCACCGGTGCGCAGCTTCACCAGCAGCTGTCCGGCCTGCACATAACGGCGCTGCGCCACCAACACATCGACCCCCGTGTCATCGGGATCATCGCGGCCGCGCAGCCCTTGTGCCTGCACCAGCGTTTCGGCGGCGAGCTGCGGTTGGTTGTGCGCGATCTGGATGCGTGCCAGCTGCACCATCGGATACAGCCGCAGCGGATCCTGCGGTACGGACGCCGCATGGGCGTAGGATTCGGCTTCGCTGAAACGATTGTCCTGCAGCAGCAGCCAGGTCGTGTTGGACAACCCGGCAAAGGAATCGGGATAGACCTTGGCCAGGGTCCGCCATTGTTCAAGGGCCCAGCCACCCGGCTCCAGCTCCGCCTGCCAGGCCTTCAGGTACAGGCGCTCGCGCGGTGGCAGGCGCTCCTGCTGGGCGAGCGCGTGCTGCATCGCCTCGCGGGCTTGCCGCCCCTCTTCAGTACGGGCCAGCAGCTTGGCCACGCCCATGTAAGCCAGCGCGAAACCGGGATCGATGTCGATCGCCGCCTGGTAAAGATTGCGTGCTTCCTCGAAGCGGCGCTGGCCCAGGGCATTCTCGGCCAGGGCATAGGCGCGCAGGGCGCGCAGGTCGCGGGTGGAGGCCTTCGGCAGCGGCAGGGACTGTTCCAGGCTGGCAACCGATTCGCCGAGGCCGCGGCGCAGACGACCGACGACATCGTCCACCGCGAACATCATCTGGTCAGGGCCGTCGGCGGCGACGGTGAAGCTGCGCACCACCTGCCCGCTGCCGGGCGCCACCACATCGATTCCCAGCTGATAGCCCCCTGCTTTGGGGCGAACAGTGGGTAACAGCACCGCCCGTGCACCTTCGCGCATGGCCACATCGATGGCTGCACCGCGGTTCAAGCGGGTATCCCCGGACAAGCGCGCCATTTCCAGGCTTTCGCGGATCTTGCCTTCGGACAGCACATTCACGTAGCGCGATTGTTCCAGTGCGATCAGGATCGCGTGGCGTGTCGATTCATCGAACACCGGCTCACCTGTGAAATTCTCAAGATCGGCCAGCACCACCCAATCGCGCTCTGAAAATGCAATTGCCGGCTCCGGGCGCAGCAGGAACCATCCCCCCACCACGACAGACGCCAGGATCAGGCTTTCCGCCAGCAGCACCACCGGCTGCCGCCACAACGGCAGATCACGCCGTGCCTTGGCGTTGGCGCGCGGCAGGCGCAGCGGAGCAAAGCCGATCTCGCCAACTTCAATCACTTCCTGGACGGTCGGCATGCCTTTGAACCGCCAACGCCCGTGCGACTTCCACAGCAGGCGTTCGCCGCGCTCGCCCAGGGCATCCGTGGCACGTCGGGTCAGCGACTCGGCAACCGCCGACATCAGGATCTGGCCAGGACGCGCCAGGGTCATCAGGCGCGCGGCCATCGGCTTGGCCAGGCCTTCGACTTCCATCGACTTGGCGCCGACCTTGACCGCTTCGGGACTGTTTTCCCAGGTCAGCACATCACCCACATGCAGGCCCGCCCGTGCACGCAGTTCAACCCTGCGCTGTTCGCCAAGTGCCTGCAGGTCGCGTTGGTAATCCAGTGCAAACCCGAGTGCATCCACCGGGCGTTCGAACAGCAGGAACAGACCATCCGAACGGTCGATCAGCTGCCCGTTCCAGCGATGCTGCAACACCAGCACCAGACGGTCGTGTTCCTGGAACAGGGTGGCTGCGGCGGCGTCACCGATACGCTCCACCAACTGCAGCGAATCGCACAGGTCGGTGAACAGCAGCGCCCGCAGTTGGGCGTTATGCGGGGTCGACGTTCCGTTGTCGCCATTCATCGCCTGGATCTCCGCTCATTGTCCATCCGGACCATCGGTCCACCGCAGGCAGTTGCCGCCTGCGCGCTTGGCTTGGTACAGCGCACGATCGGCGCGAGCGTACCACTCGCTCCAGTCCGCGTCAGGGGCCAGCAGGCTGGCCCCGATGCTGGCCAGACTCACGTGCGGGGTGCCATGGCTGCGCTCGAGCAGGCCGTGCACCGCGCTGAGGATGAACTCGGCGGCGTGCTGCACGATCTCGGTGTTGCCCCGGCGCAGGATCAGGCAGAACTCGTCGCCGCCCAGACGGCAGGCCAGGTCATGTTCACCGGCCATCGAGCGCAGGATGTTGCCCATGCTCTGCAGCACCCGGTCACCGGCCTGGTGGCCATGGCGGTCGTTGATCTGCTTGAACCGGTCGCAGTCGATCAGCAGCAATGCCTGCGGAGGCCCTTCTTCCTGCGTGTGGCATTCCTGCAGGTACAGGGCCAGGCCGCGGCGGTTGTGCAGGCCGGTCAGTTCGTCGGTGCGCACCAGCTCACGCGTGTGGGTCAGCTGGTGGGTGGTGATGTACAGGTTGTCCAGCGCGGCTTCCAGGTCATGGTTGCGCCGCCGCAGCTGGCTGATCAGGGCCTGCTCGTTGGTCAGCACGCGCAGGATCGTGCGCCGCAGGAAGTAGGCCACCAGGCCCGGGTCGGACTCGACCAGACGATGGAAATCCGCCGGCCCCAGTTCCAGCACATGGCAGTCGGCCATCACCCGCGCGCTGGCGCTGCGCAGATGGTCGCCCATCAACAGGCCGAGCTCACCGAAAAATTCATGCCGGCCGAGCGTCTTGAGCACCAGGTCCTCGCCGAAATCCAGCTCGATCAGGCCTTCGAGGATGATGTACATGCACTCGCCGCGATGGCCGCGCTGGAACAGCCACTGGCCCGCTTCCACCCTGCAGGGCTGGGCGAACCGGGCAAACAGGGCGACCTCTTCTTCGGAAAGCAGCGCGTGCACGATCTCGGCCATCGCCACCTTGGCGATACCGGTTGTCGTGTCGATGTTCTCGGCCGCACCCCTGCCGGTCATTCCCTGCACCCGCCGCCAGCGTCCCCTGGTGAGCCGCGGAGCATATCAGTGAATCAAACTGTGCGCCGCTTCTCATTTTTGTGAAGACGCGGCACTCCGCCTCATTCACAGAGAAACGCCTCATTCACGCGTGTTGGCGGCAGAAGGAAAGCAAGCCATATCAATATCTTGGCGAAGCCGCGA
Source organism: Stenotrophomonas sp. 14P6.2.3 (assembly GCF_057799055.1). Taxonomy (NCBI): domain Bacteria; kingdom Pseudomonadati; phylum Pseudomonadota; class Gammaproteobacteria; order Lysobacterales; family Lysobacteraceae; genus Stenotrophomonas; species Stenotrophomonas sp. 14P6.2.3. The sequence goes on from NZ_JBYOLA010000018.1 coordinate 68,784, forward strand.
CGCCGATTGTCGCGGCAGCCACAGATACAACGACGCCGGCAGATCCCCCGATCTGCCGGCGTCGTCTGGCCCTTCCCTGGCCACCCTGATCGGATCCGCAGCCCCGGTAGAGCCGGCCGCTGGCCGGCTGCCACGCAGCGCCCGGAGCATCGTGTGGTTGCCGGCCAGCGGCCGGCCCTACCGGATCACGCGGCGCGTTCGCTGCGCTCGCCGTGGAACTGCTCTTCCTCGGTCGAGCCGGTCAGCGCGGTGGTCGAGGACTGCCCCTGCTGAATCGCCTGGGTAACCGCATCGAAGTAGCCGGTGCCGACCTCGCGCTGGTGCTTGACCGCGGTGAAGCCTCGCTCGGCCGCTTCAAACTCGGCTTCCTGCAATTCCACGAAGGCGCTCATCTGCCGGCGCGCATAGCCGTGGGCCAGGTTGAACATGCCGTAGTTCAGCGCGTGGAAACCAGCCAGGGTGATGAACTGGAACTTGTAGCCGTAGCTGCCCAGCTCCTTCTGGAACTTGGCGATGGTGGCGTCGTCCAGGTTCTTCTTCCAGTTGAAGCTGGGCGAGCAGTTGTAGGCCAGCAGCTTGCCCGGGAACTTCGCATGGATCGCCTCGGCGAATTTCCGCGCGAATTCCAGGTCCGGCTTGCCGGTCTCGCACCACACCAGATCGGCATAGGGCGCGTACGCCAGGCCACGGCTGATGGCCTGGTCCAAGCCGTTGCGGGTCTTGTAGAAGCCTTCCACGGTGCGCTCGCCGGTAGCGAACGGCGTGTCGTTGCCATCGATGTCGCTGGTCAGCAGATCAGCAGCCTCGGCGTCGGTACGCGCCACCAGCAGGGTCGGCACACCCAGCACGTCGGCGGCCAGTCGCGCGGCGTTGAGCTTCTCGATCGCCTCGCGGGTCGGCACCAGCACCTTGCCGCCCATGTGCCCGCACTTCTTCACCGAAGCCAGCTGGTCTTCGAAGTGCACGCCGGCCGCACCGGCTTCGATCATCGCCTTCATCAGTTCGAAGGCGTTGAGCACGCCGCCGAAACCGGCTTCGGCATCGGCCACGATCGGCTGCAGGAAGTCGATGTCATCCTTGCCTTCGGCATGGTGCAGCTGGTCGGCGCGCAGCAGCGTGTTGTTGATGCGCTTGACCACCGCCGGCACCGAATCGGCCGGATACAGCGACTGGTCCGGGTACATCTGCCCGGCCAGGTTGGCATCGGCCGCCACCTGCCAACCGGACAGGTAGATCGCCTTCAGCCCGGCCTTCACCTGCTGCATGGCCTGGTTGCCGGTCAGCGCGCCGAGCGCATTGACGAAGTCGCGCTCATGCAGCGATTTCCACAGCTTTTCCGCACCCAGCCGGGCCAGCGAATGCTCGATATGGACGGTGCCGCGCAGGCGCACCACGTCGGCGGCGCTGTAGTTGCGCTGGATGCCTTCCCAGCGCGGATTGGTGTCCCAGTCGTGCTGGATCTGTTCGGCAGTGGGCAGCGTGCTCATGTCTATCTCCAGTTCGGTTCGTGCGGATGCAGCGGGGAAGGAAGCGGCGAGGAAAGTGGCGTGCAGCGATCAGTCGATGCGCGCGTACGCCGGCAGGGTCAGGAAATCGGTCAGTTCGTTGCTGCGGCTCAGCTCGGCCAGCAGGGTGATGGCTTCTTCGATGCGGCCGCCACCGGGCAGCGCCGAGGTATCGCCAAGGCGCGCGGGCAGCTGCGCCAGGGTGGTATCGAGCAGTGCCAGATCAATCGCGGTGCCGTCGTCCAGCTGCTGGCCCGGCGTGTGCAGCCACTGCCACAGCTGGCTGCGGCTGATCTCGGCGGTCGCTGCGTCCTCCATCAGGTGGTGGATCGGCACGCAGCCGTTGCCGTCCAGCCACGCGGCCAGGTAGCGCACGCAGACTTCGACATTGCCTTCGAAGCCGGCGCGGGTGATCGTGCCCGGCGGACGCGCAATCAGTTCATCGCGGCCCACGCGCACGTCCTGGCGCAGCACGTGGTGCTGGTTGGGCGTGGGCATGTGTTCGTCGAAGATCGCCATCGCCACCGGAATCAGCGCGGGGTGCGCGACCCACGTGCCATCGTGCCCGGCGGTCACTTCGCGCAGCTTGTCGGCACGCACCCGCGCCATCGCCTGCTCGTTGGCGGCGGCATCGTTGTTGATCGGAATCTGCGCGGCCATGCCACCCATCGCATGTGCGCCGCGGCGATGGCAGGTCTGGATCAGCAGTTCCGAATACGCCTTCAGGAACGGCTGGGTCATGGTCACCTGGCCGCGCTCGGGCAGCACGCGGTCAGCGTGGCGGCGGAAGGTCTTCAGGTACGAGAAGATGTAATCCCAGCGTCCGCAGTTGAGGCCGACGATGCGATCGCGCAGGGCGTGCAGGATCTCGTCCATCTCGAACACTGCCGGCAGCGTTTCGATCAGCACGGTCACCTTGATCTGCCCGTGCGGCAGGCCGAGCATGCCTTCGATGTGCGACAGCGCGGTCTCCCACAACGCCGCCTCTTCCATGCTCTGCAGCTTGGGCAGGTAGAAGTACGGGCCACGATCCCTGGACTGCAGCGCGCGCGCATTGTGGAAGGCGAACACCGCCGCATCGAACAGGCCGCCGGCGAGGAACTGGCCATCGACGCGCACATGCTTTTCGTCCAGGTGCCAGCCGCGCGGACGCACGATCAGCACCGCCTGCTCGTCGTAGGGGCGCAGCGCGTAATGCTTGCCCGCCTTGCCGTTGGATGCCGGTGCGGTGTACTGCAGGTCGCCGCGCACCGCCGCAGCCAGCGACTGCTGACCGGCCAGCAGGTTGCGCCAGGTCGGCGAGGTCGAATCCTCGAAGTCGGCCATGAACACCTTGGCGCCGGAGTTCAGCGCGTTGATGACCATCTTCGGGTCGGTCGGCCCGGTGATCTCGACGCGGCGGTCCTGCAGCGCGGCCGGCAGCGGCGCCACGGTCCAGTCACCGCTGCGGATCGCGGTGGTGTCCTGGCGGAAGTCCGGCAAGCCGCCCTGGTCGAAGAATGCCTGGCGCTCGCGGCGGGCCTGCAGCCGCGCCTGCCGGCCGGGTTCCACTGCCCGGTGCAGGGACACCAGCAGGGCCAGCAAGGGCGCCGGCAGCACGGTGGCCTGGCCCGCCACCTGGGTCGCCAGGGCGATGCCCGGCGTGGCCTTGGCAGCGGTGGAAGGAACAGCGGAAGCGACGGCGGACATGTGAGGACTCCAGCGTGGGGGAACGACTCCACCGTGCGGCCGCAGCCCTGTATTTGGCAAAACAGTTTTTGCAATGCTTTACATAACTTGTGCTAATACTTGTGACGCCATGACCACGCGCACCTCGCCAAGTCCCCGTTTTTCCTACAAATCCGATCGGCTGAAGCCGCTGCGCGCGTTCTGTCAGACCGTGCGTCTAGGCTCGGTCTCACGGGCCGCTGAGGCGCTTTTCGTCAGCCAACCGGCCATCAGCCTGCAGTTGCAGGCGCTGGAGCGTGAGTTGGGGGTGCCGCTGTTCGAGCGTAGCGGCCGGCGCCTGGTGCCCAGCCGCGAGGGCCAGCTGCTGTATGAAATGGCGCAGCCGCTGGTGGAAAGCCTGGACGGCCTGGAAGCGCGCTTCCGCGACAAGGTGCGCGGGCTGGACGCGGGCGAGCTGAACATCGCCGCCAACAGCTCGACCATCCTGTACCTGCTGCCGAAGATCGTCGAACGCTTCCGCCAGCACTACCCCGACGTTCGCCTGACCCTGCACAACGCCATCAGTGCCGACGGGACCGACCTGCTGCGCGAGGATGCCGCCGACCTGGCGATCGGCTCGATGACCGATGTGCCGGCCGACCTCAGCTACGCCCCGGCCTACCGTTTCGAACAGGTGCTGATCGCCCCGCATGACCATCCGCTGGCAAGCGGTGGCGAGCTGGAACTGGCCGACATCGCCCGGTACCCGCTGGTGCTGCCGCCGAAGCGGCAGATCACTTACCGGCTGGTGGACCAGGTGTTCCAGCGCCACCGCATCGCCTACACGGTTGCGCTGGAAGTGGGCGGCTGGGAAGTGATCAAGCAGTACGTGGCGATGGGCATGGGCATTTCCATCGTGCCGGCGCTGTGCCTGAACGATGCCGACCACGAGCGGTTGGCCGCACGCTCGATGAAGCGTTGGTTCCCGGAGCGGAGTTATGGGGTGATCGTGCGCCGCGGCAAGGCGCTGTCGGCGCAGGCGCGGGCATTTGTCGAGCTGATCCAGCCGGAGTTGTTCAGTCCGCGCGATTACGACCAGAGCGGGCATTCGGAGCGGTGAGGGTTTGCCGGCAGGGCTGCGCCCTGCACCTGCAGAAGCAACGGCAACGGCAAGGGCAACGGCAACGGCAAGGGCAACGGCAACATCAACGGCAACAGCGGGGATTCCGTGGGATGGCGGGGTGGGTCCGGTTGCGGGGGACGCCGTGAACCCGTCCCTGGGGGCTTGGCCGCGGCATCCATGCCGCGGACACCCCCGCAACCGGACCCACCCCGCCTTAGACAGGTTCCGGCTGCTGTCGGAACGGCGTTTTCTGTGCTGCTGTTGGTGGGTGTCGACCTTGGTCGACACGGTAGATCCACGCCATGCGTGGATGGGGACTCGTGGGGTCGGGCTGGATAGACTGCACGCATGTCCATCGAACTGCGCCATCTGCGTTACTTCCTTGCTGTCGCCGATACCTTGCACTTCGGCCAGGCGGCCGAGCGGTTGGGGATGTCGCAGCCGCCGCTCAGCCAGCAGATCCGGCAGCTGGAGGAGCTGATCGGTGCGCGGTTGTTCGTGCGCAGCCATCGACGTGTGCAGCTGACGGCTGCGGGGGAACTGCTGCAGGAACGTGCGCGCGGCATCGTGCAGCAGGTGGAATCGGCGGTGGATGAAGTGCAGCGCGCGCAGCGTGGCGAGCAGGGTGAGCTGCGTATCGGCCTGACCCGGGCTACGCCGTTGTCGCCGCAGATTCCGCGTTCGATCCTGCAGTACCGTCAGCAGTATCCGCAGGTGCGGTTGCAGCTGAGCGAGATGAATACCCTGCAGCAGATCGATGCGCTGCTCGATGGCTCGCTGGACGTGGGCATCATCCGCAAGCGCACGCTGCCGGCCGAGCTGGTGGCGCACAGCCTGTTCGTCGATCCACTGGCGTTGATCGTGCATGCCGGCCACCCTGCCCTGCGCCGACTGTCGAAAGGCGGCACGCTGGCGTTGCGTGATCTGGCGCAGGAACCATTCGTGGCATTCCGCCGCAGCGCCGGGGCGGGCATCCATGACCACATGATCGCGCTGTGTGCGGCGGCGGGCTTCACTCCACGCATCGTGCAGGAGGCCGGTGAGGCGTCGACGCTGATCAGCCTGGCTGCAGCGGGACTGGGTGCGGCGATCCTGCCTTCGTCGTGCGACCACATCCGGGTGGAAGGTGCGCGCTTCGTGCCGCTGGCCGACGCCGGCGCGCATTCGGAAGTGCAGCTGGCGTGGCGCCGCGAGGGTGTGACACCGTTGATCCGCAATTTCGCCGGGCTGCTGCGCGAGGCGTTTGCCGAAGAGTGAGGTGCATCGCACCCGGTAGTGGCCAACCTTGGTTGGCCCAGGGGCACAACGCCGACCAAGGTCGGCATCTACCGGACAGGATCAGGCCGTCACCGGCTGCGGGGCGCGCTGCTGCAGCGCCCAGACGATCCCACCGCCGATCAGGGTCAGCAGCGCGGCGAACGCGCACACGCCCAGCCAGTCCCACGCGGCATAGGCCAGGCCGCCCACGCCGCCCAGCACGCTCGAACCCAGGTAATAGGCGAACAGGTACAACGCTGAAGCTTCCGCACGCATCGAACCGGCGCGGCTGCCGACCCAGCTGCTGGCCACCGAATGGCCACCGAAGAAGCCGAACGTCACCAGCGCGATGCCCACCGCCATCGCCGACAGCCACGGCATCGCCAGCAGCACGATGCCGGCGGCGATCAGGCCGAAGGAGATCGACAGGATGCGGCCGCGCCCATAGCGCGTCGCCTGCTGGCCCATCCACGCCGAACTGAAGGTACCGACGAGGTACACGCTGAAGATCAACCCGACCACGGTCTGGCTGAGGTGGTACGGCGGCGCCAGCAGGTGGTAACCGAGGTAGTTGTAGAGGGTGACGAACACGCCCATCAGCACGAACGAGGTGGCGAACAACCACGGCAGGCCAGGATCGGCGAACAACGTGCGCCAGCGCGCGGGCAACTGGCGCAGGCCACTACGGCTCGCCTGGAAGTGGCGCGACGGCGGCAGCTGCAGCCACAGCAGCACGGTGCTGGCCACGGCGATGATCGAGACCACGCCGATGCCCCAGCGCCAGCCCCAATGGTCGGCGATGATGCCGGCCAGCAGGCGCCCACTCATGCCACCGATGGCATTGCCGCCGATGTACAGGCCCATCGCCAGGCCCAGCGCGCGGCTGTCCATCTCTTCCACCAGATAGGTCATCGCCACCGCTGGTACGCCGCTCAGCGCCAGCCCCAGCAGGGTGCGCAGCACCAGCAGGGTGGACCAGTCATCGACCAGTGCCGTGCACAGCGACAACGTGGCCGAGGCCAGCAATGCAACGATCATCAGCGGGCGCCTGCCGACCGCATCGGACAGCAGGCCGGCCAGCAGCATGGCCACGGCCAGGGTGCCGGTGGTCAGCGACAGCGACATCGCGCTGCCCGCAGCGGACACGCCGAAGTGGCGGCTGAACTCGGGCAGCAGCGGCTGCACCGTGTACAGCAGGCCGAAGGTCGAAAAGCCGGCCAGGAACAGTGCCAGCGCGGTGCGGCGGAAGGCCGGCGTTCCCTGCTGGATGCGGGTGTCGGCGGCAGCGTGGTCAGTACGGGGACGGTCGGCGAGGGCCGCCGGAGTTTCGCCAGTCATGGGGGCGGTGGGCCGTGGGGGCGGCCGGAATGGAGGGGACGGGCCTCAGACTAGGCCCGTCCATCCAGTCGATCCATAACCTGATAGGTCAGGATTGATACTTCCGGCATATCGATTCAGCTTACAACCGCTGCCACTCGAAGCCGTCGCCACGGCGGTAATAGACCGCCACTGCACGGCCGTAGATCTTGTCCGCATCGACGAAGCCGAAGAAGCGGCCATCAAAGCTGTTGCCGCGATGGTCGCCCAGCACCAGCACCTTGCCGGCGGGCACCTGCAGATCGGCGATGTCCGGGCCACCGCCCCTGTCCAGGTCGAGGCTGGCGCGGCGCTCACCGAAGGCTTCGGTGTCGGCCAGGTCAGCGATCTGCAGCGGCTGGCCGTTGATGCTCAGGTGGCCATCGTGCAGTTGCACGTGGTCGCCGGCCACGGCGGCGACGCGCTTGATCAGGCGGGTGCCGTCGGCCGGTGAATCGAACACGGCCACCTCACCACGCTGCGGCGTGCCGGTAGCCAGCAGTTCCTTGCTGGTGAACGGCAGGCGCAGGCCATAAGCGCGCATGTCCACCACCACCCGGTCACCCGGTTGCAGCGTCGGCTGCATCGAGCCGCTGGGCACGACGTAGTGGTTGGCGAGGGTATCGCGGGCGGCGGCGAGGAGGCCCAGCATCACCAGCAGGGGCAGCGCTTCTTTCTTCAGCCAGGCAAGCGTGCGCTGCGAAAACGCGGGGCGGGCAACAGCATCCATGACAGGCTCCGGGTGGGTGGTATCAGCATCAGACCACATCCGGCCCGCAGAGGTTCCCGCGCCCGCATCCTGTAGAGCCGAGCCCATGCTCGGCTGCCGTTCCGTAGCGTCGAGCAAGCCGAGCATGGGCTCGGCGCTACAGGAGGGGTTACGCAGGTTTTACGCCCAGGCCCGGCACGGGGCATCGCACCTTTACGGCCACCACGCGCATCGTGTGCCTACCGCGCCGCAGGGCGCTTTCCGCAAGGTGTTGTATGACCCTCCTGGTGATCCGGCATGCGTCGCCGTCGGTGCCGCGTCCGATGCTGCCGGCCGAGTTGTCCGGCCATCCGGTGCTGTGCACCGACTGCGCCAGCCTGGCCGATGTGCGCCAGTGCCTGTGCCAGCCGCAGGCGCGCAGCGCGGACTGGGTGCTGCTTGATGTCGGCGTGGCCGACGAGGCGCAATGGTGTGCCGAGGGCGGCGCGTTGCAGGCGGCATTGGACGGTCTGCCGGCGGAGTACATCGAACTGCAGTCACCACATCAGCCCGGTCTGGAAGCGCGCCTGCGCCTGCAGCATGGCCCGGCCGCCGTGGTGGTCGACCAGCGCAGCCAGCAGGCGGGTTATCCGCTGTCGTTGGCCATCGTCGGCCGCCGCCTGGCACGGGAGGGCTGAGCCATGTCGATCTTCATCATCCGTGGCCCGGAAGCGGCTGGCGCGCTGATCCGTACCGCCGCGCCGCTGCCGGCGCCGGTACTTAAATCACTGGTGCACCGTGCGATCGATGCGGGCACCAGCGTGGCGATCCGCGCCTGCGGTTCGGAACAGGAACTGCTGGACGCACTGCGCGTGGCCGACCACAGCCGTGGCGAGGTGACGCTGCTCGATCCGGGCGCATGTGCCGACAGCCTGCGCCTGCAGCGGCTGCTGCCGTACCTGCACAACGCGTACGTGGAAGTGCATGACGACGGTGCGGTGGCCGAGCCGTGCCTGCCGGCGGGTGTGGGTCAGCGATTGGGGATCGCGGCCGGGTATGGGGCGCAGAGCTATGTGCTGGCGCTGGACATCGCGCTGGATCACCTGGGGTTGGCCGAGCAGGCGAACCGGGTGCACGTAGGGACCTGATGGCCGGGCTGCGCCCGGCACCCGGTAGTGCCGGCCGCTGGCCGGCAACCTCAACAGCAACAGCAGAGGCTGGATTTCCGTGGGATGGCGGGGTGGATCCGGTTGCGGGGGACGCTGCAAGTACGTCCCTGTAAGCTCGGTCGCGCCATCCATGGCGCTCACGCCCCCGCAACCGGACCCACCCCGCCTTCGACAGATTTCCGCGAACTGTCGGAATGGCATGGCCTGCTCTTGGTAGGTGTCGACCTTGGTCGACACATGGATCCACGCCATGCGTGGATGAGCGACAAACTGCGGAATCCGTCGATGGCATCGACGCAAAGAAAAACGGCGGGGTTGCCCCCGCCGTTTTTTCTTTCGTACTTCAGGCCGCGCTTACTTCAGCCCGCGGAACTTCAGCAGCGGTTCCACCGACGGGTCCTTGCCGCGGAAATCGCGGTACAGGGTCGACAGCTCCACGCTGTTGCCGCGCGAAAGGATCTTGTCGCGGAATTCCTGGCCGTTGGCGGCGGTCAGGCCACCGTGTTCGGTGAACCACTGGTAGGCGTCATGGTCCAGCACTTCCGCCCAGAAGTAGGCGTAGTAGCCGGCCGAATAGCCGCCACCCCAGATGTGGTCGAAGTAGGTGGTGCGGTAACGCGGCGGCACCTGCGGCAGGTCGACCTTGAACTTTTTCAGCGCGCTGGCTTCGAAGGCGCCGACATCCTGCAGCGGGGCATCGGCCTTCTGCGTGTGCCAGGCCAGGTCGAGCAGCGCGGCCGACAGGTACTCGGTGGTCGCATAGCCCTGGTTGAAGCTGCGCGCCTTGAGGATCTTGTCGACCAGTTCCTGCGGCATCGCTTCGCCGGTCTTGTAGTGCTTGGCGTAGTTGGCGAACACCTTCGGGTCCAGCGCCCAGTGTTCGTTGAACTGCGACGGGAACTCGACGAAGTCGCGCGAGGTGGCGGTGCCGGCGATCGACGGGTACTTCACGTTCGAGAACATGCCGTGCAGTGCATGGCCGAACTCATGGAACAGGGTGGTGACGTCGTCGAAGCTGATCAGCGCAGGCTGGCCAGCGGCCGGCTTGGTGAAGTTGCAGACGTTGTAGACCACCGGCTTGGCACCGGTCAGGCCGTCCTGTTCGACGAACACGTCCATCCAGGCGCCACCGGACTTGCTGTCACGCTTGAAGTAGTCGGTGTAGAACAGGGCCAGCGAGGTGCCGTCCTTGTCGAACACTTCGTACACCTTCATGTCCGGGTTGTAGGTCGGAATGTCGGTACGCGGCTTGAAGGTGATGCCGTACAGCTGGGTGGCGGCGTAGAAGACGCCGTTCTGCAGCACGTTGTCCAGCTCGAAGTACGGCTTGATCTGCGACTCGTCCAGATCGTACTTGGCCTTGCGCACCTGCTCGGCGTAGAAGTCCCAATCCGAGGCAGCCACCTGGAAACCACCCTTCTGGGCGTCGATCACCTTCTGGATCTCGCCGGCCTCGGCACGCGCCTTGGCGGTGGCGGCCGGCACGGTGTCGGTCAGCAGCTTCAGCGCGGCCGCCGGGGTCTTGGCCATCTGGTCGCCCAGCTGGTAGTCGGCGAAGGTGTCGAAGCCGAGCAGCTTGGCCTTCTGCGCACGCAGCTGGGCCAGGCGCTGCACGGTCTGCCGGGTGTCATTGGCATCGCCGCGCTCGGCACGGGTTTCCGAAGCCTTCAGCACGGCCGCACGCTGGTCGCGGTCGGTCAGCGAGCCGAGCACCGGCTGCTGGGTGGTGTTCTGCAGCGGCAGCAGGAACTTGCCGTCCAGCTTGCGGTCCTTGGCGGCGGCGGCGGCATTGTTGACCGCATCGTCGTCCAGGCCGGCCAGCTTGGCCTTGTCGTCCACCACCACCGCGGCAGCGGCGGTTGCAGCCACCAGACGGGTGTGGAACTGCGTGGACAGCGTGGTTTCTTCCACGTTGAGCTTGCGCAGGCTTGCCTTGTCAGCATCGGACAGCTGTGCGCCCGAGCGCACCAGACCGTCGTAGTAATGCTCGACCAGGCGCTTCTGCACCGGATCCAGGCCCAGCGTCTCGCGCTGGTCGTACAGCGACTTCACGCGCGCGAACAGCTTCGGATCGAGGTTGATCTCGTCCTGGTGCGCGGCCAGCTTCGGTGCCACTTCTTCCTGGATCTTCTGGCGGGCATCGTTGGTATCGGCCTGGACCAGGCCGAAGAAGATGCGCGACACGCGGGTCAGGGTCTCGCCGCTGCGCTCCATCGCCACGATGGTGTTGTCGAAGGTGGCCGGCTCGGCGCTGTCGGCGATCTTGCGCACGTCGGCCAGATGCAGGCGCATGCCTTCTTCGAAGGCCGGCAGGTAATCGCTGTCCTTGATCTTGTCGAACGGCGGTGCCTGGAACGGCAGGCTGCTGGCGGTCAGCAGCGGGTTGGTGGAGGCTTCGGCCGGCTGCTGGGCCGGTGCATTCTGGGCTTCGGACACGGGGGTGGACTCCTTGCCGGAACAGGCCGCCAGCGCCAGGCTGATGGCGGCGGCCAGGACTACGGTACGCGACATGTAAAACGCTCCTTGGGCAGACGGTACGGGATGGCAGCCGTCCACCCTACTCCTGTCACGGGCGCCCGGCATGTGCCGGACGTGGCGTCTACGCTGCCGGCAGCGATCGGCTCAGACCGTGCCGCGGGTCTTGCCGATCCAGGGCCGGTAGAACTCGCGGATGGTCGCCATGTCGGCGACATCATCGCCGGTCGGCATGAACAGCGGACCGATGCCGATGATCTTCTCCGGGTAATGGAAATAGGCCGCCAGGATCGGCACGTCCGCCATCCGCGCGATCTTCAGGAAGCCGGCCTTCCATTCCTTGACGGCCTTGCGGGTGCCTTCCGGAGTGATCGCGAACCACATCTTCTCGTTGTTGCGCAGCAGGTCCACGGCCTGGCCCACGGTGCCCTGCGGCGAGCTGCGGTCCAGCGGGATCACGCCGAGCCTGTGCAGCAGCGGGCCCAGTGGCCACCAGAACAGCGAGGCCTTGCCCAGCACCTTCACTTTCATGCCCAGTGCGATCTTCGCGGCCATGCCCCACAGCCCGTCCCAGTTGGACGAATGCGGGGCGATGATGAAGACCACTTTCGGCACATCCGGCAGGGTGCCGGTCACTTTCCAGCCGCCCATGCGCAGCGTGCAGCGCGCCAGCCAGCGCAGGAAACGGTTGGGCTTGACCTGTGGCATGTTCGGCGGAATGGCCGGCAGCAACGGCGTCGGGTTGTTCAAGCAATCACTCCCAGTCACGTGATGAGCGCCCGCGCTTGATCTGCGCGCGCCCGCGTTTGGCGTCCAGACGACGCAGTTTCGACCCGAAGGTCGGCTTGGTGGCCTTGCGTGGTTTAGGCACGCTCAGCCCGGCCTGGATGAAGGCCGCCAGCCGCTCGCGCGCATCCTCGCGATTGCGATCCTGGGTCCGGAAACGTTGCGCGTCGATGACAAGCACGCCTTCGCCGGTCATGCGCCGGTCGCGCCGCGCCAGCAGGCGCTCGCGCAACGGTTCGGGCAACGAGGGCGAACCGGCCACGTCGAAACGCAGTTCCACCGCGGTGGACACCTTGTTGACGTTCTGGCCGCCGGCGCCACTGGCACGCACGAAACGCTCGACGATCTCGCCGTCGGGGATTTCAAGCTGCGCGCTGATGGTGACCGGTCCGTTGCCCATCCGCGCATTGTAGCGGCAGCCGCGTTGCCGTGGCTGCCATCGCGCACCGTATGCCGCCGATCAGGCACCGAACACGCCGCCTTCGCCTTTGCCGGGGGTATGCTTGCCGTCCCGTGTACTGCAGGACGCTCCGCATGATCCGCTTCGTTCCCTCCGTGTTGCGCCGCGCAACCCTGCTGCTGGTGCTGGCCGCAGCAAGCGCGCCGGTGCTGGCCGCAGCGCCCACCGATGGCGACATCAACCGCCTGCTGTCGGCCTCGCGTGCGCAGAGCATGATCGACACCATGCTGCCGCAGATCGAATCGATGCAGCAGCAGCAGTTCCAGCAGGTGGCCGCACAGCGCCAGCTCAACGCCCAGCAGCAGGAACAGCTGCAGCGCATCCAGGCCCGTACCAGCCAGACCCTGCGCCAGGCACTGTCGTGGCAGCAGCTGCGGCCGATGTACGTGGACCTGTACAAGAAGACCTTCAGCAAGGAAGACGTGCTGGCCATGGCCGAGTTCTACGAGAGCCCGGCTGGCCAGAGCCTGCTCGACAAGACTCCGGCGCTGATGCAGAACGTGATGGTGGCGATCCAGACACGCATGCAGCCGCTGTTCGCCGATCTGCAGAAGGATCTGGAAGCGATCGTCAACGAGCCTGAAAAAAAATGAGGCGGTAGCGCCGGGCCATGCCCGGCGAGCGCGAAGCGCGGCCGTTTCATCGCAGAAGCCGCCGGGCATGGCCCGGCGCTACCGCTACGGCACCTGCCAGCCGAACAGGTCCAGCGCCTTCTGGAACTCACCGTCGACCGGGGCGCGCACGTCCACCATGCCGCCATCCGGATGCGGGAAGCGCAGCCGCTCCGCATGCAGCAGCATGCGGTGCACGCCCTGCATGCGGAAGTTGCGGTTGTGCCGGCCATCACCATGGCTGGTATCGCCGATCAGGTGATGTGACAGGTGCTTCAGATGCCGGCGGATCTGCCGGAAGCGACCCGTCAGCGGCTGGCAGCGCAGCAGCGCATAGCGCGAACTGGCGAACTCCCCCACCGGCACCGACAGTTCGCCGGCAGCCAGACGCTGGAAATCGGTCACCGCCGGCTTCTTTACCGGCTTGCCCGGGCCACCATCCAAGTCATGATCGACCTGCCAGGCCTCCTCGGCCGGCCAGCCGCGGCAGATCGCCAGATAGTCCTTGCTTACTTCGCCGCCCATCAGCGCCTTGCCCAGCATGCTGGCAGCGTCGCGGTCGAAGGCCAGCAGCAGGCAGCCACTGGTGGCGCGATCCAGGCGATGGACCAGGAAGATCGGCCGACCCAGCTGCTCGCGCAGGCGATCGGCGAGGAAATCATCTTCGCCACGGGCCAGCTTGCTGTCGTGGACCATCAGCCCGGCCGGCTTGTTGACCACGGCCAGGCGTTCATCCAGGTGCAGCAGCTGCAGGGGCGCGGTTTCAATCTCGACCGCAGCGAGGGTGTCGGGTTCGGTGCTCACCGCGCGATTATCCGGATGACACGCTGAATAGGGTAGTGGGGGGGGGGGGGGGGGAGGGGGGGGGGGGGGTGGAGGGGGGGGGGGGGGGGGGGGGGGGGGAGGAGGGAAC
>NZ_JBYOLA010000019.1:0-81756 GCF_057799055.1 Stenotrophomonas sp. 14P6.2.3
TGCAAGCCCTGCCGGTAACCCTTAACCAGCCGGGGTGCCGCCGCCGTGCAGGTAATCCAGACTCACCTGCAGCAACGCACGGAATCCGACATCCAGCGCTTTCTCATCCAGCAGGAACTTCGGCGAATGATTGGCCGGCGCCGTCGCCGGGTCGATGCCCACGCTGGTGGAGCCGACGAAGAAGAACATGCCCGGCACTTCCTTGGCGTACAGCGAGAAATCCTCCGCGCCCATCTGCAGCGGCGGCTCGTACACGTTGTCCTTGCCCACCACCGCCTGCAGGCTTGGCAGCATCTTCGCGGTCAACGCCGGGTCGTTCACCGTGGCCGGGTTGCCTTCCGATTCGTAGATGTCGGTCACCGCCTTGGCCCCGTGCGCGGCAGCCGTGTGATCGGCCACGTTGCGCAGGTCGGCGAAGATCTGCTGGCGCATGCCTTCGTCGAAGGTGCGGATGGTGCCGACCATCTCCACTTCATCGGGAATGATGTTGTAGCGGATGCCGCCGTTGATCGCGCCGAAGGTCAGCACCGCCGGCTGCTTGGAGAGGTTGGCGCGGCGGCTGACGATGGTCTGTGCGGTGCCGATCAGATCGGCAGTGGCCACAATCGGGTCGACGCCGTTCCACGGTGCCGAGCCATGCGTCTGGCGGCCGATCACCTTGATGCCGAAACGATCGGACGCGGCCATCAGCGGGCCACCGCGCACCGCGATCTGCCCTGCCTGCACGCTGGAGAACACATGCAGGCCGAATACGGCTTCCGGCTTGAAGTCGGCAAACAGGCCTTCCTTCAGCATCAGCGCTGCACCGCCCTCTTCCGGCGGCGGCGCACCTTCCTCGGACGGCTGGAAGATCAGCATCACCTGGCCCGGCAGGTCCTTCTTCATCGCCACCAGCGCTTCGGCCACGCCCAGCAGGGTGGCGGTGTGCGCGTCATGGCCACAGGCGTGCATCACGCCTACGGTCTGCCCTCGGTACTGCGCGGTGGCCTTGGAGGCGAACGGCAGACCGGTCTGCTCAGTCACCGGCAGTGCGTCCATGTCCGCACGCAGGGCGATCTTCGGGCCGGGCTTGCCGCCTTCAATGATCGCCACCACGCCGTGGTGGGCGATGCCGGTCTTCGGCTTCAGGCCCATCGCACGCAGGCGCTTGGCGACCTCGGCGGAGGTGCGCTCCTCGCGGTTGGACAGTTCCGGGTGCTGATGGAAATCGCGTCGCCATTCAACCACTTTGGCCTGCAGGCGCTGCGCGGCGGCGGTCACTTCCGGGCGCTGGGCGTCCTCGGCATGGGCAAGGGCCGGCAGGGCCAGCAGCAGGGCGGACAGCAGCAACGAACGGCGCATCTCGATCTCCACGGAAGGGGTCTGCACCTGAATGTAGGGCAACCTCGCCGCTACGGGAACCTCCACCGTCGCCCACCGGTCTGAGCGCCCGTCCCATCCGTCATGCAGGAAACCCGGTGGGCCACAGGTATGCTTTGCGCATTGCCACCCGGGGTGCCACCCCGTCCAGCCCTCTTGGAGTCTTGAATGTCACGTGTTTGGAAGATCGTGCTGCTGGTCGTGGCGGTACTGGTGCTGGCCGTGGTCGGCCTGCGCGTACTCGGTGGCGGCAAGGACAAGGCCGCGGGGCAGGAAGCAGGCGCCCGTGAGGGTGGTGAAGATCCCGATGCCGGCCCGGTGCCGGTAACCGTGGTCGATGCCGTACGCCAGGACGTGCCGGTGTATGCCAGCGCGCTGGGCACGGTAACCGCGATGAACACCGTGACCGTCAGCCCGCAGGTGGGCGGCCAGCTGATGAGCCTCAATTTCCGCGAAGGCCAGGAAGTGAAGAAGGGCGACGTGCTGGCGGTGATCGACCCGCGCACCGCCCAGGCCAGCTATGACCAGGCCGTCGCTTCCAAGCGCCAGAACGAGGCCCTGCTGGCCACCGCGCGCTCGAACTACCAGCGCTCGAACGCGCCGGAGTACCGCCAGTTCGTGGCCAAGACCGATCTGGATACACAACGAAACCAGGTGGCACAGTACGAAAGCGCGGTGGCCGCCAATGAAGCGAGCATGCGCTCGGCGCAGGTGCAACTGCAGTACACCCGGGTCACCGCACCGATCACCGGTATCGCCGGCATCCGCGCGGTCGACGCCGGCAATGTGGTCAACGCCGGCACCGCACTGGTCACCCTGACCCAGATCCATCCGATCCACGTGCTGTTCAACCTGCCCGAGCGCCAGCTCGGCGACGTGCGCCAGGCGCAGGCTGCCGGCAGCGTGCCGGTCGCCGCGCTGGACCGCGCCGATTCGCACGTGCTCAGCGGCGACGGCAAGCTGGATGTGGTCGACAACCTGATCAGCGCCGACAGCGGTACTTTCAAGGCGCGCGCGGTGTTCGACAACACCGACAACGGCCTGTGGCCGGGCCAGTTCGTCAATGTGCGCATGCAGTTGCGCACCATCGGCGGCGGCGTGGTGATCCCGACCCAGGCGGTACTGCGTGGCCCGGACGGCGAGTACGTCTATGTCGTGCAGGGCGACAACACGGTGAAGATGCAGACCGTGCGCAGTGGCGTGGAAGTGGGCGACAGCCAGGTGCAGGTCGCCGAAGGCCTGAAAGGCGGCGAGCGCGTGGTCAGCGAAGGCCAGTTCCGCCTGAAGCCGGGCAGCAAGGTGACCGCGCTGAAGCCGGGCGAAACGCCGGCCGCACCGACCGAGGCCGAACTGAAGGCCGCCGAACAGAAGAGTGGCGGCGGCCGCCGCGGTGGTGGCCCGCGCTGAGCGCAGGCCCCTGCTCTTCCCCGCGCCGGCGATCCCGCCGGCGCTGCCATTGATGTGCCAGCAAGGATCAGTCCGTGGGCTTTTCGACGATCTTCATCCGCCGCCCGATTGCCACCTCGCTGTTGATGGCGGGCTTGTTGCTCCTGGGCATCCTCGGTTACCGCAAGCTGCCGGTGTCGGCGCTGCCGGAAATCGATGCGCCCAGCCTGGTGGTGACCACCCAGTACCCCGGTGCCAACGCCACCACCATGGCCTCGCTGGTGACCACGCCGCTGGAGCGCCAGTTCGGGCAGATCTCCGGGCTGGAACTGATGACCTCCGATTCCTCGGCGGGGTTGTCCACGATCATCCTGCAGTTCTCGATGGACCGCGACATCGACATCGCCGCACAGGACGTGCAGGCGGCGATCCGCCAGGCCACCCTGCCCTCGTCGCTGCCGTACCAGCCGGTCTACAACCGGGTGAACCCGGCCGACGCGGCCATCGTCACCCTCAAGCTGACCTCCGATACGCGGCCGCTGCGCGACGTCAACAACTACGCTGACTCGATCCTCGCCCAGCGCCTGTCGCAGGTGCAGGGCGTGGGCCTGGTGTCGATCGCCGGCAACGTGCGTCCGGCCGTGCGCATCCAGGTCAACCCGGCGCAGCTGTCCAACATGGGCCTGACCCTGGAAGAGCTGCGCAGCGCGCTCACCCAGGCCAACGTCAATGCGCCGAAGGGCTCGTTGAACGGCAAGACCCAGTCCTACAGCATCGGCACCAACGACCAGCTGGCCAGCGCCGCCGAGTACCGCGACACCATCATCAGCTACAAGAACGGCCGCCCGGTGCGACTGTCCGACGTGGCCGAAGTGATCGATGGCGTGGAGAATGACCAGCTGGCCGCGTGGGCCGATGGCAAGCCGGCGGTGCTGCTGGAAGTGCGCCGCCAGCCCGGCGCCAACATCGTGCAGACCGTCGAGCGCATCCGCGCGCTGCTGCCGCAGCTGCAGGGCGTGCTGCCGGCCGACGTGCACCTGGAAGTGTTCTCCGACCGCACCGAAACCATCCGCGCGTCGGTGCATGAGGTGCAGTTCACCCTGATCCTGACCATCGGTCTGGTGGTGGCGGTGATCTTCGTGTTCCTGCGCCGGTTCTGGGCCACGATCATTCCCTCGGTGGCGGTGCCGTTGTCGCTGGCCGGCACCTTCGCGGTGATGGCCTTCACCGGCATGTCGCTGGACAACCTCTCGCTGATGGCGCTGGTGGTGGCCACCGGCTTCGTGGTCGACGATGCGATCGTGATGATCGAGAACATCGTGCGCTACATCGAACAAGGCAAGAGTGGCAAGGAAGCGGCCGAGATCGGTGCGCGCCAGATCGGCTTCACCGTGCTGTCGCTGACGGTTTCGCTGGTAGCGGTGTTCCTGCCGCTGCTGCTGATGCCCGGCGTCACCGGCCGCCTGTTCCACGAGTTCGCCTGGGTGCTGAGCATCGCGGTGGTGCTGTCGATGCTGATCTCGCTGACGCTCACCCCGATGATGTGTGCCTACCTGCTCAAGCCCGATGCGCTGCCCGAGGGCGAGGACGCGCACGAGCGTGCCGCCGCAGCCGGCAAGCAGAACCTGTGGACGCGCACCGTCGGCCTGTACGAGCGCAGCCTGGACTGGGTGCTGGAACACCAGCCCCTCACCCTGGCCGTGGCCGCTGCCGCGCTGGTACTGACCGTGCTGCTGTACGTGCTGATCCCCAAGGGCCTGCTGCCCGAACAGGACACCGGCCTGATCACCGCCGTGGTCCAGGCCGACCAGAACATCGCGTTCCCGCAGATGGAGCAGCGCACCAAGCAGGTTGCCGAGGCGCTGCGCAAGGACGCGGACGTGACCGGCGTGTCAGCCTTCATCGGCGCCGGCAGCATGAATCCCACGCTCAACCAGGGCCAGCTGTCGATCGTGCTGAAAGAGCGCGGCGAGCGCGATGGACTGGATGACATCCTGCCGCGCCTGCAGAAGTCCGTCGCCGGCATTCCCGGCGTGGCGCTGTACCTGAAGCCGGTACAGGACGTGACCCTGGATACCCGCGTGGCCGCCACCGAATACCAGTACTCGCTGTCGGACGTGGACAGCGCCGAAGTTGCACTGCAGGCCAACCGCCTGACCCAGGCACTGCGCCAGCGCCCGGAACTGGCCGACGTCGACAACAACCTGTCCAACCAGGGCCGCGCACTGGAACTGAACATCGACCGCGACAAGGCCAGCGTGCTGGGCGTGCCGATGCAGACCATCGACGACACGCTCTACGATGCGTTCGGCCAGCGCCAGATCTCGACCATCTTCACCGAGCTCAACCAGTACCGCGTGGTACTGGAAGTGGCACCGCAGTTCCGCACCAGCACCGCGCTGATGGAACAGCTCGCCGTTGCCTCCAATGGCGCCGGCGCACTGACCGGCACCAACGCCACCAGCTTCGGCCAGGTCACTTCGTCCAACTCGTCCACCGCCACCGGTATCGGTGCGCAGAACACCGGCATCACCGTCGGTGCGGGCAGTATCATCCCGCTGTCGGCGCTGGCCGAGGCCAAGGTGTCCAGCGCGCCGCTGCTGGTCAGCCACCAGCAGCAGCTGCCTGCGGTGACGGTGTCGTTCAACGTCGCCCCGGGTTATTCGCTGTCCGATGCGGTCAAGGCCATCGAAGAGACCAAGGCCAGCCTGGACATGCCGGCGCACGTGCATGCGCAGTTCATCGGCAAGGCCGCCGAATTCACCGGCAGCCAGACCGACGTGGTGTGGCTGCTGCTGGCGTCGCTGGTGGTGATCTACATCGTGCTGGGCGTGCTCTACGAGAGCTACATCCACCCGATCACGATCATCTCGACCCTGCCGCCGGCCGGCGTCGGTGCGCTGCTGGCACTGATGGTCTGTGGCCTGAGCCTGTCGGTGGACGGCATCGTCGGCATCGTGCTGCTGATCGGCATCGTCAAGAAGAACGGCATCATGATGGTCGACTTCGCCATCGAGGCGCGGCGCACCGGCGCCAACGCGCGCGAGGCCATCCGCCGCGCCTGCCTGCTGCGCTTCCGCCCGATCATGATGACCACCGCAGCGGCCATGCTCGGCGCGTTGCCGCTGGCGCTGGGCACCGGCATCGGCTCGGAACTGCGTCGCCCGCTGGGCATCGCCATCGTCGGCGGCCTGCTGTTGTCGCAGCTGGTGACGCTGTACACCACGCCGGTGATCTACCTGTACATGGAGCGCTTCTCGGAATGGCTTGCACGTCGCCGTGAACAGCGCGCGCTGCGCGATGGCACGGTGCAGGAGCCGCAGGCATGACCCTGGCCCCGCACCTCCGGCGGGCCGCACGATGAATCTGTCCGGCCCCTTCATCCGCCGTCCGATCGGCACTGCCCTGCTGGCCATCGGCTTGTTCATGGTCGGCGTGATCTGTTACCTGCGGCTCGGCGTGTCGGCGCTGCCGAACATCGAGATCCCGGTGATCTTCGTGCACGCCAGCCAGTCCGGCGCGGACGCGGCAACCATGGCCTCCACGGTGACCGCGCCGCTGGAGCGCCACCTCGGCCAGCTGCCGGGCATCGACCGCATGCGCTCGTCGAGTTCGGAAGGCAGCTCGCTGGTGTTCATGATCTTCCAGAGCGACCGCGACATCGATTCAGCCGCGCTGGACGTACAGACGGCGATCAATTCGGCGCAGGCCGACCTGCCCTCGGGCATGGGCTCGCCGATGTACCAGAAGGCGAACCCGAACGACGACCCGGTGATCGCCATCGCGCTGACGTCACAGACGCAGTCCGCCGATGAGCTGTACAACGTCGCCGACTCGCTGCTGGCCCAGCGCATCCGCCAGATCGGCGGCGTCGCCTCGGTGGATATCGCCGGTGCCTCGACGCCGGCGGTGCGGGTGGACGTCAACCTTCGCCTGATGAACGCGCTGGGACTGACCGCCGACGACCTGCGCAATGCCGTGCGTGCGGCCAACGTGACCTCGCCCACCGGCTTCCTCAGCGATGGCAACACCACCACGGCGATCATCGCCAACGATTCGGTCGCACGCGCGGCCGACTTCGCCGATCTGGTGGTCAAGACCCAGGGCGATGGCCGGGTGATCCGCCTTAAGGACATCGCCAACGTCTACGACGGCCAGCAGGATGCCTACCAGGCCGCGTGGTTCGACCACAAACCGGCCGTGGTGATGTATGTGTTCACCCGTGCCGGCGCCAACATCGTCGAGACCGTGGACCGGGTGAAAGCGCAGATTCCCGCCTTGCGCGATTACCTGCAGCCGGGCACCACGATGACGCCCTACTTCGACCGCACCCCGACCATCCGTTCGTCGCTGCATGAAGTGCAGATCACCCTGCTGATCAGCCTGGCGATGGTGGTGCTGACGATGGCGCTGTTCCTGCGCCGGTTGGCGCCGACGTTGATCGCTGCGGTCACCGTGCCGCTGTCACTGGCCGGTGCCGCGCTGGTGATGTACGTGATGGGTTTCACCCTGAACAACCTGAGCCTGCTGGCGCTGGTGATCGCGATCGGCTTCGTGGTCGACGATGCGATCGTGGTGATCGAGAACATCATGCGCCACCTCGACGAGGGCATGCCGCGGATGCAGGCGGCCTTCGCCGGTGCGCGCGAAATCGGCTTCACCATCGTCTCGATCACCGCCTCGCTGGTGGCGGTGTTCATCCCGCTGCTGTTCGCCAGCGGCATGATGGGCGCGTTCTTCCGCGAGTTCACCGTGACCCTGGTGGCGGCGATCGTGGTTTCGATGGTCGTTTCGCTGACGCTGACCCCGGCGCTGTGCAGCCGCTTCCTCAGCGCACACGACCACAAGGCGGCACCATCGCGCTTCGGCCGCTGGCTTGATGCCGGTCACGAGCGGATGCTGCGCATCTACACCGTGTTCCTTGATTTCTCGCTGCGCCATGCGCTGCTGCTGTCGTTGACGCCGTTGATCCTGATCGGCGTCACCATCTTCCTGTTCGGTGCGGTGAAGAAGGGCGCGTTCCCGCCGCAGGACACCGGCCTGATCTGGGGCCGCGCCAACTCCAGTGCGACGGTGTCCTTCGAGGACATGGTCAGCCGCCAGCGGCGCATCACCGACATGCTGATGGCCGACCCGGCGGTGAAGACCGTGGGCGTACGCCTGGGCAGTGGCCGCCAGGGCTCCAGCGCGCAGTTCAACGTCGAACTGAAGTCGCGCAAGGAAGGCCGCCGCGAAACCACCGCACATGCACTGGCACGACTGAGTGCGAAGGCCGACCGTTACCCGGACCTGCAGCTGCGCCTGCGCGCGATCCAGGACCTGCCCAGCAATGATGGTGGTGGCAACAGCCAGGGCGCGCAGTACCGCGTCTCGCTGCAGGGCAACGACCTGGCCGCGCTGCAGGAATGGCTGCCCAAGCTGCAGGCGGCGTTGAAGAAGAATCCGAAGCTGCGCGATGTCGGCACCGACGTCGACAATGCCGGTCTGCGCCAGAACATCGAGATCGACCGTGCCAAGGCCGCGCGCCTGGGCATCACGGTCGGCGCCATCGACGGTGCGCTGTACGGCGCCTTCGGCCAGCGCCAGATCTCCACCATCTACTCGGACATCAACCAGTACAGCGTGGTGGTCAACGCGCTGCCGTCGCAGACCGCCACGCCCGCGGCGCTGGACGAAGTGCATGTGCGCGCGCGCAACGGCGAGATGGTGCCGATCACCGCGGTGGCCAGACAGGCGCCGGGCCTGGCGCCCTCGCAGATCACCCATGAAAACCAGTACACGACGATGGACCTGAGTTACAACCTCGCCCCCGGCGTCAGCATGGGCGAGGCCAAGGCCATCATCGACAGCACCGTGGCCGGCATGCGCATGCCCGGCGACATCCGCCTGGCCGATGACGCGGGCTTCGGCTTCAACTCCGACCCCAGCGACATGCTGATCCTGGTGCTGGCGGCGATCCTCACCGTCTACCTGGTGCTGGGCATCCTGTACGAAAGCCTGATCCACCCGGTGACGATCCTGTCCACGCTGCCGGCAGCCGGCGTGGGTGCGTTGCTGGCGTTGTTCGGCACCAACACCGAACTGTCGGTGATCTCGATGATCGCGCTGGTGCTGCTGATCGGCATCGTCAAGAAGAACGCGATCATGATGATCGACTTCGCCTTGGTGGCGCAGCGCGAACATGGGCTGACTCCGCGCGAGGCGGCACGCGAAGCCAGCATCGTGCGTTTCCGCCCGATCATGATGACCACGATGGTGGCGATCCTGGCGGCGGTGCCGCTGGCGATCGGCCTGGGTGAAGGTTCGGAACTGCGTCGCCCGCTGGGCATTGCGATGATCGGTGGCCTGCTGTTCTCGCAGAGCCTGACCCTGCTCAGCACACCGGCGTTGTACGTGATCTTCTCGTGCCTGGCCGAGCGCTGGAAGGCGCGGCGTGCGCGCAGGCGTGAGGCAAAGCTGCTGAGGCGTGCGCAGCGGGCGTAGCAAGACCCATCCACGCATGGCGTGGATCTACTGCAACACCTGCCTCTGGTGGGTGCGGACCGTTGGTCCGCACCCCGATGGCATTTGACGCGCTGTAACGAAAAGAGAACAATTCTCATCCAGCCATGGTCCTGCGCCCCCTTGCGGCGCCCCGCTGCCGTTGCCGGCACGCCTGTGTGATCCCAGCCACCGACCTTTCCCCCCTGCATGGGCGGATGGCCCGTGGCCGCCCGCCGAGGATCTCCATCGATGTTGCCCATCCGCTCCCCCCGCCTGGCCGTGCTGGCCGTAGCGCTGTCCGCCGCCTGCACTGCACACGCCGAAGCCCCCGCCGACGCCCGTAGTGCCACCGATCTGGACGCGGTCAAGGTCATCGCCGAACGTACCCACACCGAGGCCGGCGCCCTGGGCGACCGCGCCCTGCGTGATACCCCGTTTGCGATCACCGCCGTCGGCCGTGAGCAGATCGAACAGCGCCAGGCCGTGTCGCTGGGCGAAGCCTTCCTGCTCGACCCCTCGGTCACCACGCAGGTAAGCGCCTATGCCAGCGGCTGGAGCTCTCCGATCCGCAACCGCGGCATCGACCTGAATTTCGACAGCTACCGGGTCAACGGCCTGCAGGTCTCGTCCTGGGGCACCGAATGGCCGCTGGAAGTGATGGAACAGGTCGACCTGCTGAAGGGCCCCGGCGGGTTCCTGTACGGCTTCGGCGCACCGGGCGGCATCGTCAACTACATCACCAAGAAGCCGACCGACGTACCGACCTTCTCCGCCCAGCTCGGCTGGCGCGAGCAGGGCATCGTCAGCGGCGGCATCGACGTCGGTGGCCGCTTCGGCAACGAGCAGATGTTCGGCTACCGCTTCAACGCGTACCAGGAGAAGGGCGAAACCTTCAACGGCGGCCATGTCGATCGCAAGGTCGGCGCGTTGTCGCTGGACGCGCGCCTGAGCGATGCGCTCACCTGGACCTTCGACGGCGTATTCCAGTCGCGCGACCTGCGCGAGGAATCACCGCAGTACTACTTCCGTGGCCTGACGTCGCTGCCGCGACCGATCGCCGGCGATGTCGACAACAGTGTGCCTGGCACCTACTACGACACCCGTTCCAGCCTGCTGTCCACCGCACTGAACTGGCAGATCAACAGCGACTGGAAGGCCAGCCTGAGCTATGGCGTCACCACCTCATGGAACGACGTCAACAAGATCTTTGCCTACATCGATGACCTCAACGGCGACTACGACGTCAACGTCTACGAGCTCGGCGGCAAGAGCGAGTGGAAGCTGGCGCAGGCACTGGTGCAGGGCAGCTTCGGCACCGGTCCGCTGCAGCACCAGCTGGTGGCCGGTGTCAGCCACCAGACCGGGCTGGGCTGGGACCGTCCTTACGAGTTCAACCTGATCGGCCGTGCCAACCTGTACCAGCGCCATGACATCCGCCACGATGCAGTCGGTTCGCGGGTGATGAGCCGTGGCAGCGAAACCGTGCAGAAGGCCGTGTTCGTCAGCGATACCGTCGACCTCGGCCATGGCTGGTCGGTGCTGGCCGGTTGGCGCTACAACGATTTCGAGACCAAGGGCGCGTACCACACCTATCCGGTCACCCCGACCTATGCGGTGATGTTCAAGCCCAGCGAGGCCGTCACCCTGTATGCCAGCTACATCGAGTCGCTGGAAGCCGGCGGCCGCGTCGGCAACAGCTACGTCAATGCCGGCGATGTGCTCGACCCCACCATCAGCAAGCAGTACGAGATCGGCGCCAAGGTTGAAGCGGATCGCTGGAACGCGAACGTCGCTGCCTTCCGCCTGGAGCGCGGCGCCAACATCGATCAGCTGACCGATGCAGGCAAGCGCCTGGTGCAGGATGGCATCACCCTGTACGAAGGCATCGAAGCCAGCGCCGACCTGCACCTGACCGATGCGCTGACCGTCGGCGGTGGCGTGACCTGGCTGGACCCGACCTACGACAAGCTGTCACCGGGCAGCGCGGCGCAGGAAGGCAACCGCACCGTCGGTGCAGCACGCTGGAGCGGCGCGCTGCACGCCACCTACCAGCTGCCGTGGGTGGAAGGGCTGGAGACCTATGCCGCCGTGCGCTACTACGGCGATGTCTGGTATGACGCCGACAACACCCTGAAGCTGCCCGACTACACGCTCGTCAATGCCGGCATCGGCTACCGCCTGCTGGCCTCCGGCCATCCGGTGACCCTGCGTGCCAGCGTGGAGAACCTGGCCAACCGCAGGTACTGGTCCAATGCGGGCGTCGGCCTGCCGCGCACCTTCGCGCTGAGCGTGCGGTTCGACATGTAAGCGACCGGCAAACGGTAGTGCCGGCCGCTGGCCGGCTCCTCGCACCTTCGTCCGGGCTCATGAGGAGCCGGCCGGCGGCCGGCACTACCGGGTATCGAGCGGAAAATCATCCACGCATGGCGTGGATCTACCATTTCACGCGCGGCCCGCAATAATGGAGGTCGATCCTTCCGCCGAGCCTGCATGTCCGCACGCGAATCCCGCCTCAGCCGCCTGTGGGCCCACGAGAAGGCCAGCTATGGCCTGCGGGTGTTCATTGCCCTGACAGCGGCCCTGGCCGTGTGCTGGCACCTGGATGCGCTGACCGCGCTGCCCGGCGTGTTCCTGGGCATCATCGCCAGCGCGATTGCCGAGACCGATGACAACTGGTGGGGCCGGACCAAGGCCGTGCTGCTGTCGCTGCTGTGCTTCTGCCTGGCGGCGGCCTCGGTGATCTGGCTGTTCCCCTGGCCGTGGATCTTCATCACGGCCCTGGCGCTGTCCACGTTCGGCCTGACACTGCTCGGCGCACTCGGCGAGCGCTACGCGTCCATCGCCCAGGCCACCGTCACCCTGGCCATCTACACCATGATCGGCCTGGAACAGCATGGTGCCCATGACCTGCACAGCGCGCTGGACGCGGTCAGCCACCTGCTGGCGGGTGCGGTCTGGTACGGGCTGCTGTCGATTCTGTGGACCACGCTGTTCGCCAACCGGCCGGTGCGCGAGCGCGTGGCACGCCTGTACGTGGAGCTGGGCCGTTACCTGCAGCTCAAGGCCGCTCTGTTCGAACCCGTGCGTGAGGCGGACCTGCAGCGCCGCCAGCTCGACCTGGCCGAACAGAACCGCCGCGTAGTCGGTGCGCTGAACGAGGCGAAGACGGCGATCCTGGCGCGCTTTGGCCGCTCCGGCCGGCCCGGCGTCAACTCCGGCCTGTACCTTCGCCTGTACTACATGGCACAGGATTTCCATGAGCGCGCCAGCTCCTCCCACTATCCGTACGGCGCGCTGGTCGATGCGTTCTTCCACAGCGACGTGCTGTACCGCTGCCAGCGCCTGCTCGACCTGCAGGGCCAGGCCTGTGCACGGCTGGGCGAAGCGATCCGGCTGCGCCGCCCGTTCGTCTACGGCGAGAGCAACCAGCAGGCCGGGCGCGACCTGGCCGATGCGCTGACCTACCTGCGCGACCAGCAACGTCCGCAGTGGCAGCGTCTGCTCGGCTCGCTGGACCTGCTGGTGCACAACCTGCGCAGCATCGAGCGCCGCCTGCTCGATGCCGAACGTTCCGAAGCCAGCCTGGACAACGTCGACACCCGCCTGCGCGACAGCAACCCGCACACCCTGCGCGAAATGGGCGTGCGCCTGCGCCAGCAGCTCACCCCGGGCTCGGTGCTGTTCCGCCATGGCCTGCGCATGGCGCTGGCACTGATCGCCGGTTTCGTTGCCATCCGCCTGTTCAATGCCCAGAACGGCTCGTGGGTGCTGCTGACCATCGTGTTCGTGTGCCGGCCCAGTTTCGGCGCCACCCGCCAGCGCCTGGCCCAGCGCATCGTCGGTACGCTGGCCGGCCTGGTGCTGACCTGGGCGCTGCTGCAGCTGTTCCCCCGGCTGGAGATCCAGCTGCTGATCGCGCTGCTGTCAGCACTGCTGTTCTTCTTCACCCGTTCCGACCGCTATCTGGTCGCCTCGGCCGCCATCACGGTGATGGCGCTGACCTGCTTCAACCTGATCGGCGACGGCTTCGTACTGATCGTGCCGCGCATGGTCGATACGATCCTCGGCTGCGCGATCGCAGCCGCCGCCGCGTTCCTGATCCTGCCGGACTGGCAGGGCCGACAGTTGCACCGCGTGCTGGCGCGGGTGCTGGATACCGCCGCCCGTTATCTGGAATCGGTGCTGGGTCAGTACCGCAGCGGCATGCGCGACGATCTGGCCTACCGCATCGCCCGCCGCGACATGCACAACGCCGATGCCGCACTGTCCACCGCTTTGTCGAACATGCTGCGCGAACCGGGCCATGTGCGTCGCAACCTCGATTCGGGTTTCCACTTCCTGGCGTTGTCCAACACCCTGCTTGGGCACCTGTCGGCGCTGGGTGCGCACCGCGACCAGGTCGACAGCTATGCGGGTGATCCACTGGCGCTGGCCGCTGGCGAGCGGGTGCGCAAAGCGCTGCAGCAGCTGGCGGCATTGACTGCGCAGCAACCGGTGTCGGAGGAGGACAACGACGCCGATCGTGCGGTGGCTGCGGAACTGGAACAGCTCGATGAGACGATGCCGCCGAAACTGCAGCTGATCCGCACGCAGATGGCGCTGGTGCTGCGGATGCTGCCGAAGGTGAGAGCGGCGGCGAATGGCGCGGTGCGTGGTTTGAGCTGACGGCATCCACGCATGGCGTGGATCTACGGGTGCGGCTGACGGCCGTGCAACATCGTGTTGCGTCCACGAGGGCATTCCGATCACGCCCCGGCGCCGATACTGCCGTGTCGCCCACGCAGGATCTCCCCCATGAAGATCGAACTCAACGACCGCACCGCGCTGGTCACCGCCTCCACCGCTGGCATCGGCCACGCCATCGCACAGGGGCTCGCCGCCGCCGGCGCGCAGGTCATCCTCAACGGCCGCAGCGCCGACAGCGTGGAACGCGCGCGCCAGCGCCTGCTGGCTGCCCTTCCCAAGGCCAACGTGCTGGGCGTGGCCGCCGACCTGTCCGACGCCAGCGGTGTCGACACCCTGCTGGCCGGCCTGCCGGGGAAGGTCGACATCCTGGTCAACAATGCCGGCATCTTCGGCCCGCAGGACTTCTTCGAGACCGACGATGCCACCTGGGAGCAGTACTGGCAGACCAACGTCATGTCCGGCGTGCGCCTGTCGCGCGCCCTGCTGCCGGCGATGGTCGACGCCGGCTGGGGCCGCGTGCTGTTCATCTCCTCCGAATCGGCACGCAACATTCCGGCCGACATGATCCATTACGGCGTCAGCAAGACCGCGCAGCTGTCGCTGTCGCGCGGCCTGGCCAAGCGCGTGGCCGGCAGCGGCGTCACCGTCAATGCGGTGCTGCCCGGCCCGACGTTGTCCGACGGCTTCGCAACGATGTTCGAAGAAGAACGCGCGCGTAGCGGCAAGCCGCTGGAACAGATCGGCCGTGAGTTCGTGATGGCCCATCGTCCTGCGTCGGTGATCCAGCGCGCGGCCACGGTCGAGGAAGTGGCCAACATGGTGGTCTACCTTGCCTCGCCGCAGGCGTCGGCCACCTCCGGCGCAGCGTTGCGGGTCGACGGCGGCGTGGTCGACGATATCGTCTGAGGTTCTCAGGTGTGCGGACCAACGGTCCGCACCCACCGTCCGTACCCAGGGGGTCTGAGTAGATCCACGCCATGCGTGGATGCATGCCGCCACGGTCCCGACAGATGGGCAGGAATGCTAGGCTGCGCCGGTCCAAGGAGGTTCCATGTCCGGTCACAACCAGTTCGCCCTGCTGCGCCAGCGCCGTTTCCTGCCGTTCTTCATCGTGCAGGGGTTGGGTGCCTTCAACGACAACGTGTACCGGCAGGCGATCATCGGCCTGCTGTTCTACCTCGGCGTTGCCGAGAGCGAGCGCACGCTCTACACCAACCTGGCGCCGGCGCTGTTCATCCTGCCCTACTTCCTGTTCTCCGCCCTGGCCGGGCAGATCGCGGAAAAGCTGGAGAAGTCGCGACTGATCGTGATCACCACCACCATGGAGATCGTGATCATGACGCTGGCCGCGGTGGGCTTTCTCACCGAGAGCCTGCCGGTGCTGCTGGTGGCCCTGTTCTGCACGGGCCTGCAATCCACCCTGTTCGGTCCGGTGAAGTACTCGGTGCTGCCCTCGGTACTGCGCCCGGAAGAACTGACCGGTGGCAATGGCCTGGTCGAGATGGGCACGTCGATGTCGATCCTGACCGGCATGATCGTCGGCGGCCTGGTGTTCACTCTGGCCGGCACCCATGGCCCGATCGTGGCTGCCACGGCGGTCATCGCGCTGGCGATCTGCGGCAACCTGGCCGCGCGCATGATCCCCAAGGTCGATGCCGGCGCCCCTGATCTGAAGATCAACTGGAACCCGATCCCCGAATCGCTGGCCGTGCTGCGCATGGCCAGGAAACAGAAATCGGTACGCAACGCCATCCTCGGCGTGTCCTGGTTCTGGTTCGTCGGCACCATCCTCACCGCGCAGCTGCCGTCCTATGCGGTCACCAACCTCGGTGGCGAGCCCACCCTGTACATCTTCGCGCTGGCGCTATTCTCGGTCGGCACCGGCGTCGGTTCGCTGCTGTGCGAAAAGCTGTCGGCACGCACCGTGGAGATCGGCCTGGTGCCACTGGGCGCGTTCGGCATGACCGCGTTCCTGCTGGACCTGTACTTCGCACGCGCCGGTGAAGCCACCGCGCAGGGCCTGTCGGTCACCCAGTTCGTGCACCAGGCCGGCAGCATCCGCATCATCGTCGACCTGCTCGGCATCGGCCTGTTCACCGGCTTCTTCGTGGTGCCGCTATTCGCATTGATCCAGAGCCGCACGCCGAAATCGGAGATGTCGCGCGTGTTCGCTGCGCTGAACATCCAGAACTCCGGCTTCATCGTCGCTGCGGCGGTACTCGGCCTGCTCACCCAGCGCCTGCTCGGCTGGACCATCCCGCAGCTGTTCCTGGCATTGGCCATCGCCAACGCCGTGGTGGCGATCTACATCTTCACCATCGTCCCCGAATTCCTGATGCGTTTCCTCAGCTGGGTGATGGTGCGCACGCTGTATCGCCTGCGCCCGCATGGCATCGAGGGCAACGTGCCCGATGAAGGCGCCGCACTGCTGGTCTGCAACCACGTCAGCTACATGGACGCGCTGATCCTGTCGGCGACGATTCCGCGCCCGGTGCGCTTCGTCATGTACTACAAGATCTTCAACATCCCGGTGATGCGCTGGATTTTCCGCACCGCAAAGGCGATTCCGATCGCCGGTGCGCGCGAAGATCCGGCGCTGATGCAGCGTGCGTTCGATGAAGTCGATGCCGCACTCGCCGAGGGCGAACTGGTGTGCATCTTCCCGGAAGGCGCACTGACCCGCGACGGCACGATGGCACCGTTCAAATCCGGCGTGGAAAAGATCCTCGAACGCCGCCCGGTGCCGGTGGTGCCGATGGCCCTGCGCGGCATGTGGTCGAGCATGTGGAGCCGCCGCGATACCCGGCTGGGCCGCATGCGCGTGCCGCGCCGGTTCCGGGCGACCGTAGAGGTGGTCGCGGCGCCGGCGGTGGATGGCCATTCGACCGATGCCACCTCCCTGGAAGCCCAGGTCCGTGCCCTGCGCGGCGACCTCGCCTGAGGGGACCGATCGCGCCGCAGCGTGCTCTGAAAGCCGGCGCCAAGCGCCGGCTTTTTCTTGTCCCGTCAAGCGCCGAAGGCGTCGGGATCTGGCTGTAACCGCATACATGCGTCGCAGGTTGCGGTAGATTACGCACCCACAGGGGGGAGGTTCGGCCCGTTCACACGGCCGGCCACCAAGGAATGGAGTCTTGCTTTGAATCAACCGCCACCGCTCAGCCGTCCGGTCTACATCCCCAACCATCTGGTCTGGGCGATCCTGACGACGCTGTTCTGCTGCCTGCCGTTGGGCGTGGTGTCGATCGTGTATGCCGCCCAGGTCGATGGTCGCCGCGCGGCCGGTGACCTGCCGGGGGCCTACAGCGCGTCGCGCAAGGCGGGCTGGTGGGCGGTGGCTTCGGCCGTTGCCCT
Source organism: Stenotrophomonas sp. 14P6.2.3 (assembly GCF_057799055.1). Lineage (NCBI taxonomy): Bacteria > Pseudomonadati > Pseudomonadota > Gammaproteobacteria > Lysobacterales > Lysobacteraceae > Stenotrophomonas > Stenotrophomonas sp. 14P6.2.3. Next base: position 17,266 of record NZ_JBYOLA010000019.1, read on the forward strand.
GTCGGTCCTGTTGCTGTTGTGGTTCGGGCTGTTCGGCGGCTTGGCCGTGCTGGGCGCTCTATCCGACCTTTGATTCACCACCACCACCCATCGAGGAGCTTGAACCATGAACACCAGTACCCCGCAGGTCCCCAACAATCTGGTCTGGGCCATCCTGTCCACCCTGTTCTGCTGCCTGCCGGCCGGCATCGTGTCGATCGTCTACGCCGCCCAGGTCAACGGCAAGCTGGCTGCTGGCGACGTCGCCGGTGCCCGTGATTCGGCCGACAAGGCCAAGAAGTGGGCCATGTGGTCGGCCATCGCCGCCGTCGTCGTCATGGTGCTGTACTTCATCGTGATCATGGCCGTTGGCGGCCTGGGCGCCCTGAGCGGCGGCAACGGCAGCTACTGATGCCCGCGACGGGGTCCGGCCACGCGCCGGATCCCGCTCCTGCATGTCCGCACTTCCCGCTCGTTCCCGCCTGGCCCGCTGGGCCCCGCTGCTGGCCGCTTCCGGTCTGGCTGCGGGTGCCGCCGTGGCCCTGCGCCACGTCAATCCGTATGTCTCCGGCAATCCGCTGCCGGGCTGCCCGCTGTATGCACTGACCGGCTTCTACTGCCCCGGCTGCGGCAGCACGCGCTGCCTGTATTCACTGGTCCACTTCGACCTGCCCGGCGCGATGGCGATGAACCCGTTGCTGGTCATCAGCCTGCCCTTCCTGTTCCTGATGCTGCTCAACATGGCTGGCGTGCGCCCGCGCGTGCTCGATCCGCTGATGCGGGTACTGGCCAGTCCCACGTTCTGGCTGTGGCTGCTGCCGGGCTATGCCGTGCTGCGCAACCTGCCGTGGGCGCCGTTCACTGCGCTGGCTCCGGTGTAGTTTCCCGCCAACGGCGCAGCCCCTCGTGGTGGTCGTTGAAGGCAGAAGCCGTTGGGGTTGGCCGGGCGGGTGGGCTGCGCAGGGGGCGCTGCAAGTACGTCCATGTAAGCTCGGTCGCGCCATCCATGGCGCTTACGCCCCTGCGCAACCCACCCGCCCGGCCACGGACAATTTCCGTGCGCGTCCACCACGGAAAAGAAAGAAAAGATCAAAAGCGGAAGCGGATCGCTTCGCTCTGCATCCACGCATGGCGTGGATCTACCGTGTCGACCAAGGTCGACACCTACCAACAGCCGCCGGAGCCTGTCGGGGGTGGGGCAGTGTGGGGCTGCAGGGCCACATCGCCCCGCCAGACCCACAGAAATCCAGAGCCGCCGTTGCTGTTGCTGTTGCTGTTGCTTTCAGCGGGTGCAGGGCTGCAAGCCCTGCAGAAAGAACAACTAGGTCACCCAGCCCGCGATTACCAGCACGGCAAGCGCCGCCAGCCACAGCAGCAGCATCCGCCACACCAGGCTCATCGCATCACGCAGGTCGGGTAGCCGCTGCCACACCGGCAGCAGGCCGGCTTCGGTGTAATCGTGTGCATCTTCGCGCAGTTCGGCATTGACGCTGGCACGCGCCACCGCGCCCAGGAAACCAATGTCGCCGGCCAAGCGTTCACCATGCGCCTGGCGCCATGCCTTCCAGGCCGTGTCGAAGTTGCCGACCAGGGCCATCGAGAACGCCATCAACTGGGCCACCGGCCACTCGATCCAGCCCAGCAGCCGCTGCGCCAGCGCCAGCGGTTCCACCGGCACGCGCGCACGCATCGGGCTTTCCGCCATCAATGCCAGCAGGCGATAACCGAGCGCACCCACCGGGCCCAGCAGCAGGAACCAGAACAGCACCGCGAACCAGCGCCGCAGCGCGTTGAGCACGGTCGCCTCGACCAGTGAAGGAACATCCTCGCGCAGGCTGCCACCGACCGACTGCAGGTTGCGTACCGCCGCCTGCCGGGTCGGCGCGTCGTCGGCATCGATGATTGCTTCGATGTCGCGGTCCAGATCCCGCGGGCCCCAGCACCAGGCCAGCACGGCCACGCCCAGCAGCAGCGCCGGCAGGCCGAACAGCACCCCGCGCAGCAGCCAGGCGACCAGTGCCATCAGCAGCAGTGGCGGTACGATCGCCAGCGCCACGCCGGCGGCCCCCTGCCAGGCCCGACCACCGTGCGCGTCCAGCCAGCCCAGCCAGCGCCGGAAGCCGTCGAAACGGCGCAGCGACGCGGCAGCGGCCGGGGCGACATGGCCAAGGGCCAGTGCCACCAACACGGCGACCAGGGTGGTGAACATGGCAGGTCTCCCTACGAGCAAGCGTTCGGCGTCGCTACCTTACCTGTCGCAGCGCCGCCGTCAGCGGTGAACCGTACTGTAACCGGCAGCGTGTTCAGGTGGCGGCAATGCTGGCGCCGCCGGACGCCGGTTGCTGGCGGTACCAATGCTCGATCAGGCCCCGCGAAATGGAGATCGGCGGCGACAGACGGATGCCTTCACCATCGTCCTCGACGTCACGTGCGAGGGCAGCTCCCACCTCTTCGGCGCTGAACCAGCGCGCGTCTTCCAGCTCGCCGTCCACGGTCGGCACGTCGTCCTGTGCCTGCGCCCGGAAACCGACCATCAATGCACCCGGGAACGGCCAGGGCTGCGAGCCGAGGTACTGGCAGGCGGTCACCCGCACCTTGCTCTCTTCGTGTACTTCGCGCGCTACGGTCTGTTCGAAGGTCTCGCCCGGCTCGACAAAGCCGGCCAGCACCGAATAGCGGCGCGGCGCCCAGTTGGACTGGCGGCCCAGCAGCAGCCGTCCCTGGTTCTCCACCGCGACGATCACTGCCGGATCAACGCGCGGATAGTGCTCGGTCGCGCACTGCGGGCAGCGGCCGACGAAGCCACCACGGGCGAACGTCACGGCCGTGCCGCAGACCCCGCAGAAGCGGGTACGCGATTGCCAGTAGGACATGCCGCGGGCGTAGCTGAAGGCGGTCGCATCGGCCACGGTCCACAGCAGTGCGGCCTGGCGCAGATCGAGCCGGCGTGGCGCGGTGACGGTCACGCTGGCAGCTTCCACCGAGAACCACGCCTGCTCGCCACGCAGGCCGAGGAAGATCGCGACACCGGGCCCGCCACCGACATCAGCGCCGGTCAGCGCCAACGGCTGGTCGTCATCACCGGTGAAGGCGGTGCCGTCCTGGTCCAGGACAAGAATGCGCGCATCGGGCCACAGGCGCGCCAGAGCATCGGCATCTTCGCGCATGGCATCGGCGCGCTCCAACGGTTCACCCACGAAGGCAAAACCGGAAAGCGGCGAAGGAGAAGTGAGCATCCAGCTAGCCTGCCGCCAATCGATGCGGGTGGCAAGGTCGGCGCTGTGCGCAATCTGCTGTTGTGGTTGCAGCGAGGGCCATCCACGCATGGCGTGGATCTACCGAAGGCACCGCGTGGGGCGCCTGCCCCACGCCCTGCAATTACATGCTGAAACTGCTGCCGCAGCCGCAGGTGGTCTTGGCGTTCGGATTGCGGATCACGAACTGCGCACCGGTCAGGCTCTCGGTGTAATCCACCTCGGCGCCCATCAGGTACTGCAGGCTGAGCGGATCGACCAGCAGGGTGACCCCGCTGGTCTGCACCGCCAGGTCATCGCCGGCACGGTTCTCATCGAACTCGAACCCGTACTGGAAGCCCGAACAGCCGCCACCCTCGATGTACACGCGCAACGACAGGTCGGGGTTGCCCTCGTCCTGGATCAGTTCCTTGACCTTGGCCGCAGCGGCCTCGGTGAAGTTCAGCGGCCGATCCAGCGACTGGTAGTCGGGCGCAGCGGCCGGCGTGGCGCCGGGGAGGGAGACGAGCGTGTTCATGGGCTCAGCATGGGGGCGCAGGCGGTGGCTTTCAAGCCATCGCCTCGGCCAGCTTGCGGCGCGCGGCGGTGTCGCCCTTGCCGTCACCGGCGTCCTGGCTCTCCGGCGCTGGCAGGGCCTGCATCGGGGCGCTGGCATGGATCAGCCGGCCGTTCAGCTGGGCACCCGCATTCATTTCCACCACCTGGTAATGAACGTTGCCGTTGACCCGGGCACTCGGGGTCAGTTCAACCTTCTCGGTGGCATGCACGTCGCCGTCCAGACGGCCACTGATGACCACCACCTGGGCACGGATCTCGCCTTCGATCACGCCGTGCTCGGCGAGGGTCAGGGTCGCCGCGCTGGCGCCCTCCTGGGCAATCACCTTGCCGTGGATGCGACCTTCCACGTAAAGACCACCACTGAATTCCACATCGCCACGGATCACCACCTGGTTGCCGATCAGGGCATCCACCACCAGTTGGCCATCACGGCTCGATTTGCTGCTTCCGAACATCTGCCTACTCCCCTTTGCTGGCCGGTGCGCCGGCCTGTTTCCAGTCGAATACCTGCGTGGTGCCCCCCGCACCACTCCCCAATGTCACCTTCACCCGTTGCGGGGTGAAGTCAGCCGGCAGCATCACGCTGCCGGTGAGCTGCTGGAAGTACCGGAACGAGTAATCCTGTCCCGGCACCTTGCTGCGCTGGTGCAGCTCGTCCCAGCTGATGGTGGCCAGCTTGCCGTTCTTCACGCCTTCCACCGTGAAACGCATCTGCCCCTGGCTGATCGCACCCCGGTTGAGGTTCTGGGTCAGCACCACGCTGTACTGCCAGGTGCCGGCCGATTCCGGGCTGAATTCAATCGAATGGGTGTTCAGGCCCTTGCGCTGGCTGGTCGAGCCCACCAGGCGTTCGTAGAAGGCGACGTCAGCGCGCAGGCCGGCGATCTCTTCGTCGCGCTCGGCCAGCGAAGACTGCACTTCGTTGTTGGCGGCGCGGCTGATGCGGTCCGACGCTTCCAGCGTGGCCTGCTTCTGCTGCAGCTCGGTCAGCTGGGTCTGCAGGGTATCGGCGCGCTTCTCGGCAACCTGCACGCGCTGGCCCTGTTCACCGCGCGGCGCACCCAGCCAGCAGCCACCCAGCACCGCAAGCACCAGGCTCAGCAGCCAGATGCCCGCGATCACCAGCAGGCGACGGCGGTCGGCAGGTGGTTGCGGGGCACCGGGAAGGCGGACCTGCACACGCATGGGAGGGCGGTTGTTCATGGGTAGTCTCCGTGGCATCGCAGTGGCGACGCCAGTACGGCCCCTGGGGCAAACGACGGGCTAGTGTATGACAGGAACGGCAGGTTTCCCCCGTGCCGGCCGGCACCGGGCGGTGGCATTCAGCCACTCCATCGTCGATAGTGTGGCACCCCGCACAGTTCCGCCGCCGGAGCCCGCCATGACCGAAGCCCACCTGTTCGTGATCGGCATCCTGCTGGCCTGGCTGGCCGGCATCCGCGTCTACCTCACCGTATTCGGCGTCGGCATCGCCGGCCTGCTCGGCTGGGTCGACCTGCCACCGGCACTGCAGGCCACCGAATCGTGGTGGGTGCTGGGCACGTCGGCGGTGCTGGCCATCGCCGAATTCTTCGCGGACAAGATTCCCGGCGTCGATTCAGCCTGGGACCTGGTGCAGACCCTGGCGCGCGTACCCGCCGGTGCCTTCCTCGCAGCAGCGACATTGTCACCCGATGGCGACCTGGGCACCGGTGCACTGGTGGCCGGCGCGGGCGTTGCGCTGGCCAGCCACGGCCTGAAGGCCGGCACCCGCGCCCTGCTCAACACATCGCCGGAGCCGGCCAGCAACTGGGTCGCCTCGGCGGCCGAAGATACCGTGGTGATCGGCGGGCTGGCGCTCGCGCTGGCGCATCCATGGATCGCGCTGGTGGTGGTGCTGGCCTGCAGCCTGGCCGGTGCATTGCTGGTCTGGCTGGTCTGGCGCACCCTGTGGAAAAGCGTGCGCTGGTTGGCACGTGGCGGCAGCGACGACGGACAACGGCAACCCGGTACCGGCTGATCGGCGGGCTTGTCGCATAATGGCCGCGAACACCAGGAGCATCGATGGCCGCAAACGAATCCGCCGCGGGCCCCCGCCCGGGACGCGCTGAAACCCCTCCGGCCGATCATTGGCAACGTTGGGCCGCCCCCTTGGCTGCGGCCACGCCTGCCGAGGCACCGCCGTCAGCGACCGTGCAGATGCCGGCCTCGTCAGCACCCAGCGACGGTACCCGACTGACTGCTCCGCCGCCGCTGCCCTCCGCCGCCGCACTGCCAGAGGCGGGCAACAATGACGTGGCGCCTGTCGACGCCGACTCGCCCTACCGCGTGCTGATCGTCGAAGACGACCGTGCCCAGGCGCTGTTCGCGCAGAGCGTGCTGCATGGCGCTGGCATGCAGGCGATCGTGCTCGGCGACGCCGATGGCGTGCAGCAGGCCATCCGCGAGCAACGCCCGGACCTGATCCTGATGGATCTGCACCTGCCCGGGCTGGATGGCATGCGGCTGACCGCGATGATCCGCCAGCAGCCCGGCATGCAGCTGCTGCCGATCGTATTCCTCAGCGGCGACCCGGACCCGGAGCGCCAGTTCGAAGTGCTCGACTGCGGTGCCGACGATTACCTGAGCAAGCCGATCCGGCCACGCCACCTGATCGCTGCGGTGGCCAACCGTATCCGCCGCGCACGCGCGCAGGCCGCGACCCTGCCGGGTGCCAACGGCGCACCGGCGACCAGCAACCCGGAAACCGGGCTGCCCACGCGCCACCACGTGCTGCAGCAGCTCAACGCAACGCTTGCCCAGCACGAACGCGGTGGCGTGTTCTTCGTGGAAATCTCCAGCGCGCTGGGCCTGCGCGAGCGCTACGGCTACGCGGCCTTCGAGCGGCTGATGGTGCAGGCCGGGCAACGCCTTGCCGAAGCTGGCCATCCGCACCTGTTGGCGCGCCTGAACGACAACAGCTTCCTGCTGCTGGCACGCAACACCGATGAGGAGAGCCTGGAAGCGATTGCCGGCACCCTGCGCGAGCAGCTGTCCGCGCGCGCCTTCGTGATCCGCGACGACGAATCGGTGCACCTGCGTGGTGTGGTCGGCTACGCGCCGCTGTCGCCGGGTTTCGACGATGCCAGCAGCGCCCTGGAAGCGGTCGAACGCACCACCCTGCAGGCACGCCTGCTCAGCGCCGGTGTGGCGGGCCACGTGCACCGCCAGGTGACGACCGAGCAGGAGCACCTGGCGCTGCTGGAAGGCCAGCTGGAGCTCGCTTACCAGCCGATCGTCGCCGTCGCCGGCGGCAGCAGCGCGCAGTACCAGCTGCTGCTGCGCCTGCGCCGGGCCGATGGCAGCGTGCTGACCGCCGGCCAGGTGATTCCGGCGGCCGAAGCCGCTGGTCGCATCGCCGACCTCGACCAGCAGGTGCTGGAGCATGCGATGGGCCTGCTCGACCTGTATCGCCATGCCACCCAGCCGCTGAACCTGTTCGTCTCGCAGTCGCTGCGTACCCTGCAGCGCGATGCGTTCGCTGACTGGCTGCTGGAATCGCTGCAGCAACGTCGCCTGCCCGGCAGCGCGCTGGTGATCGACGTGCGCCTGCCCGATGCGCTGATCCACACCGTGCCGTTGCAGCAGTTCTGCCAGCGCATGGCCAGCGTCGGCGTGCGCTTCTGCCTGAGCCAGTTCGAACCGGGCAGCGAAGCCCTGGCCCTGCTCACCCAGCTGCCGCTGTCGTTCGTGCGCATGGCCGCACGCTTTTCCAGCAGCCACTCCAACCCGGATACGCGCGAAGAACTGCGCCGATCGATCGAGCAGGCGCATGCAGCCGGCCTGCAGATCATCGGCCAGCAGATCGAGGATCCGCAGGCAGCGGCCGCGATGTGGGTCGGTGGTGTCGATTACATCCAGGGCAACATGGTGCAGTCGGCCGGCAGCGACCTGAACTTCGACTTCCACAACGCGGTGCTCTGAGTGTCATCGACGGTCGCGCTGCTGGCGGTGCTGGCCTTGGCCATCATCGCCCTGCTGGTACTGGGCCTGCGATTGCGTTCGCGCAGTCACGCGCTGGCGGCACTGCAGCGCGACCGCATCACCCTGATCAGCGAGCGCGACCAGCTGCGGCGCACCACCGAGCGACAGGGCCAGCTGGAACATCAGCTGCTGCAGGCCAAGCAGGCGGCTGAAGCGGCGGTGCTGGCCAAGGGCGAGTTCCTGGCCACCATGAGCCATGAGATCCGCACGCCGCTCAACGGCATCCTGCCGATGCTGGAGTTGATCGCCCGTGGTCCACTCGGCGAGGACCAGCGGCAGATGCTGGCCACTGCCTCGGCCAGCTCGCAGCAGCTGCTGCGCATCGTCGATGACATCCTCGATTACTCGCGACTGGAAGCGCAGGCACTGGAACTGGAGATCACCAGCTTCAACCTGCGCGAGCTGCTCGACGGCGTGGTGCAGCTGCTGCAGCGCGCCGCCGAAGCCAAGGGCCTGACGCTGAGCCTGCAACTGGATCCGGCCGTGCGCCTGCCGGTACGCGGCGACCCGGTGCGCCTGCGCCAGGTACTGGGCAACCTGCTGGCCAATGCCATCAAGTTCACCGCACGTGGCCAGGTGCAGCTGCGCGTGCAGCGGCTGGGTGAAGGCCCCGCCCAGCACCAGCTGCGTTTCGAAGTGGTCGACACCGGCATCGGCATCGATGAAGCCCAGCAGGCGCGGCTGTTCCAGTCCTTCAGCCAGGCCGACGCGTCCACCACACGCATCTACGGTGGCACCGGCCTGGGCCTGGCCATCTGCAAGCGCATCACCGACCTGATGCATGGCGACATCGGCGTGCGGTCCACCCCGGGACAGGGGGCAACCTTCTGGTTTGAAATACCGCTGCTGAAGGTCCCCGGCGATCTGCCGGCGCTGGCACGCTCGCCGGCAGCGCTGCTGCTGTACACCGCCGATACTCAGCTGCAGCTACGCGTCGAACGCATCGCCGCGCACCACGGCCTGCAGGTGCAGCTGCTGGCCAGCATCGATGAGGCAATGGAACGCCTGCGTGCAGCGCCACGTCCGGGCCAGAGCACACCGGCATGGCTGCTGATCGACGCGCGTCAACGCCGCAATGGCGAGGCGGCCCTGCAGCGGGCCCTGGCCGAGCGCGGTGCCGACGACACGCTGCAGGTGCTGTGGCTGCAGGACGATCCGGTCACGCTGCGGCCGCGCCAGCAGCAGCTGCACAGCACATTCAACGATGCCGCCCTGCACGCGCTGCTGGCGCAGCCAACCGCCACCGCGCGCCCAGCGGCGCTGCTGGCCAACGCCGAAGATGCACAGCCGGCCGTCACGCTGCCGTCATTGGATCTGCGTGTCCTGCTGGTCGAGGACAATACGGTCAACCGGATGGTGGCCGAGCACCTGCTGCGGGTCTTTCAGTGCCAGGTGCGCAACGCCGCCGACGGCGAGCAGGCCCTCGCACTGTTGCGCGAAGGTGGAATCGACGTCGTGCTGATGGACTGCCAGATGCCGGTGCTCGACGGCTACAGCGCAACACAGCGCTGGCGCAGGGAAGAAGCCGATGCGGGTCGCACGCGGCTGCCAATCATCGCGATGACTGCGAATGCCATGGCGGGTGATCGCGAACGCTGCCTGCAGGCAGGCATGGACGACTATCTGTCCAAGCCGATCGCGCGGGAGGCGCTGCATGCGTTGCTGCAACGTTGGGGCCGGCCATCCGCGAATCGCGCACATGCAGCGCTGCCGGAACCTGTGCAATTGCCGGCAGCGCCGAGCGCGCCCGACGGCGAAGGCCCGCGCGATGAACGAGCACGCTCGATCCCGATTCCACAGCCGGTGCTTGATCGCAGCGTGCTGGATGAACTGCATGCGGTGATCGGCGATGCCGCTGCGCAGATCGTGACGGTATTCCTGGAAGACGCACCGCAGCTGGTGCAACAGTTGCAGCAGGCCGCGCAGGGCAACGACATCGAACGCCTGCAGGCGCTGTCGCACAGCCTGAAATCCTCCAGCGCCAACGTTGGTGCGCTGTCGCTGTCAGCGGTGGCGCGGCGGATCGAACACGAAGCCCGCAGTGGCAGCCTGCAGCGCCCTGCCGTGGCAGTGGCGCTGCTGGTGGCGGAGTTCGCCCGCGCACGCGTGGCGCTGACCGGCTACCTCGCCGGCCAAGCGCGCTGAATCACTCTTCGAGCTTGCTCAGCAGGTACTTCGGCTCACCGATGCGCTCGATAAGTTCCAGCTGGGTTTCCAGCCAGTCGATGTGCTCTTCCTCGGAGTCGAGGATCTTCACGAACAGCTGGCGGCTGACGTAGTCGCCGACCGAATCGGCGTAGGCCACGGCCTCGCGCAGCGTGACCACGCCATCGCGTTCCAGCGACAGATCGCACTGCAGGATCTCGGTAGGGTTCTCACCGATGCGCAGCTTGCCCAGCGCCTGGAAGTTCGGCAGGCCTTCGAGGAACAGGATGCGATCGGCGAGCATGTCGGCATGCTTCATCTCCTCGATCGATTCCTTGTACTCGTGTTCGGCCAGTTCCTTGATGCCCCAGTTCTTCAGCATCTTGGCGTGCAGGAAGTACTGGTTGATCGCGGTCAGCTCGTTGTAGAGGACCTTGTTGAGGAATTCGATGACCTTGGTGTCGCCCTTCATGGGGATGCTCCTGCACGCTGAAATCGCGGGCACTGTAACGCCTTGCGCGCGCGCGTGAAGGAACGCGAATCGTGCGCATTGGCCAGTGCGGCCCGCAATGAAGATCAGGAGAACGCAGCGTCAACGCGCTGCGAGACGACTCAGGCGACCTGCGCCAGGCCCAGTACCGGCAACGGCAGATCGTGGGTGGCACGTGCCTTGGCCAGCAGATCACCGGCCATGTCCAGGCAGGAACCGCAGGTAGCGCCGCATCCGGTACGCATGGTCAGCTCGGCCACCGACGTGACGCCATGGCTGGCGGCTTCGCGGATCTGATGGTCGGTAACACCGTTGCAGATGCAGACGTACACGGGCGGGAACCAGGGCAACAGGCCAGTAGCGGCCTGGTCGCTATTCCAATGGAAACGAGAATGGTTGTCAATCAGAGACCTGAACCATTCTCGATACCGTTCAGCCCGTCAGGTGACCGGCCCCTCGCCCTGCGCCTTCTTCGGCCAGTACCCGTGGCTGCGGGGCCGCTTTCGCGGCCGGTCATGGCCAGCGGCATGGCCTGGCATCCAGGCCTCGGCAGCGCTCTTGGGCATGGCACTGATGCCCTGCCCCGCCACCCCCTGGGCCAACGGCGCCAGATGTCGCAGGGCGCGCGCATAGACACCGCGCTTGAACACCACCACATGCTCCACCGGGTACCAGAAGTCGACCCAGCGCCAATGATCGAACTCGGGCGAGTCGGTATGGTCCAGGCTGACGTGGGCCTCGTCACCGGTCAGGCGCAGCAGGAACCAGACCTGCTTCTGGCCGATGCAGACCTGGCGTTCATTGCGGCGGATGGCACGCGCCGGCAGCTTGTAGCGCAGCCAGCCCGGTGTCGCCCCGAGCACTTCAACGTGCTCCGGCAACAGCCCGGTCTCTTCCTGCAGTTCACGATACATGGCCTCGACAGGCGTCTCGTCGGTGTTCATGCCACCCTGCGGGAACTGCCAGCCATCCCGGCGCACACGTCGTGCCCAGAACACCTGCCCGTCCTGCCGCATCAGCACGATGCCGACGTTCGGTCGATAGCCGTCCGGATCGATCACGATGCGGACTCCTAAGAAAATCTACTGGTTGGGACTATCCCATGCCGTCTGTCGGGCCACAAGCTCGATACAAAGGTGTTGACAGTCCTTGTACACATCAGCAGAATAGCGGGCTCACCAAGGCTATGTAGCTCAGCCGGTTAGAGCACAGCACTCATAATGCTGGGGTCGGTGGTTCGAGTCCACCCATAGCCACCACACTGAAAATCAAGTTGTTTTTCAGCGTGAAGAGTGAGAAAATAGTTACACGTTACATTGCCCCTTAGCCAAGCGGTAAGGCACCTGACTCTGACTCAGGCATCGGTGGTTCGAATCCATCAGGGGCAGCCAAATTAAACGCAAAAGGCCAGATCGAAAGATCTGGCCTTTTGCGTTTAATCTGGTCACGCATTCCACGCCCCACCTTCGCCCGCCGCGCGCACCTGGAACAGGGAGTGCCAGCCGCTGGCCGGCAACCTCGAAATGCACACCCCCAGAACGACAAAAGCCCGGCCGAAGCCGGGCTTTTGCTTTTCCAACCAGCGGGCTCCCGAAGGAGCCCAGCCAGGCGCGGTAAATCAGCGCTTGGAGAACTGGGTGGCGCGGCGGGCCTTGTGCAGACCGACCTTCTTACGTTCGACTTCGCGGGCATCGCGGGTCATGAAGCCGGCCTTGCGCAGCTCGGACTTCAGGGTTTCGTCGTACTCGACCAGAGCACGGGCGATGCCCAGACGGATCGCACCGGCCTGGCCGGTGGTGCCGCCGCCAGCGGCGGTGACCAGGATGTCGAAGCTCTCGGTGTTCTTGGTCAGCTCGAGCGGCTGGCGCACGATCATGCGAGCGGTCTCACGGCCGAAGAACTCGTCCAGCGGACGGCCATTGACGGTGATGTTGCCCGAACCCTTGCGCAGGAACACGCGAGCGGTGGAGGACTTGCGGCGGCCAGTGCCGTAGTTTTGAGTGATAGCCATGATTAGATATCCAGAACCTGCGGCTGCTGTGCGGCGTGCGGATGCTCAGTGCCGGCGTAGACCTTGAGCTTGCGGTACATCTGGCGACCCAGCGTGCCCTTCGGCAGCATGCCCTTGACGGCGGTCTCGATCACGCGCTCCGGGTGGCGCTCAAGCGCCTGGGCGAGGGATTCGGTCTTCAGGTTGCCGATGTAACCGGTGAAACGGTGATACATCTTGTCCTGCAGCTTCTTGCCGGTGACGACAATCTTTTCTGCATTGATGACGACCAGGTAGTCGCCGGTATCAACGTGCGGGGTGTAGACCGGCTTGTGCTTGCCACGCAGACGGCGGGCCAGCTCGGTGCAGAGACGGCCCAGGGTCTTGCCCTCGGCGTCGACGAGGTACCAGTCGCGCTGGACGGTCTCGTTCTTGGCAGTGAAAGTGCTCATGAAGAACTCTTGGTTAGGTCGGGCTCATTGCGGCGAAGGACTCGCCGGAACTCTGCCACGCGTTGTGAAAGGTGGAGCGTAAGGGGCGGCATTGTACGCAGCTTGGCTGGCAGGTGCAAGCCGGCTCCAGCCCCGGGTTGGCAGGGAACCGGGGCCGGGCGAGAATCGGGCCTCCCCCGCTTCACGCCGTGCCGCCATGACCGTGCTTCGCCAGACCACCCCGCTGGACCATCTGCTGACCGAGGCGCAGCGCGCCCTGGACACGGTGTTCGGCAACCCGCCGGCCAGCCGCCCCTATCCGGCCACGGACACCGGCGAGCCGGGCATGGACAGCGCGCAGCGTCGCCACGCGGCCGGGCTGATGCGGATCAACCATGTCGGTGAGGTCTGCGCCCAGGGCCTGTACTTCGGCCAGGCCGCGGTGGCGCGCGATCCGGCGACCCGCGAGCATCTGCTGGAAGCGGCCCAGGAAGAGACCGATCACCTGGCGTGGTGCGCCACCCGCCTGGGCGAGCTGGACAGCCGCCCGAGCCTGTTCAATCCGCTCTGGTACGCCGGCAGCTACACCATCGGCACCCTGGCCGGGCTGCGCGGCGATGGCTGGAACCTGGGTTTCGTGGTCGAGACCGAGCGCCAGGTGGAAGCCCATCTGGACGAACACCTGGTCGACCTGCCGGCCGGCGACCTGCGCAGCCGCGCGGTCATCCGGGTGATGAAGGAAGACGAGGCCCGGCATGCCGAGCACGCCGAGCAGGCCGGCGCACGCCGCCTGCCGTTCCCGATTCCCGGCGCGATGGCGCTGGCCTCCAAGGTGATGAAGACCATTGCCTACCGCATTTGAGGGGGAGCCCCCACCAACGGTGGGGGCCTACCAAACCACACGGTGGGGCCCGACCGTTGGTCGGGCCACCTTTCAGTTGGGCGACACCAGCTTCAGGCCGATCACACCGGCCACGATCAGGCCCACGCAGGCCAGGCGTGCCGGCGAGGCGCTGTCGTTGAACAGATAGATGCCCAGCACCGTCACGCCCATGGCGCCGATGCCGGTCCAGATCGCATAAGCCGTGCCCACTGGAATGTTCTTCATCGCCTGGCTCATCAGGTACAGGCTGATCAGGGCCGACACCACCGTCAGGGCGGTCGGCACGGGTTTGCTGAAACCTTCGGAGTACTTCATTCCAAGGGCGAATCCGATCTCGAACAGACCGGCCAGCAGCAGATAGATCCAGGGCATGGGTGGGGGCTCCTTACCTTTTTTGAGAAAAACGAAACGGCCCGGTGTTTTCACACCGGGCCGTAGGTCGGTACATCGCCGTGGAACTGAAGATTGCGCCAAGCGCAGGCTCCACGGGGCGGGGCGTCCCGCCTGGGTGGCGATGCCTGACGGCATCGCGCATGGGTCACTCAGCCAGGTTGCGGCCGTGGAACAGCTCTTCGATCTCACGACGCAGCAGCGCTTCGATCTTCATGCGTTCCTTGAACGAGATGTTCTTGGCCTTCTCCTCGAACAGGTACTGGTCCAGGTCGAAGTCCTTCAGGTGCATCTTCGTGTGGAAGATGTTTTCCTGGTAGACGTTGACGTCGAACATCTCGTAACGCGACTTGATGTTCTTGGCCAGGAAGTTCTGGATCGAGTTGATCTTGTGATCGATGTAGTGCTTCTTGCCCTTCACATCACGCGTGAAGCCACGGACACGGTAGTCCATGATCACGATGTCCGATTCCAGGCTCTCGATCAGGTAGTTCAGTGCCTTCAACGGCGAAATGACGCCGCAGGTAGCCACGTCGATATCGGCGCGGAAGGTGGCAATGCCTTCCTGCGGGTGCGTTTCCGGATAGGTGTGCACGGTGATGTGCGACTTGTCCATGTGCGCGACCACGGCATCGGAAATCAACTCCTTGCCGGCCTGCTTCTTGTCGATCACCGGCTCTTCGGAGATCAGGATCGTCACCGAGGCACCCTGCGGATCGTAATCCTGGCGCGCCACGTTGAGGATGTTGGCGCCGATGATCTCAGCGACATCGGTCAAGATTTGAGTAAGCCTGTCGGCGTTGTACTCTTCATCGATGTATTCAATGTAACGCTGACGCTCCTCTTCGGTGCGCGCGTAACACACGTCATAGATGTTGAAGCTCAGCGCCTTGGTGAGGTTGTTGAAACCCTGCAACCTCAGGCGAGGCAACGGCTTGACCACGGCGGTCGATTCCTGTGTAAGAAGGGAAAGGGTGAATTATGCGGCATAAGTGTCTCCAGGGGGAACGTGAAGACGCTCAGCTTCTGGCACACTGTTTGCCCTTAACAATTGCGCTGGTTAAGCTCCGCTATCGACCCCGTGAATCCGTTCATGCGCAGAGGGAGCGCCCCTATCGTGTCAACCGTGCGCCTAGCTAGCAGCCCATTGGCCTTGGACATCGCAACAATCGACCGCTTTCTGGCCCACAGCCACAGGCGGCGCTATCCCACCCGTACCGACGTCTTCCGACCCGGTGACCCGGCTGGCACTCTGTATTACGTCATCAGCGGCTCGGTTTCGATCATGGCCGAGGAGGAGGAGGACCGTGAGCTGGTACTGGGCTATTTCGGCGCCGGCGAGTTCGTCGGCGAGATGGGCCTGTTCGTGGAGTCGGACCGCCGCGAGGTGATCCTGCGCACCCGGACTGCCTGTGAGCTGGCCGAAATCAGCTACGAGCGGCTGCATCAACTGTTCCTCGGCCCGCTGTCGGCTGATGCCCCGCGCCTGCTGTACGCGCTGGGCCAGCAGATCTCCAAGCGCCTGCTGGACACCAGCCGCAAGGCCAGCCGTCTGGCATTCCTGGATGTCACCGACCGTATCGTGCGCACCCTGCACGATCTGGCGCAGGAGCCGGAGTCGATGACTCACCCGCAGGGCAGCCAGCTGCGCGTCTCACGCCAGGAACTGGCCCGTCTGGTCGGCTGCTCGCGCGAAATGGCCGGCCGGGTGTTGAAGAAGCTGCAGACCGACGGCCTGCTGCACGCCCGCGGCAAGACCGTGGTGCTGTACGGCACCCGTTGATCGACAGATGTCCGCCGGGCATGGCCCGGCGCTACCCCAAGGTCTCCACCACGGTAGCGCCGGGTCATGCCCGGCGGGTCGTCGTACGTGCGACACGCCATCGCATGTCGCGCACACCCGCATCCGCTAGGCTCGATCCATGGAGCTGAGCAGCGAATTCTGGTGGTTCATCCTCATCGGCCTCGGCGCACAGCTGGTCGATGGCGCGCTGGGCATGGCATTCGGACTGGTTTCTTCATCAGTGCTGCTCAGCATGGGGCTGCCTCCCGCACAGGTCAGTGCCAGCGTGCATACCGCTGAAGTGTTCACCACCGGGGCCTCCGGTGTGTCGCATCTGGTCGCCGGCAATGTCGACAAACGCCTGTTCTTCCGCCTCGCCCTGCCCGGCGCACTGGGCGGTGCACTCGGCGCGTACGTGCTGACACAGGTCCCTGGCGACCTGATCCGCCCGCTGATCTACCTGTACCTGCTGGTGCTGGCCATCATCATCCTGGCCCGCGCGGCCGGCCGCTGGATGCCCAAGGGCGAGATCCGCCGGGTGCCGGTGCTGGGCTTCTTCGCCGGCCTGCTCGATGCCAGCGGCGGCGGCGGCTGGGGCCCGGTGGCCACCTCCACCCTGCTCGCCCGCGGCGGTCAGGCCAGGACCACGATCGGCACCGTCAACGCGGCCGAGTTCGTGGTCACCTTGACCATTTCGGCCACGTTCCTGCTGTCGATGGGCGTGCAGCACCTGCAGATCGTCGCCGGCCTGTTGATCGGCGGCATGATGGCTGCGCCGGTGGCGGCGGTGCTGGTGAAGCGGGTGAAGGAACGCTGGGTACTGGTCGCAGTGGGCGTGCTGGTGCTGGGCATCAGCCTGTTCCAGGTGGGCCATGCGCTGTTCGGGTACCTGTACCGCTGACCGCTCGCCGGGCATGGCCCGGCGCTACCCGCGTGGGATCCGGTAGTGCCGCCCGCTGGCCGGCAACTTCATGGCCTGCGGAAACGCGTGCAAGGTTGCCGGCCAGCGGCCGGCGCTACCGGGTCCTTGCCCCACGCCCGGCGGGCAGGCGGGATCGATTACGCCTTGTCGCCGCCCCGGTCCACGCAACCCCAGTTGAGGATGCGGGTACCGGCCGGCAGCACGCGGCGGAAGAATTCCACCTTGGCAGGCTTCGGGTTGACCACCACCGGCGCTTTCGCCGCAAGCAGCAGCGGCAGGTCGGCGGTGCTGTCGGAGTAGGCGATATCGATGTCGCCGTAGCCGCGTTCGCGCAGCATGCGCATCTTCTCTTCGTTGTGGCAGTGCCGGGTCGGCCCTACCCCGCCCAGACGCGGCCCCACTTCGGTGCCGATCACCGGCACGTCCTGGTGGGCGACGAAGGCCAGGATCGCGCGGGCAAGCTCCGGCGGTGCGCCGGTGGCCACCACCACGCGATCGCCCTTGGCACGGTGCGCGGCGAATACGTCCAGCGCCTGTGGCAACAGCTTGGCGCGCATCTGCGCTTCATTGCGCAGCACGTAGGCATCGATCACCTTGTTGAACTCGCGCGCGCGGTGCAGGCCGAAGCTGCCGATCCAGACGTAGACCGAAATGCCGGCACGGCGGGTCGGCAGCATCGCCACCATCGGTCCGGCAATCGGGGTGACCAGCAGCGCCGCCAGCATCCGCAGCGGGTTGCGCTTGATCAGCGAGGCGAACAGGTGGGTACCCGAATCGCCGTCATACAGGGTGTGGTCGAAGTCGAAGACCACCAGCGGCGCATCCTCGCGCGGCGTTGGATAGTACGTTTTCATGCTGCGAAGAATAGCTGACGCAGACCCTCGCCCGGCTCTTCCACGCGCATGAAGGCCTCGCCGACCAGGAACGAGTGGATGCCGGCATCGCGCATCAGCGCCACATCCTGCGGGCCGAGAATGCCACTCTCGGTGACCAGCAGGCGGTCGCGCGGCACGGCCAGGCGCATGTCCAGGGTGGTCTGCAGCGACACCTCGAAGGTGCGCAGGTTGCGGTTGTTGATGCCGATCATCGGCGCCGGCACCTGCAGTGCACGCTCCAGCTCGTCGATGTCGTGCACTTCCACCAGCACGTCCATGCCCAGCGACATCGCCAGTTCGGACAGCGTGGCCAGCTGCGTATCGTCCAGCGCGGCGACGATCAGCAGGATGCAGTCGGCGCCGAGCACGCGCGCCTCGACCACCTGGTAGGCGTCGATCACGAAGTCCTTGCGCAGCACCGGCAGCGTGCAGGCTTCGCGCGCCTGCTGCAGGTAGGCATCGGCACCCTGGAAGAAATCGACATCGGTCAGCACCGACAGGCAGCTGGCGCCACCGAACTCGTAGCTGACCGCGATGTCGGCCGGGCGGAAGTCGGGGCGGATGACGCCCTTGGACGGGCTGGCCTTCTTCACTTCGGCAATCACCGCTGGATCGCCATTGGCGACGGCGGCCTGCAGCGCGCGCACGAAGCCGCGCACCGGTGGCGCATCGGCCAGCGCCGCCTGCAGCTCCTCAAGCGGTCGCTGGGCGCGGCGCTGGGCTACTTCTTCGGCCTTGCGGGCCAGGATCGTCTGCAGGATATCGCTCATCGTCGTCGGGTCGGTGCTGGGGCGGTGAGGACGACCATTATCGGCCATCGGGTGGGTCAGGCTGAACCGCGCGCTCAGGCAACCAGCGCGCGGGTGGTATCGACATACTGCTGCAGGCGGGCACGGGCGCTGCCATCGGCGATGACCGCGCGAGCGCGGGCCAGGCCGTCGCCGATATCGCTGGCCACGCCGGCCACGTACAACGCCGCGCCCGCATTCAGGGCGACGATGTCCAGCGCCGGGCCCGGCTCGTTGTCGAGCACCGCGCGCAGCATGGCGATGGACTGCTCAGGGCCATCCACGCGCAGGTTGCGGCTGGCCGACATGGCGATGCCGAAGTCTTCCGGATGGATCTCGTACTCCCGCACCTTGCCGTCGCGCAGCTCACCCACCAGGGTGCCGGCGCCCAGCGAGATCTCGTCCATGTTGTCGCGGCCCCACACCACCATCGCGCGCTCGGCGCCCAGTTCGCGCAGCACGCGCGCCTGGATGCCCACCAGATCGGGATGGAACACGCCCATCAGCACCGACGGCGCATTGGCCGGGTTGGTCAGCGGACCAAGGATGTTGAAGATGGTGCGCACCCCCATCTCGCGACGCACCGGCGCCACCACCTTCATCGACGGGTGGTGGATCGGCGCGAACATGAAGCCGATGCCGGTCTGTTCGATGGCCGCGGCCACCTGCGCAGGCTGCAGCTCGATCGCCGCGCCCAGTGCTTCGACCGCATCGGCACTGCCGGACTTGGACGACACGCTGCGGTTGCCATGCTTGGCCACGCGCGCGCCGGCGGCAGCGGCAACGAACATCGCGCAGGTGGAGATGTTGAAGGTATGCGAGCCATCGCCACCGGTGCCGACGATGTCGACCAGGTGGGTGGTATCGGCGACCGGCACGGCCAGCGCGAATTCGCGCATCACCGTTGCTGCGGCGGCGATCTCGTCGATGGTTTCCTTCTTCACGCGCAGGCCGGTGAGGATGGCGGCGGTCATCATCGGCGAGACGTCGCCGCGCATGATCTGCCGCATCAGGTCGACCATTTCGTCGAAGAAGATCTCGCGATGCTCGATGGTGCGTTGCAGGGCTTCCTGGGGGGAGAAGCTCATCGGAATACTCCTTGGATCAGGCAGCCGGGCGCTGCAGGAAATTGCGCAGCAGCGCGTGACCATGCTCGGTGAGGATCGATTCGGGGTGGAACTGCACGCCCTCGACCGGGAACTGGCGGTGGCGCAGGCCCATGATCTCTTCGATCGAGCCATCCTCGTTCTCGGTCCACGCGGTCACTTCCAGCGCGTCGGGCAGGCTGTTCTTGTCCACCACCAGCGAGTGGTAGCGGGTGGCCTGGTAACCGTCCGGCAGGCCGGCGAACACACCCTTGCCCTGATGGCGGATCGGCGAGGTCTTGCCGTGCATGATGTTGCCGGCGCGGATGACCGTGCCGCCGTAGACCTGGCCGATGCCCTGGTGACCCAGGCACACGCCGAGGATCGGCGTGGTCGGGCCCAGGCGCTGGATCAGCTCCAGCGACACGCCCGCTTCGTTGGGCGTGCACGGGCCGGGCGAGATGACGATGCGCTCGGGTTTCTGCGCGGCGATCTCGTCCACGCTCATCGCATCGTTGCGCACCACCTTCACTTCGGCACCCAGCGTCTGCAGGTACTGCACGAGGTTGTAGGTGAAGCTGTCGTAGTTGTCGATCATCCACAACATGGTCAGGTTCCGTCGCTTATCAGGAAAATGGCGTACACGTTTTCGGTGTAGGTGATGGGGCCGGCTTCGATGGATTCGCGCGCGCGCGAGCCGGTTGTCTCGATGCTGGTCTGTGCCGGAGCCGGCGGGCTGGGCGGTGTGACCATGTCACCGCTGCGGGGCCAGTTGCCTGCCTGCACGCCGTAGGCGAAGTTCGGGGCCACGTCGGAGATGCTGTAGAGGCCGGTGATGCGCGCGCCATAGGCCGTGGCAAGGTGCTTGGCGGAGGCGCGTGTCTGCGTTGCCGCTTCGGCCTTGAGTTCGCCACGCAGTGCGGCTTCCTTCGAGTAGCCAGGCCGCATGCTGCTGATCTGCAGGTCATCGCTGGCATCGACCGCGCGCAGGAAGGCCTGCAGGTCACCGGTGGTGCCGAAGCTGCCTTTCAGGCGCCGGCTCACCCGCGTCCCCAGGTATTCCTGCTTGCCCTGCACGCTGTAGCGGTAGTCCGGCTGGATGGTCAGGTTGTCTGCCACCACGCTTGCCGGCAGCGCATGGTTGCGCTTGAACGCACCCAGCACCGCATCGACATTGCCCTGCACGCGCGAGCGCGCTGCATCCGGCTGAAGGTCGGTGGACTTGACCAGCAGTTCGACGGTGAACCGGTCCGGCATCACCGTTCGCGCGCCCTCGCCCTTCACCAGCAGGTGCGGCTGCGAGGGAATGGTGTTGGCCTGTGCCCACGAATCCGGGGCCATCGTGGCCAGCAGCGACGACCACAGCAGAACGCTCAGCAGCTTCATGCGGTACTCCTTGTCTTGAATGGAAACAGCGAAGGGTGCTGCGGCGCAGGCCACAGCACAGGGAAACTCACAGGCCCTTGGCGGCCTGGGCGACGGCGCGGAACAACGCGCGGCCCTTGTTCATCGTCTCGTCCCATTCCTTGTCCGGGTCGGAGTCGTAGACGATGCCGGCGCCGGCCTGCACATACAGGCGGCCGTCCTTGATCACCGCGGTGCGGATCGCGATCGCAGTATCGGCATCGCCGTGCCAGCCGATGTAGCCGATGCTGCCGGCGTAGACATTGCGCTTGATCGGTTCCAGCTCGCGGATCACTTCCAGCGCGCGGATCTTCGGCGCGCCGCTGACCGTACCGGCCGGGAAGGTGGCGCGCAGCACGTCGGCATAGCTCAGGCCCGGCTGCAGCTGCCCGGTCACTTCGCTGACGATGTGCATGACGTGGCTGTAGCGTTCGATCACGAACTGCTCGCCCACTTCGACGGTGCCGGCCTTGGACACGCGGCCGGCGTCATTGCGGCCCAGGTCGATCAGCATCAGGTGCTCGGCGCGTTCCTTTGGATCGGCCAGCAGCTCGACCTCCAGCGCCTGGTCCAGCTCCGGCGTGGCGCCGCGCGGACGGGTGCCGGCGATCGGGCGCACGGTCACTTCACCGTCCTGCAGGCGCACCAGGATTTCCGGCGAGGAGCCGACCACCTGCAGGTCGCCGACATCGAGGAAATACATGTACGGCGACGGATTCAGTGCACGCAGCGCGCGGTAGACATCCACCGGGCGCGCCTTGAACGGCACGCTCAGGCGCTGGCTGAGCACCACCTGGAAGATGTCGCCAGCACGGATGTACTCCTTGCTGCGCTGAACCGCGTCAACGAAGCCTTCGCGGGTGAAACCGGAAACGAAATCGGACTCGTCCAGCACGTCGCTGGTCAGCGGAGCCGGATAGCCGGCACCCGGCGCGCGCAGCTTGGCGGTCAGTGCATCCAGGCGGGCCTGGGCCTGCTCGAAGGCGCCTTCGACGCGCGGGTCGGCATGCACGATCAGGTACAGCCGGCCCTTCAGGTTATCGAACACTGCCAGCTCATCGGAGTGCAGCAGCAGGATGTCCGGCGTACCCAGTTCGTCACGGCCAGCCGGCGAGGCCAGACGCGGCTCGATGTAGCCGATGCATTCGAAGCCGAACCAGCCGACCAGGCCACCGGTGAAGCCCGGCAGGCCTTCCAGCTTGGGCACCGAGTGGGCGCTGCGCAGCGCCTCGACCTCGGCGAACGGGTCGGCCACCTCACGGGTTTCCACCACATCGCCGTGCTCGCGTACGGTCAGGGTGTGGCCGTGGAAGGCGTACACGCGGCGTGCCGGCAGGCCGATGATCGAGTAACGACCAAAGCGCTCGCCGCCTTCGACGGATTCAAACAGGTAGGTATTGGGGCCGTCGGCGAGCTTCAGATAGACCGAAAGCGGCGTGTCCAGGTCGGACAGCACTTCGCGGACAACGGGAATATGGGTGTGGCCTTCAGCGGCCTGCTGCTGAAACTGAGCGTGCGAGATCAAGACGACTTTCCTTCCGGGACACAGCGTTATGGGGACGGACGACGGCAACAGGCCACCATCGCCACCAACGGCGTGCGGAAGAAAGGGTATGCGGGGTCGTCAGGCTGGACACCCAATGACTGTATCGCAGCTTTGGCCGCAGGGAAACCCTTTGGCGACGGGCGGTTTGTCTTTGCCCTAGCCCATCCGCCGCGCCTGTTCCTGGGTCTCCTGCACCTGCTGCTGGGCCAGCGACACCCCCTGCACCTGCTCGCGACTGGCATTGATCGCGTCGATCTGGGTGGTGCTCGCGCTCAGCGGCTGGGCCATCCCCGCCGCCACATCGACGTGCGCATGGCGCCGGTGCGCGGCGTTCAGGTCGGGCGTATCCACCGCGAAGGCGCGGCTGTGATCGTTGCTGAGCACCACGTGGGAAATGGACTCCAGCCCCTCGCGCTTGGCCTGCACGGCCAGTGCACCGGCGAGCTGGTCGCTCTGCAGGTTCGGCACACGGTTGTGGGCGGCGTCCAGGGCGTGCACGCCGGTCTGAGCGCCGTTGAACAACCGGTAATCGGCGTGGCCAGGGTCGTTGATGCCAAGCCCGCGCGCAGCGGGTTCTGCCGCCACGCTGGCGCGTCGGCCATCCTCCGGATGCTGGATGCGCTGGTGCTGCTCGACCAGCTTGCGGGCGGCGGCTTCCTGCTTGATCAGCTCTGAATCCAGGCTGGGGATGACGGTCGGATCCATGCCATGGCGGGCGGTGGCCTCGCTGAAGGCCGGCATCATGCCGCGGATGACACGCTCGGACCTGTCGAGGTTGTGCAGCTTCATTGCGTCCAACGGCAGGTTGCCGGTCGGCAGGTGGGTGGCGGCGGCAGCCCCGATGCCCACCGCGGCACCACCCAGCGTGGACAGGGTGATCGGCGCCTTGGCGGTGATGCCCTTCACTTGCGACGCCACCAGGTCATAGCCACGATCGACATGGGCGCCGGCGGTGGCGAACCCGTTCTGCAGCTTGCCGGCCACCCATTGGCCGTCGTGGCTGATGGCAGCGGCCACGCGTTCACCCGCCGCGCGTGTGCCTGCGGCGTCGGCGACGGCCTGTTTCGTCGCGTGCTGCGCATGCTGCTCACCGTGGTCACGGGCAGCTTCGGCCTGCTTGGCAAGCCGGCCGGCGACGTTGTCCGCGCCCACCCGGTCAGCCACCCACGACAGGGCGGACAGGCCATGGGAGCGGGTCTGCGATTCGACGCGGTGCAGGGTGGCTTCGATGCTGCCGGTCAGTTCACGCCCCGAAGCAATCACCGTACTGGTCGCCCGGGTGCTCACCTGCAGGCTGGTGGACCCCATGTTCACCACCTGGCCGATGACCATGCCTTCGGTCTTCAGTACGCGCTCGACACCATCGCCCACCTTGTCCAGCGCATGGGCAGTGGCGGCGCCGGCCCGTTCAACCTGCTCGCCGGCCAGGCGACCGCCGCGCATGCCGTACGCCGTGGCGTGCAGCACGGAGGACAGCGGGCCCGCCAGCTCCGCCACCTGGCTGGGCGGCGCCACATGCGGGCGATCGACGAGTGCCCCGTGCGCGTCGCGGGTCTTGGGCTCAAGCAACAATTCGAGGCGCCCTGCCGCGAGCGGAATATCGCGCAGCGCCTGCTGACCCGGCTGGCTCGCCAGTTGTTCGATGAACTGTGCAGCGGAGGTCTGCGCGCCCGGAGGCAGCATCTCGCGCAGCTTTTCGCCGACGACCTTCTGCATGGCCGGATCCTTCAGCACCATGCCCAGTTCGTTGGCAAGTACACCGTAGCCACGACGCTGATGCTCGCTCAGGCGGTGCATGCCGTTCTGCACATCGTTCAGCACCTCACCGGTGGTCTGGTAGGTGTGCACGGACTGCTGCGTGTCGAAGGTCGGCAGGCCGTTGCCCTTGGCATAACGCGCCGGGGTTGCCGGATGCAGGCCGGCGGCGTTGAACGTGGTGGCACGTGCGCCGGTGACTGCGGACGCGGCGGAAGCCATGCCTCCACCGAGGGAGTGACCGGCGATTTCGAAGCCGCCCGGGCGTTCCTGATTGACGATCGAGGCAAGACGCATGGCGCGATCGTAGTAATCGCTGCGCATGCCGATGCCCTGCTGGCCGTTGTTGAGGAAATCCTCGCCGCCGGATTCTCGTTTTCCATTGGGCGCCAGCGGGTCAAGAATCTCACCCGTGGACCCTTTGTAGACCACGACAGGTTTCGCATCCTCACCAAAGACGCGCTTGTCGGGGATGTAGATTTCGGCGCGGAATCCCGATTCAGGCGGCTGTAACAAGTCGCGCACGGTTGCGTCCGACAGTTCGAAGCCCGCCGCACGCAACGCGGCAGGATCAGTGCTTGCGCGAGTCCAGCCCGCCGGCGGCTCGCCAGCATGCTTCGCTGACTGATACACATCGGAGGCGAGTCCAGACATCTCACGTGCGTGGTATGTCTCCTGCAAGCGCTCTGCATCTTCGGTGTGGCCGCTTGCGCGCAACTGCTCCACAAGCTCGCGCTGCTCCTGGACTGCGCGTGCCCGCGCGTCAATGTCGTGATCCGTCATGGCAAGCTCCATTCACCTTGAGGGGACATGCCCCCGCGACACATATCGATTATCAGATCCGTTTGCTAATGTCACGTCTCGAGCACCGTTGCGGAATCAACATGCCCATTCATGTTTTTGAAAGTGTGAAACGGATGTTCCCGATAGTGGTCTGCGCCATCTTTCTGATGGTAAGCGGATGCGCCCTTTCGTCGAGCCATGGCGCCGAACAGTACTTCGACGGAAAAAACCTTGAGCTTGCGATAGCAACCGAGCATGGCGATTCGGACACCGTTCGGCACCTGATAAAGGACGAAGGAGTCGATCCCGACAAGGTCTTCGCTCGTGACGCTGGAATCCCCCTGGTGGCGTGGCCTCTTCGGGCGAAGAATCTTGATGGATTACGCGCTCTCCTGGACAACGGCGCAGATCCGAATGCACGCGCATACAAGACGGTGGATGGACGCAGGCTTGGTTACAACAATGCGATGGTCTACGCGGCAAAGATGGACGACCCTCGCTTCCTTGAGCTGCTGCTGAAGCACGGCGGAGACCCCAACACCCGCAACTCGGCCAACGAGACTCTACTGCTGCAGGCATTCCTCAGCGGAAATCAGTGGAAGAACATCCAGGTCCTGATTACGAACGGGGCCAACATCAATGAATCAAGCCTGGACCTGGGCGACGACACGGTCCTGAGCTGGTACACCACGCGAGGCGGCTTCGATTACGCATACTGGCTGCTGGAACATGGTGCTGATCCCGCGATTGCAAAGCCGGAAGGGTCAAGCCAGCCTGGCCGGCAGAAGATGGTCGAAGACATCTACTGGGAAATCACCACGCCGGACAACCTGCCGTGGCAGAAAAAGTGCCAGCAATGGTTGGCTGAGCGCAACATCCCCCGCCCGCCGATGCCCGAACACATCCGCAGGAAGCGCGAGGCCTTCAAATTCCCGAGCAAGGAAGAAGACATTCCGCTGCTGTAAGGAGATCAGACATGGACGTTCACCTCCGACGCTTCTTTGTGCATTACGCCCTTCTGGCAGCAGCGCTGCTCCTGCTTTCGGGCTGCACGCCACAGTCAACGCATGGTGCCAGCGATTACTTCAAGGGAAGGGCACTTGAGCTGGCCGTTGCCAGCGAGCAAGGGGATGCCGAGACGATCACGCACCTGATAAAGGACGAAGGAGTCGATCCGGACAAGGTCTTCGCTCGTGATGCTGGAATCCCCCTGGTGGCGTGGCCTCTTCGGGCGAAGAATCTTGATGGGCTACGCGCCCTCCTGGACAACGGCGCAGATCCAAATGCCCGCGCCTACAAGGTCGTGGATGGCCGCAGACTTGGCTACAACAACGCCATGGTCTATGCCGCAAAGCTGGACGACCCGCGATACCTGCAATTGCTGCTTCAGCACGGTGGAGACCCCAACACGCGGAACTCAGCGGGCGAAACGTTGCTGTTTCAAGCCTTCATTGCGGGCAATCAGTGGGAAAACGTGAAACTGCTGATTGAGAATGGAGCGAACATCAATGAATCCAATCGCGGCACCGCCGACACAGTACTGAGCTGGTACACCACCCGGGGTGGATTCGAGCATGCCTATTGGCTGCTGGAACACGGGGCAGACCCTACGGTACTGCTGAAATCCTCCGTCGGCGCCCCCGACAGAATGCTGATCGCCGAGCACATCTTCTGGGGCATCACTACACCCGATCTTCTACCATGGCAGAGGAAGTGCCAGCAGTGGCTCGTCACACGCGACATCCCTCGTCCCCCGATGCCGAAAGGCATCCGCGACAAACGTGAAGCCTTCGGCCTCCCCACGAAGGAAGAAGACATTCCCCTGCTCTGATTCCTGTATCAGCGGCCGGAAAGCAGCACACAATCCTCCGGCAGGTGCATCCGCACCCTGCCCGCCACGCATTCGATGCGGAAGCTGCGTGCCTGCACCGGTTCGCCGTCCAGGTTCAATGTCAGCGGCTTCGGGGCGTCGATCTGCAACCACGGCAGCTGCGCGCGCGTGGCGACACGTTCAAGCGCCGCCTCCTTGCCGCCGGTCAGCATCTGCCCAAGAGTAGCGGCGACTTCACCGTCCAGTTCCGGCACCACGGTGACGTCCAGCAGACCGTCGTCGATCAGTGCCTGCGGGCACAGCTGCTGACCACCACCGGCCTGGCGACCGTTGCCGATACCCAGCGCGATGAACCCACCTTCCCACTGGAAATCCGGGCCGCTCAGGCGCGCGGTGATCGGTTCGATGCGACCGAGCTTGGCGATGCCGGTAATGACATAGGCCAGACCGCCGAGCATTTTCTTCAAGCCCGCATCGGTTTCCACCGTGACCTGGGTACCGAAGCCGCCGCTGGCGAGGTTGGCGCACCACCACGGCTTGCCGTCGGCATCAACGCGCAGCAGGTCCATCGGACGCGGCGTGCCGCCGGCAATCAGTGCGAAGGCCTCCTGCGGCTCCACCGGAATACCGGCAGCGGTAGCGAAATCGTTGGCGGTGCCCATCGGCACCAACGCCAGCGACGGCAGCGCCCCAGCCGGCTCGTCACGATGCGCCAACGTCTCGGCCACCGCGCTCAGCGTGCCGTCGCCACCGGCCGCCACGATCACGTCCACGCCGTGGTCGATGGCCTCGGCAACGTAGCGCTCGGCGTCACCGTCTTCCCAGGTCACCCGCACTTCCAGCTGCACGCCACGGTCACGCCAGTGGCCCACGGCATCGCGCAGGTCATCGTTGCCTGCGGACTTGCCGTTGAGGATCAGGCGCCAGCGCGGTGTGCTCATGCAGTTCTTCCAGGGAAAGGCGGCACAGGCTAGCAATCGGGCGTTCGTGGCCAGTGAAAGACGCTGGCAACCGTTCAGGTCAGATAGTGGGCTCGCCAATGCGGGATGTCATGCAAGTGTCATCGGCGGCCCGGAGAATGGAAGGCCATAGCAGGGACGACGGATGGAGGCAGGATCAGCCTACCACGCATGCAGCAAGGCCACGCCAGTATTTGGCGTGGCTTTTTTTTGCCTGCCCGGCGCATCCACGCATGGCGTGGATCTACTGTGCCCACGCACCGTCTTCAGTAGATCCACGCCATGCGTGGATGCATTCCGCCTCAACCGTTGGCGAAATCGTGCAGCGCCTCACCTTCCAGCCGGTACACCGTCCACTCGTCCTGCGGCTTGGCGCCGGCTGCGGTGTAGAAGTCGATGGCCGGCGTGTTCCAGTCCAGCACCGACCACTCGAAGCGGCCGCAACCTTCAGCCACCGCCTGGCGGGCGATGTACTTCAGCAGCGCCTTGCCCGCACCGGAGCCGCGCTTTTCCGGGCTCACGTACAGGTCTTCCAGATAGATGCCCTTGCGGCCCAGCCAGGTGGAATAGTTGTAGAAATACACCGCGTAGCCGATGGCTTCGCCGTTCGCCTCGCAGATCAGCGCGCGGGCGGTGGCGTCAGCGCCGAACAGGCTTTCAGCGATGCCGATCTCATCGGTCTGTACCGAATGCTCGGCCTTCTCGTAGATCGCCAGTTCACGGATGAAGCGCAGGATCAGGCCAGCGTCGGCGACGGTGGCCGGGCGGATGTTCAACACGGCCACCGTGTTCATGGCTCAGCCCCGTGCCGCGGCGACGTTGGCGCGCATCTGCGCGATCACGTCCTGGTAGCTGGTCTTGGCGTTGAAGATGGCCGAGCCGGCGACAAAGGTATCGGCACCAGCGGCGGCGATCTCACCGATGTTGTCGGCCTTCACGCCACCGTCGATCTCCAGGCGGATGTCACGGCCGCTGGCATCGATCTTCTGGCGCACCACGCGCAGCTTGTCCAACGCCGACGGGATGAACGCCTGGCCGCCGAAGCCCGGATTGACCGACATCAGCAGCACCAGGTCGAGGTCGTCCAGCACCCAGTCGAGGATGTCCACCGGTGTGGCCGGATTGAGCACGATGCCCGGCTTGCAGCCCAGCGAGCGGATCAGCTGGATGGTGCGGTGCACGTGGCGGCTGGCCTCCGGGTGGAAGCTGATGTAGGTGGCGCCGGCCTCGGCGAAGTCCGGGATGATGCGGTCCACCGGCTCGACCATCAGGTGCACGTCGATCGGCGCGGTGACGCCGTGCTTGCGCAGCGCCTGGCAGACCATCGGGCCGATGGTCAGGTTGGGCACGTAGTGGTTGTCCATCACGTCGAAATGGACCCAATCGGCGCCAGCGGCCAGGACGTTGTCGACTTCTTCGCCCAGGCGGGCGAAGTTGGCCGAGAGGATGGAAGGAGCGATGAGGCAGTTGGACATGGCCGGGGCCTTCGGAACGGGGAAAGGGGTCTCCCGCCCGCAGGCGGGATTGTGGGGTCAGCGCTTGCGCAGAGTCTTGATGCGGTCGTAGGCGGCGTTGATGCGCCGCGACTTCTGCTCGGCCTGCTGCTGCAGCTCGGGGGCGGCGCCGCCCAGCTTGTCGGGGTGGTACTGGGAGATCAGCTTGCGGTAGGCGCGCTCGACCTCGGCATCGGTGGCCTCGGAGGTCAGTCCCAGCTCGCGGTAGGGGTTCTCCTTGTTCAGGCGGAACCAGTCGCTGTCAAAGGCATGTCCCAGCAACAAGCCGACCACCGCGCCGAACAGCGGATTGGGCCGGAACAGCAGGGCCCCGGCGATGAATCCGAGCAGTTTTCCGTACCAGCGCATGGCGCTCCGGGGTCGGCCGACGAAATGGACGCTCATTTTACGTCACAGCGGGCCCGGACCGCTTTACACTAGGCCGCCCGCTGGTCAGCGGGCCCGCCGGGTCCGTTGGGCAGCCGTATCGACGAAGCCCCAGGAGTGCCCGTGCCAACCACGCTGTTGCAATCCGATCTCCCCGGCCTGCCCTTGCGCCACCGCGGCAAGGTGCGTGATGTGTTCGATATCCCGCGCGAGCGGCTGCCGGCCGGTACCCCGCCGGGGGACTACCTTTTGATGGTCGCCACCGATCGCCTGTCGGCGTTCGACGTGGTCCTGCCCGACCCGATTCCGGGCAAGGGCGAGATGCTCTGCCAGGTGTCCAACTTCTGGTTCGCCAAGACCGCGCACCTGATGCCCAATCACCTGACCGGCATCGACGTGGCCAGCGTGCTGCCCGAGGGCGTGGACGCGGCCCTGTACGCCAAGCGCGCGGTGGTCACGCGCAAGCTGAAGCCGGTACCGGTGGAAGCGATCGCCCGCGGCTACCTGATCGGCAGCGGCTGGAAGGACTACCAGCGCACCGGCAAGGTCAGCGGCATCGACCTGCCCGACGGCCTGCGCCAGGCCGAGCAGCTGCCCGAGCCGATCTTCACGCCCTCGACCAAGGCCGCCGTGGGTGACCATGACGAGAACATCGACTTCGACGCGATGGTGAAGACGGTCGGTGCGGAGATGGCCGAACGCGTGCGCGACGCCACGCTGCGCATCTACAAGTTCGCGGCCGATTACGCGCGCGAGCGCGGCATCATCCTGGCCGACACCAAGTTCGAGTTCGGTACCGACGCCGATGGCCGCCTGTACATCATGGACGAGATGCTGACGCCGGATTCCTCGCGCTACTGGCCTGCCGACGAGTACGAAGTGGGCACCAGCCCGCCGAGCTACGACAAGCAGTTCGTGCGCGACTACCTGGAGACGCTGGACTGGGGCAAGACTGCTCCGGGCCCGAGCATCCCGGCGGAGATCATCGAGCGCACCCGCGCCAAGTACGCCGAGGCGCTGCAGCGCCTGGCCGGAATCAGCGTCGACTGATTCCCCTGCGCCCCCGGCCGGTCTGGCTGGGGGCGTTCTGAATGCGGTAGTGCCGGCCGCTGGCCGGCAACCTCGGCGGACCTGCAGCCAGGCATGGCCTGGCTCTACTGTCGGTTTCCCCGGGGTAGTGCCGGCCGCTGGCCGGCAACCTCGGCGGACCTGCAGCCAGGCATGGCCTGGCTCTACTGACGGCCCCGGCCGGGGTATGCTGGCCACATGCAGACCACCACCCAGCTTGCGCGTCCGATCGACCGCTACTTCGCCAGCTACTCCGACGATCACCGCAATGTGGTCAACCAGCGCATCCACGTGGTGGCGGTGCCGGCGATCCTGTGGTCGGTGGTGGCCCTGCTGTGGTGCGTTCCGCCGCTGATCACCTGGTTCCAGTACGGCATCTGGTCGGCGTTCGCGATGTTCAGCGCCTGGTGCTTCTACAACAAACTGTCGCGCCCGCTGGGCATCGGCATGCTCATCCAGTTCTTCGTGTTCGGCTGCCTGTGCCGGCTGCTGGAAGCGGAAATCGGCCTGCACAATCTGCTCTGGCTGGCCATCGGCGTCTTCGTGGTCGCCTGGATCGCGCAGTTCATCGGCCACAAGTTCGAAGGCCGCAAGCCCAGCTTCCTGACCGACCTGACCTACCTGCTGATCGGCCCGGCCTGGGTGATGGCCAAGGCCTATCGCAAGCTCGACTGGCGCTACTGACCGGCGTCGCCGGATCGACGCCTTCGTTTCCTGAACGGGCAGATGCCATCACCCACACTGCACGGCGCGCCTGCCAGCCTGCCGCGGTGGCCTCCTCACCTTGCCCCGCCCGGCGGCGGCGGTCCCTGTGCGACAGGGGCTGCGGTCTCCCTGCGTGGGCGTAGGGTGGACCCGTCAGCCAGGTCCTGACGGGTCATCCACGCGGCATGCTGCATCGCAGAAAAAATGAATCAGCGCACGTTACATGCAATTGATCGCTGTTCAATGGGTTTCGGCGACATTTGGCAGCCTGTTATGCTCCCTGACCTGCTCGTGAATCATGGATTCCCTGCATGCTCCCCAGCCTGCCCCTGCTGCTGGCCCTGCCGTTCCTCATGGCAGTGGCTGTCGCAGCCTTCCCCCGTAGTTCGCGCTCGACTGCTGCCTGGCTGGCGGCGCTGGCGCCGTTGGGCGGGCTGGCGATCCTCGCCTGGCTGACCCCATCGGTGCTCGATGGCCAGGTGGTGCGGACGATGGTGCCGTGGCTGCCGCAGATCGGCCTGGACTTCACCCTGCGGTTGGATGGCCTGGCCTGGATGTTCGCCGGGCTGGTACTGGGCATCGGCGCACTGGTGGTGCTGTATGCGCGCTACTACCTGAGCCCGCAGGACAGCGCACACCGCTTCTATACCTACCTGTTGCTGTTCATGGGCGCCATGCTGGGCATGGTGCTGTCGGGCAACCTGTTGCTGCTGATGATCTTCTGGGAAATGACCAGCATCAGCTCGTTCCTGCTGATCGGTTTCTGGTCGCATCGCCAGGACGCCCGCGAGGGCGCGCGGATGGCGCTGGTGATCACCGGCGGCGGCGGCCTGGCCCTGCTGGCCGGCGTGCTGCTGATCGGCCGCATCGTCGGCAGCTTCGACCTGGACGTGGTGCTGGCTGCCGGTGAGCAGATCCGCGCCAGCGCGCTGTACCCCTACGCGTTGTTCCTGGTACTGGCGGGCATCTTCACCAAGAGCGCGCAGTTCCCGTTCCACTTCTGGCTGCCGCACGCGATGGCCGCGCCCACCCCGGTGTCGGCCTACCTGCACTCGGCCACCATGGTGAAGGCGGGCGTATTCCTGCTGGCGCGCCTGCATCCAGCGTTGGCCGGCAGCGATCTGTTCTTCTACACGGTCAGCGGCATCGGTGCGATCACCCTGCTGATCGGCGCCTGGAACGCGATCTTCCAGCATGACCTGAAGGGCCTGCTGGCCTATTCGACGATCTCGCACCTGGGCCTGATCACCCTGCTGTTCGGCCTGTCCACACCGATGGCGGTGGTCGCCGGCGTGTTCCACATCCTCAACCACGCCACCTTCAAGGCCTCGCTGTTCATGGCCGCCGGCATCATCGACCACGAGACCGGTACCCGTGACATGCGCAAGCTCGGTGGCCTGCGCAGGCTGATGCCGTTCACCAGCGCGCTGGCGATCATCGCGTCGCTGGCGATGGCCGGCATCCCGCTGCTCAATGGCTTCCTGTCCAAGGAAATGCTGTTCGCCGAAGCGCTCTCGGCCGGTGGCACCGACACCATGCGCACGGCGGTGTCGATCGCTGCGCTGCTGGCTGGTGTGTTCGGCGTGGCCTACAGCCTGCGCTTCGTGCACGACACCTTCTTCGGCAAGGGTCCGCATGGCCTGGACCGCGTGCCGCACGAGCCGCCGCGCTGGATGAAGGTGCCGGTGGAGATCCTGGTGGTGATCTGCGTGGCGGTGGGTATCGCCCCGGCACTGACGGTGGCGCCGGTGCTGCACGCGGCAGCTGCCTCGATCCTCGGCAGCTCGATGCCCGAGTACAACCTGTCGATCTGGCATGGCTTCAACCTGCCGCTGGCGATGAGCGCCGCGGGCGTGGTCGGTGGCGTGGCCCTCTACTTCGGCCTGCGCAAGCTGATCGACCTGCATGGGGTAACCAACACCACGCCGGGGCGCAACGTCTTCCACCACCAGCTGGACCTGCTGTCGGCCGGTGCGCAGCGGTTGACCGCCGGCATCGCCAACGGCAGCCTGCAGCGCATGCTGCTGGGCCTGGTGCTGGTGGCGATCGTGGTTGCCGCCGCGCCCTACATCGCCAACCCGGCCTCGCCGGAATGGACAAAACCGCAGCCCATCCCGCTGCTGGGCTGGGCACTGTGGCTGGTGATGATGTCCTGCGCGGTGGCGACCCTGCGCATGTACAAGCAGCGCCTGCTGGCGGTGCTGCTGGTCGGCGGTGTCGGCCTGATGGTGGCGCTGACCTTCGTGTTCCTGTCCGCACCCGACCTGGCGCTGACCCAGCTGCTGGTGGAGATGGTCACGCTGGTGCTGATGCTGCTGGGCATGAACTACCTGCCCGCACAGTCCGGCCCAGAGCGGCCGCGCTGGCGCAAGCGCCGTGATGCGCTGATCGCGATCGTGGCCGGTGCCGGCCTCGGCGCGCTGGCCTACAGCGCGATGACGCTGCCGCCGAACACCATGGCCGGCGAACTGCTTGCCCGCGCACTGCCCGAGGCGTACGGCCAGAACGTGGTCAACGTGATCCTGGTCGACTTCCGAGGTTTCGATACCTTCGGCGAGATCACCGTGTTCGGCATCGCCGCACTGGTCGTGCATGCGCTGCTGCGGCGTACGCGGATGGCGCCGGAGCAGATCATGCCCGGCCCGCCGATCAAGCTGCCGGTACCGGCCGATCTGGCCCAGATCATGTTCCCGCTGACCCTGACGGTCTCCATTTTCCTGTTCCTGCGCGGCCACAACGCGCCGGGCGGCGGCTTCATCGCAGGCCTGGTGCTGGCCGTGCCGCTGCTGATCCAGTACGTGATCCAAGGCACCGCATCGGTGGAGTCGCGCTTCGGCTTCGACTACATCCGCTGCATCGGCACCGGCCTGCTGATCGCCATCCTCAGCGGCGGCGCCTCGATGCTGTTCGGCGTGCCGTTCCTGACCAGCGGTCACCTGGACCTGCACCTGCCGTTGATCGGTGATGTACCGCTGGCCAGCGCGATTGGTTTTGATATCGGCGTGTACCTGGTGGTGTTCGGTGGCGCGATGCTGATGCTGTCGATGATGGCCACCGTCAAACCCTCGCGGACGCGCACCGCGCGCAAGGGCGAGATCGACCTGCAACGCCGCTCGGCACGAACGGGGGAGATGCACTGATGGAACTGGCCCTGGCCTCTGCGATCGGCGTGCTGACCGCCATCGCCATCTACCTGCTGCTGCGCGCGCGCAGCTTCGATGTGATCCTCGGCATGACCTTCCTGTCCTACGCCACCAACCTGTTGATCTTTGCCGGTGGCCGCGTAGTGCAGGGCAAAGCGCCGGTGCTGCAGGAGGGCGTGGAGAGCCACCTCGGCAACTACACCGATCCGCTGCCGCAGGCACTGGTATTGACCGCGATCGTGATCGCGTTTGCGATGACCGCTGTCAGCATCGTGCTGGCCATGCGCAGCCGCAGCGACAACCACAGTGACCATGTGGACGCGCACGAGCCGGACGACGATGCACCGCCGCGCCGGGGCGAGGACCGCGCATGAATCATCTGGTGATCCTGCCGATCCTGGTACCGCTGCTCGGCGCTGCGCTGTCGCTGTTCGTCGAACATCGCCGCTATGGGCCGAAGGTACAGCGTGCCGTGGCGTGGACCTCGCTGGGCGCGCTGGCGGTGGTGGTCGGCCTGTTGTTCGCCGACACCGCAGGTAGCGACATCCGCGTCTACCTGCTGGGCGACTGGCCGTCGCGGCTGGGCATCGCGCTGGTCGCCGACCAGCTGTCCGCCTGGATGCTGCTGACCACCCTGCTGCTGGCCATTCCCTGCCTGCTGCATGCGTGCTCAGGATGGGACCGCCGCGCACCGCACTTCCATGCGCTGTTCCAGTTCCAGCTGGTGGGCCTCAACGGTGCCTTCCTGACCGGCGACATCTTCAACCTGTTCGTGTTCTTCGAGGTGATGCTGATCGCCTCCTACGGCCTGCTGCTCAGTGGCGGCCGTGGCCTGCGCATGCGCATCGGCCTGCACTACGTGGTGTTCAACGTCACCGCCTCGACCCTGTTCCTGATCGCACTGGGCCTGCTGTACGCCTCGCTGGGGTCGTTGAACATGGCCGAGCTGTCGCAGCGCATTGCCGAGGTGCCGCCGGCGCAGCTGACCCTGGTGAAGGCGACGATGGGCCTGTTGCTGCTGGTGTTCTGTGCCAAGGCCGCGCTGATGCCGCTGTACCTGTGGCTGCCCGAATCGTATGCGCGTGCACCGGCGGCGGTAGCGGCGCTGTTCGCGATCATGACCAAGGTGGGCCTGTATGCCGTGCTGCGCATCCAGATGCTGTGGTTCGGCGAGGATGCGGGTGCGATGGCCGGCTACGGCCGCGACTGGCTGCTGTGGGCCGGCGTAGCGACGCTGGTGCTGGGCGGCCTGGGTGCGTTGGCCGCAGCGCGCCTGCGCGTGCTGATTTCGTATCTGGTGATCGTCTCGGCAGCGACGCTGTTCATCGCGTTCTCTGTCGGCACGCCGAAGGTGCTGTCGGCCGGCCTGTATTACCTGCCGCACAGCAGCTTCGTCGCCGCCGCACTGTTCCTGGTCGCCGACCTGATCCGACGCCGCCGTGGCGGCGCCAGCGACCGCAAGGAAGTGATCGCGCCGATGCCCGGCAAGGAGACGCCCGCCGTGCTGTTCCTGATTGCGGCGGTGTCGGTGGCCGGTCTGCCGCCACTGTCAGGCTTCCTGGCCAAGGCCGCGCTGTTGGCCGGCATGCCCGCCCAATACACCGGCGCGGTGTGGACGGCGGTGCTGGTCAGCAGCCTGCTGGTCATCATGGGCCTGACCCGCGGCGGCATCCGCCTGTTCTGGCGCGTACCGCTGCCTGATCCCGATGCACCGCCACCGCGCAAGGCACCACTGCGCCGCGTAGAGCTGTTTGCCGCCTGCATCCTGCTGGCCTACGGTATCGGCATGACGCTGTTCGCTGCCCCGCTGATGCAGCACACCGACGCCATCGCCACCCAGCTGCTGCAACCGGGCGATTACGTGCAGCAGTTGCGCGCGACCACGCCGGAGATCCGCCAGCCATGACCGCCAAGCGCTCCCCGATCCGCCGCCTGCTGCCCTCGCCCGCGCTGAGCGTGATGGTGGTGGTGTTCTGGCTGCTGATGTCCGACAGCTTCACGCTCGGCCAGTTCCTGCTGGGCCTGCTGCTGGGCGTGGTCATTCCATTGTTCGCTGCGCGCCTGGACCGCGAGTTCGCCCGCATCGGCACCCTGCGGCCGCTGCCGAAGCTGCTGTTCGTGACCCTGTGGGACATCCTGATGTCCAACATCCGCGTAGCCATCCAGGTGCTGGGCCCGGAAAAGAACATCCACCCCGGTTTCATCTGGCTGCCGCTGGACATCGCCAACATCCACGGCATCGCCGCGCTGACCAGCATGATCACGCTGACTCCCGGCACGGTGTCGGCCGCACTCAGCGACGACCGGAAGTTCCTGCTGGTGCACGTGCTGCACCTGGAAGACCCGCAGGAGCTGATCGACACAATCAAGCGCCGTTATGAAGCCCCGTTGATGGAGATCTTCCCATGACTGGATTCCAGATCATCCAGACCACCCTGGTGGTATGCATGCACGTGGTTGGCCTGGCCATGCTGCTGGCCACCTGGCGCCTGCTGCGCGGGCCGACCGTGCCCGACCGCATCCTGGCACTGGATACGCTGTCGGTGACCGCCATCGCAGAGCTGATGCTGTTCGGCATGTACCTCAATTCGGCGATCTACTTCGAGGCGGCACTGATCATTGCCATGCTCGGCTTCGGCAGCACGGTGGTGCTGAGCAAGTTCGTGCTGCGCCGGGACATCGTCGAATGATCACCTTCATCCAGATCGCGCTGTCGATCCTGCTGTTGTTCGGCTGTTTCTTCATCCTGGTCGGCGCGCTGGGGCTGGTGAAGCTGTCCACCTTCTTCAAGCGCCTGCACGCACCGACCAAGGCCAGCACG
This sequence comes from Stenotrophomonas sp. 14P6.2.3, assembly GCF_057799055.1. Lineage (NCBI taxonomy): Bacteria > Pseudomonadati > Pseudomonadota > Gammaproteobacteria > Lysobacterales > Lysobacteraceae > Stenotrophomonas > Stenotrophomonas sp. 14P6.2.3. Next base: position 54,736 of record NZ_JBYOLA010000019.1, read on the forward strand.
CTGGGCGTGGGCTGCGTGCTGGTGTGTTCGGTGTGTTACCACATCTTCCTGGGCCAGGACCCGCAGCCGCGCGAGCTGCTGATCACCGTGTTCCTGTTCATCACCGCGCCGATCAGCGCGCATCTGATGGCCAAGGCCGCGCTGTCGCTGCTGATGGAAACGCGCCCCACTCTGCCGGGCAACGAGCGTGCGGAAGAAGAACAGCTGCCGCCGCCGGAACCGGAGCGGGAAGAGGAAACCACCGCGCGTTGACGGTGGGTTCCGACCGTTGGTCGGCACTACCCCGGATAACCGCCAGTAGAGCCAGGCCATGCCTGGCTGCGAGTTCGCCGAGGTTGCCGGCCAGCGGCCGGCACTACCGGGTCCACGCGCGGGGCCGATCCATCGCAGCGGTCAGACCGGTGTGACCAGCGCGATTTCCAGCCCCAACCAGGCCACGAACGCGCCTAGCAGCACCGCACCTTCGATGCGGCTGATGCGCAGGTCGCCGCGCAGCATCGGGTACAGCACCAGGGCGAACGCCAGCAGCGCCGGCAGTTCAAGGCGTACGAACGAAGCAGGCAGCGCCAGCGGCTGCAGCAGCCCCATCGCACCGATCACCAGCATCAGGTTGACCACGCTGGAACCAAGCACGTGGCCCAGCACCATGTCGCCGTGACCACGGCGCGCTGCCGCGACGGCGGCTGCCACCTCCGGCAACGCGGTGCCGATCGCCACCGGCAACAGACCGACCAGCAGCGGCGTCCAGCCCAGCGCAGCACCAAAATCAGCAGCAGCACCGACCACCAGGCGCGCGCCCCAGTACAACGCCAATGCGGCAATCAGCACGCGCAGCACATTCAAGGGCAGGCTGGTGCGGCTCAGTGCCGACTCGGCGATGATCGCCTGTACCTCGGTGCTCTCATGGCGCCCGCGTCGCAGCAGCAGGAACTGCACCACCACGAACCCGGCCACCAGCACGCCAGCCTCCCAGCGCACCAGGCGGCCATCGAGCCCGAACACGATCAGCAGCAGGCCCGCGACCAGCAACGCCCACCACAGCACCGTCTGCAGGCGGGCACGCAACAACAGCGGCGCGGCAATGGCAGCCATTGCCAGGGTCAGGCCAAGGTTGACCACGCTGCTGCCGACGGCGTTGCCCAAGGCCAGCTCCGGCTGGCCCACCACCAGCGCGCGGGCGTTGACCGCCAGCTCCGGCAGCGAAGTAGTGATGCCCAGCAACAACAAGCCGGCGGTGAATGCGCTGGCACCGAAGCGCTGCGCCAGGCCGGAAACGGCTTTGACGATGGAGTCCCCGCCCAGGGCCAGCAACAGCAGGCCGAGCAGGAACCAGGCAATGGCAATGGCGATCATCGAGCACTCCCCAGCGGTCGTGGCGCGATTCTACGCTCGGCCCACCCGTTGCGGGTGAGCCGAGAATGATGGATCAGCCGCAGCCTTCGGCGTAGTCCACCTGCGGGGTCCTGCCAACCCGCCAGGCGCCGGCCTTGCCGTCAGCGCCGAGGGCGAAATCGATGATCGCCGCGCCCTCCTGCGCCGGGCGCACGCGCAGGTGCTGGGCCTTGTCGTCGTACTTGTCCGGGCCGACGTCGGCGCGCTCGGGATAGAGCACCTGCAGCTCGCCCAGGGTCATGCCGACACGACCACCACCGGGGGCGACAATGGACGGGCTGCGTACGTCGTAGCGGACCAGCTTGCGCGCCTCGAACATCAGGCGCGGGTCTTCGGCGTCCTGCGGGCGCAGGAAGTAACAGCCTTCATTGGCATCGTCGGCAGGCAGCGGCTTGCCAGCGGCATCGGTACCCAGGCCCTGCAACGGCGTGCCGAAGCCACTGCGGACCTCGGCGATGCCGGCGCCCAGCGTGGCGCCGCCGAAGCCATCCAGGCGTGCCGGGCTGTCGCGGCGCGGGTCCACCGGCGATGCGGTGGCCAGATCGGCGTCGGCGGGAACGGAGGCGTCTTTCGCCGGTGCGGTTGCGGCGGCAGGCGCGTCCGGCGCGGCGGTTTCGGGACTACGGTTGCAGGCGGCCAGCGACAACAGCAGCAGGCCGGCAATCGGGAGGTGCTTCATCGGTGCGGATCCTTGGCACAGGGTGGGTGCACGCTACCCCAGTGCGCGTGCAGGCGCTGCATTGTCATCGCGGTTTCATCGCCCTCATTCAGGCTGGGCGAGCACCGACTTGGCTGTCCACCCCATGCAACCGCGCAAGACCGACCTCGCCCGAACCGCGCTGCAGGCCCACCGCGCGCCGCTGGACATGCGCCAGCGACGGCTGCTGATCCTGTGCGATGGCCAGCGCAGCATCGCCGAGCTGACCGCACTGCTGGGGCAGGACGCGGCAGCGATGGTGATCCAGCTGATCCAGGCCGGATATCTGGTGACCGGCGCGGACGCCGCCGCTTCCACGCAACCTGCGCCGAGTGTGGCGGCTGCCACTCTGGCGCCGTCAGCCGCCGCAGCGTCCGCCGCGCCAGTCGAGCGACGCCGCTCGCTGGTCGCCGCGCGCATCTATGTGCTGGGAATCCTGGAGATGCAGCGGCATCCCAACGCAGCGGCGTTGTTCCGCGACCTGCAGCAGGCGCGCGCCGAAGGCGAGGTCCTGCGGGTGATGCAATCGGCGCTGCAGGTGCTGCCGGCGCTGACCTCGGACGGCTACTGCCAGCGCGTGCGGCAGCGGCTGATGGAGGCGCTGCCGGTGGAGCATTGCAGCGCGTTCGCCGAGGTGGCCTGAAAAAAAGGGGACGGAGGGAATTAAGTCGTTTTGGGCACAAACGACTTAATTCCCTCCGTCCCCTTTTTCATCAACGGAAGTTGTTGCGCAGGCCGTTCCAGCACTGCTGGTAATCGCCCTGCCGGTGGCCTGCGGCCAGCGCCTGCGCGGTCGGGCGGATCACCCCACGGGTCTCGAACATGAAAGCCATGGTGTCCTTGATCACGTCCGGCTTGGACAGATCGGCACTGGAGGCCTTGTCGAAGGTCGGCGCGTCCGGACCGTGGCCACTCATGCAGTTGTGCAACGACGCACCGCCCGGCACGAAGCCTTCGGCCTTGGCGTCGTAGGCACCATGCACCAGGCCCATGAACTCGCTGGCGATGTTGCGGTGGAACCACGGCGGGCGGAACGTGTTCTGCGCCACCAGCCAGCGCGGCGGGAAGATCGCGAAATCCATGTTGCTGGTGCCCGCGGTGTCGCTGGGCGAGTGCAGCACCAGGAAGATCGACGGATCCGGGTGGTCGTGGCTGATCGAGCCGATGGTGTTGAAGCGGCGCAGGTCGTAGCGGTACGGCGCGTAGTTGCCATGCCAGGCCACCACGTCCAGCGGCGAATGGTCGATCGGGGCACGCCACAGGCGGCCGTCGAACTTGGCGATCAGTTCGAAATCACCGTCGATGTCTTCGAACGCGGCATGCGGGGTCTCGAAGTCGCGCGGATTGGCCAGGCCGTTGGAGCCGATCGGGCCAAGGTCGGGCAGCTTCAGCAGTGCGCCGAAGTTCTCGCAGATGTAGCCACGGCTCGGGCCGTCAGGCAGCTCGACGCGGAAGCGCACGCCGCGCGGAATCACCGCGATCTGCTGCGGTTCGATCTCGATCACGCCCAGCTCGGTCAGCAGCCGCAGGCTGCCCAGCTGCGGCACGATCAGCAGCTCGCCGTCGGCGTCGTAGAAGTAGCGGCCGACCATGTCACGGTTGGCCGCGTACAGATGGATGCCGACGCCGGCATGCGCGTCGGGCGAACCGTTGCCGCCCATCGTGTACAGGCCTTCGACGAAATCGGTCGGCAGCTCAGGCAGCGGCAGCGGGCTCCAGCGCAGCTGGTTCGGCGAAGCGGGCTGCGCACCGAAATCGCCCTGCAACTGCGATTGCGCGAACGGAGTGAACTCGCCATGGGTCACCGCCGGGCGGATCCGGTACAGCCAGCTGCGGCGGTTGCTGCCGCGCGGTGCGGTGAAGGCGGTGCCGGTCAGCTGCTCGGCGTACAGGCCATGGGCCACCTTCTGCGGCGAATTCTGGCCGACCGGCAGTGCACCGGGCACGGCCTCGCTGGCGAACTCGTTGCCGAAACCGGACTGGTAGCCGCGGGCGGTGATGGCGCTGGACATGGGGGGCTCCTGGGTACGGCGGGACCGGAACGGAAAGCAGCCGAGCATGGCTCGGCTCTACAGATGGGCAGGCGCCGGGACTGGCCCGGCGCTACCGAAGACCTTACAGCACGCCGCGACGGATCTGGTCGCGCTCGATGCTCTCGAACAGCGCGGTGAAGTTGCCTTCGCCGAAGCCTTCGTTGCCCTTGCGCTGGATGATCTCGAAGAAAATCGGGCCGATGCAGTTCTGGGTGAAGATCTGCAGCAGCTTGCGCTGATGGGTTTCCGGGTCGGCGTCGATCAGGATCTTGTTCTTCGCCAGGCGGGCGACGTCCTCACCGTGGTTCGGCACGCGCTGGTCGATCACGTCAAAGTAGGTCTCCGGCGTGTCGAGGAAATCCACGCCCTGCGCGCGCATTGCTTCAACGGTCTCGTAGATGTTCTCGGTGAAGCAGGCGATGTGCTGGATGCCCTCGCCCTTGTACGCGTCCAGGTACTCGTTGATCTGGCTCTTCGGGTCGGACGACTCGTTCAGCGGAATGCGCACGATGCCGTCCGGCGCGGTCATCGCCTTGGACACCAGGCCGGTCTTCAGGCCCTTGATGTCGAAGTAACGGATCTCGCGGAAGTTGAACAGGCGCTCGTAGTAGTCCGACCACTGCTGCATGTTGCCGAAGTACAGGTTGTGGGTCAGATGGTCGATGAAGGTGAGGCCGAAGCCCTTCGGGCGCAGCTCGGCGCCGGCGATCAGCTCGTAGTCGCCATCGAAGATGCTGCCGGCATCGCCGTAGCGATCCACCAGGTACAGCATGCAGTCGCCGATGCCCTTGATGACCGGGGCGTTGACCGCCTTGCTCTCCGGCTTGAAGGCGATGGCTTCAGCGCCATTGCCCAGCGCGGTCTGGTAGACCTCCGCACCCGGCTTCTTGAAGCGGATGGCGAAGCCGCAGGCGCACGGGCCGTGCTTCTCGGCGAAGTCGGCAGCGAACGAATCGGGGTCTTCATTGACCAGGAAGTTGACGTCGCCCTGGCGATAGACGGTAATCGGACGCTGCTTGTGCTTGAGCACCGCGCTGAAGCCCATCTTGCGGAAGTACTCGTGCAGCTCGGCACCACGGCCGGCCGGTGCGGCGAATTCGACGAACTCGAAGCCGTCGATGCCCATCGGATTTTCGAAGGTGGTGACCTGCATGCCGGGGTTGGGATGCGAGGCGGACGGGACTGCGGTATTCATGGCGTGGCTCCGAATCGGTGCCGCATCGGCACAAACCAGGTGCGGGCGGGGTTGGACCCGGCGAGAATGCAGGGTACGGACCCAACACTTATAGTTACACTTGAAACCACCAGCAAGGTGCACCGCAACATGAGCCCCGCCGATCCCGCTTCCACCCGCCTGCGTGCCTCCCACGTCCTGCTCGACCTGGAACAGTTCCTGCCGTACCGGCTGAGCGTGCTGTCCAACCGGGTCAGCGGCAACATCGCCAAGCTGTACGGCGACCGCTATGGCCTGGCCATCCCGGAGTGGCGGGTGATCACCATCCTGGCGCTGTATCCCGGCTCGTCGGCCAGCGAGGTCTCCGACCGCACGGCGATGGACAAGGTGGCGGTCAGCCGCGCGGTGGCCCGGCTGCTGGAACGCGGTTTCATCAAGCGTGAGACGCATGGTGATGACCGCCGCCGCTCGGTGCTGGCGCTGTCGGCGGCGGGGTTCGAGGTATACGAGACGATCGCGCCGATGGTGATCGAGATCACCCGCAAGCTGATGTCGGTGCTGAGCGAGGAAGAGGAGCAGGTGCTGGAGAAGCTGATCCTGCGCCTGGCCGGGGATGGCCTGGAGCGGATGGGCGAAGGGGTCTGACCCCTTCGGGGCGGCGCCCCCCCCCCCCCGCCGCCCTTGGCAGGTGTCGACCTTGGTCGACACATGGACCCACGCCAGGCGTGGATGATGTCGCGGGCTGCGCTGTGAGGGATCCGGCGCGCTCCATCGATGACGTGCAACGCGCGGTGTTCATTGCGCGCCGACGAACGGTCTTTCGGCCGGATTCGACTCGACGTGTCGCGTTTACCACCTGATGTTTCGGCATCGGGCCGGTAGAGTCCTGATCGACAGAGCGGCTGTATCGAAATTCGCGCATCGAATGGCATTGCCTATTGGACGGCCGATCCCATCGGCCCGAGGGTAGGCGCGCAGCGGAGCACCGCTGCCGGGGTTGAAAGCCCGTTCATCAAACGCGTAACGACGCTGCACCAATGGTGCCCATCTGACGGTGGGCGCCATTCTGCAGCCGGGTCTGCCTTATGGCGGGCGGTGCGTGGGGCCTGGTGCCCACCGTTTTCGCGTTTGAGCGGTCTTTCAACCACGCATCGCCTGCCGCCTTTCCGGCGGCCTCTCCCCGGAGCTTCGCCATGACACGCCCCAATCACCCCACTGCCGACCCCATCGACCGCGAAGCCGACCTGCAGCGCATCGATGAGGCCTTGGCCACGTTGGAAACCGTCACCCAGGCGTGGTTCGAACATCAGCGCCTGAAGGCCTGCCAGCCGGGCCTGCTGCTGTCGTTGAACCGGCTGCTCGACCTGACCAGTCTCGCCAAGGGCTATGCCAGTGCGCTGCGGGTGATTGCCGAGCCCTGACCCTGCTGGAAGGCACCTCATGGATGACACACCGCCCCTCACCCTGCCGCATACCCACGATCTGCTGGCTGATATCCGGGAACTGATATCCACGGCCCGCGCCGGGATGGTGAGGACCGTCAATGCCGAACTGACGCTGCTGTACTGGCGCATAGGACGTCGCATCCATGTCGATCAGATGGATGGACGCCGGGCACGCTATGGAGAGGTCCTGTTCAAGCGCATCGCCAGGACACTGTCTGCCGAGTTCGGCGGTTCGTTCGGTGAAAAGAGCCTGCGCAGGATGGTGCAGTTCTCCATCGCATTTGCCGACGAGCAGATTGTCGTATCACTGCTACGACAATTGAGCTGGACCCATTTCATCGCGCTGATCCCGCTGTCTGATCCGCTCAAGCGCGACTTCTACGCCCAGATGGCCAGCACGGAAGGCTGGAGCGTCCGCATGTTGCGCCAGCGCATCGACTCGATGCTGTACGAACGTACGGCACTTTCCAGCCAACCCGAGCAGACCATTGCCAATGAGCTGTCGGCGTTGCGCAGGAACCAGCAGCTCTCCCCGGGCCTGGTCCTGCGCGACCCGTACGTACTTGATTTTCTCGGGCTGAAGGAGTGCTGGGACGAGCAGGAACTGGAAGGCGCCATCCTGCGTGAAATGCAGGGATTCCTGCTTGAACTCGGGGCAGGCTTCAGCTTCGTCGCCCGCCAGAAACGCATCCAGATCGACGACGACGACTTCCATCTCGACCTGCTGTTCTACAACCGCCGCCTGCGCAGGCTGGTAGCCGTCGAACTGAAGATCGGTGACTTCAAGCCAGCGTACAAAGGCCAGATGGAGCTCTATCTGCGTTGGCTGGATCGATACGAGCGAGAGGAAGGTGAAGAGGCACCGCTGGGCATCATCCTTTGCACAGGCAAGAAGGCAGGCCAGATCGAGCTGCTGGAGCTGGACCGCTCAGGCATCCATGTGGCGGAGTACCTGACATCCCTTCCCTCCCGGGAAGTCCTCAAGCAACGTCTGCAGGCCGCCACGGAGCGTGCGCGGCAACGCATGGAGTTCACTGCTGCAGAGATCGACCGTTAGGGCGTCAACAGATCCACACCACGCGCAGATGGCCCACGCACTCAGCTCAGATGCTTGCGCCGTGCATGGATCCACGGCACCGCAAGCGCGCCGATGGCGCCGCCGGCAAAGCCCAGCGAGGCGGCAACGGTGGCCGCTTCAACCGCCCCGGGCAACGCCAGCGCGGCAGTGACCAGCAGCAGCGACGGCAGGCCAACAAACGTACCGAGGAAGAATGGCCAGCGCGGCGACCAGGTGTTCAGCTGCAGCAGGCTGACCGGCTGCCATGCCTCGGACGAGGCGTCTTCGGCGATCTTGGCGACCACTCTGCCCAGATCCACTTCCGGCAGCAGCTTTCCCGGACGCGCGGCGGCAATCGCTTCGGCCACGGTTTCAACGGGCGGGAAGCTGCCCGGCCATGCCACCGGTGCGGGCACGCCATAGGCGGTCAGCAGGGGCACGCTCAGCCACGGCGCCACCAGCGGGCGCAGCCTGCGCCGACCATGCACGCACCAGATCTGGGACTGGCCGTGCGCGGTCACGCTGTACAGCGCCAGCTCGCTCGGCGGCGGATAACCCAGCATGGTCACCCGCGCCGCCAGGCTGTCCTGGTCCATCGCACGCAGGAAGCCGGGGCGGCTGCGCCCTTCCTGCATCCACGCCAAGCCCAGCGCGCCGACCAGATAGGCCTCGGCAACATCCTTGCTGCCCGCGTTGGCGCGGTCGTCGCTGGCCAGGTACCAGGCCAGTGACTTCGGTTCGGGTACATCGGCCAGGCCCCAGCGGCTGTCATCGCCCAGCACATGGCGCACCGGCAGGCGGGCCGGTGCGGTTTCACCGCGCTCGCCGGGCTGCAGGAACGGCAGCACGCCCTGCACGAAACTGGACAGGTCGATCGCGCGCACGCCGTTGCCGTGCCATTCCGGTGGCAGCAGACCGGCCAATTGCCCTTCGGCGGCCAGTCGATCCAGCCTCGCCTTCTGTTCCACCAGCTTCTGCACCGCGCCCTTCAGCACCACGTTGTCGGGCAAGGCGATCTGCGGCAACCGATGCCGCGGCGGTGCGAGTTCAAGCGTTGCTGCGCCGGTACCGGTGTCATCCAGCAGGGCTTCCTGCGGTGGCAGGGTCACGCCGTCGCCTGCTCCGCCTTCGGCCAGTTCAGTGGCAGGTTCGTGCAGACGTTCGGCGTGATCGCTGTGCATGGGCGTTCCGGTAGGTTGCATCGACGGGTCGTCGACTGAAGTCCTTGCCGGTAACGGCGTGCGCACGCTGAAGTTGAGATGTGGAGTCGGAGAGTGTGACGGCGCGCGCAGTAGATCCACGCCATGCGTGGATGGCCGGGCAACGGAGAGGCTGCCGGGCAGGCCCGGTGCTACCGGTCAGGCGCCCACTGCTTGAGGAACGCCATCACGCGTGCGGTCTGCACGGTCTTGCCCTTGTGCATCGCTTCGCTGGGCTGTGGCGCCAGCAGCGTGCCGTCGGCATCGATCACCAGCAGGTGCGGATGCTCGCCTTGCAGCGGCGGGAACTGGCCCAGGAAGGCCGCGTTCGGATTCTCGGCACTGTCGTTGACCTTGACCCACACATAGTGGGCATCACGGAAGCGGCGCAGATCGCCATTGCCTTCCACGGCTTCATCCAGCGCATGGCAGGGCTCGCAGGCGGCGTTGCCCACTTCCAGGATGATCCGCTTGTTGCCGCGCTGGGCTTCGACCTTGGCCGTTTCCAGGTCGGCAACGGGATTGCGGGCCGGGTCGAACTGCGCGCCAAGCCCGGCGATGGCGGCGATATCGGCCGCCGCCGGGGTGTTGCCCGAGGCCACCGGTTCGCTGGGGTCAGCGACCGGTGGCTCGGTGGGGCGGGTATCGAGGGGCTGCGTGGGTTCGGGGGCAGCGGGAGGTTGAGGCTGCGAACAGGCGCCGATCAGCGCCGCACACACCACTGCCACCACTGCACCACCGAACGTTGTACGCATGCCCACTACCCTCTCATTACTTCACGCCGTGCATCAGCTTGTTGATCAGCGGCGCGACCAGGAACAGGACCACACCCGAACCGATCAAGGCCCAGAACCCGAAGGTATACCCCTTCAGTGCCGATTCGACCGTCATGCCGCCTTCACCACTGACCGCGCCAGCGAAGATGCCCGACAGGTTGTTGCCGATGCCGGTGGACAGGAACCAGCCGCCCATGCCGAAGCCGACCAGGCGCACCGGGGCCAGCTTGGTCACCATCGACAGGCCGATCGGCGACAGACACAGCTCACCGACCGACTGGATGACGTAGACCATGAACAGGGTCCAGAACGGAATCTTGCCGTCCACGACCATCTGCGACAGGGCATACATCAGCAGTGCGAAAGCAGCGCCGTTGAACAGCAGGCCGAGGCCGAACTTGCGCGGGATGGACGGATTGGCGCGGCCCAGGGCCACCCAGATCCAGGCGATGATCGGCGCCAGGGTGATGATCGCCACCGAGTTGACCGACTGGAACCATGCGGTCGGGAAGGTCCACTCACCCAGCTGGCGGTTGACGATGTTCTCGGCCAGGAAGGTGAAGGAGCTGCCGGCCTGTTCGAAGAACATCCAGAACATGACGTTGAAGGCGAAGATGATCAGCATGGCGATCACGCGGTCGCGCTGCACCTTGCCCTCGCGGATGCCTTCCACCAGCAGCAGCACGGCCAGCGCGGCAAACATCACGCCGAGGATCCAGGCCAGCGCGGTGGCGCCGGTGGCGAGCAGGAAGTAGGCCACCGGAATGGCGAACAGCGAACCGACCAGCACCATGATGATGCGGCCGAAGCCTTCAGCACCAGCCGGCGGTGCGCCGATGCCCTTCAGGCCGGCACGACCGATGTAGAACCACACCAGCGAGACCAGCATGCCCACGCCGGAAGCGATGAACACGACCTTGTACGACGGCATTTCCGAGGTGCCGAAGACCTTGCGGGCCAGGTACTCGGTCAGCACCGGAGCGATCATCGCGCCGATGTTGATGCCCATGTAGAAGATGGTGAAGCCCGAGTCGCGGCGTTCGTCCTTCAGGCCGTACAGCTTGCCGACCATGGTCGAGATGTTGGGCTTGAACAGACCGTTGCCGACGATGATCGTGGCCAGGCCGAGCTTGAAGATGTGCTCCTGCGGCAGCGAGATCATGAACAGGCCGACGGCCATGATGATCGCGCCGGTCAGGATCGAGCGCTGGTAACCCAGTACCCGGTCGGCCACGTAGCCGCCGAAGATCGCGGCGGCATACACCAGCGCCAGGTAGGCACCGTAGATGCGGCTGGCGTCGCCTTCACCGGCGGCGTTGCCGTTGTAGAACTGGGCAACGATGTACAGCACCAATGCCCAGCGGATGCCGTAGAACGCAAAGCGCTCCCAGAACTCGGTCATGAACAGCATCCACAACGGGCGCGGGTGGCCCATCGTGGTGTTGAAGTCCGGCAGCGCCGGCTCTGGGGTGTTCGCAGTGGCGTTTACGCTCATGCGGAATTCCTGGTTCGGTGGATGGAGGCACGTCCGATGTGCGGTGAAGCAACGCGCGAGGATCACCGACTTCTGGCGTTCACGTCAAATACACGCCGTTTGAGGCAGGTCGCTGCCTGCTCGCTGAACTTGCATCTGAAACGATCCAGCCAGCCGCGGGCGGCCAAGCTGAATGGGGATCAGGCCAGATCCGGCGGGGGCGCGACCTGCAGCGTGGTACGCACCTGGAACAATTCAGGGAAGAAGGTCAGTTCCAGCGCCTTGGCCAGGAAGCCCACGCCGGATGAGCCGCCGGTGCCGCGCTTGAAGCCGATCACCCGCATCACCGTGCGCATGTGTCGGAATCGCCACAGCTGGAAAGCTGTTTCCAGGTCCACCAGGTCCTCGCACAGCGAATACTCGCGCCAGTAGCGGTCGGTGTCCTGGTAGATGCGTTCGAAGACCGGCTGCAGTGCGTCATCGGCCACATGCGGCTGGGTCCAGTCGTGCGCCTCGTACACCGCCGGCACGGCATGGCCGAAGCGGGCCAGGTACTTCAGGAACTCCTCGTACAGGCTCGGCGCCTCCAGCACGGTGCGCAGCTGCGCCTGCCCGGCCGTATCGTGCTCGAACACCTGCAGCATCTGCGCGTTCTTGTTGCCCAGCAGGAACTCGATGTAGCGGTACTGCAGCGACTGGAAACCCGAGGACGGGCCCAGCACGTCGCGGAAGCCCATGTACTCGGACGGGGTCAGGGTCTCCAGTACCGACCACTGCTCGGTCAGCTGGCGCAGCACCTGCTTGCTGCGCGCCAGCACCTTGCGGCACTGCCAGACCTCGTCGCGCTGCAGGAAACCGATCGCCGCACCCAGCTCGTGGCCCAGCAGCTTCAGCCACAGCTCGGAGGTCTGGTGCTGGATGATGAAGAGCATCTCGTCGTGATGCGGCGGACTGGACAGCGGCTGCTGCGCACTGAGCAGCTGGTCCAGCCGCAGGTAGCCGCCGTAGGTCAGCCGCCCCTGCAGATCGGTGTGGATACCAGCTTCGAGATCGCGTTGGTTGTTGTCGACGGACATGGGCGGGACCAGATCGGGGGCGGCAAGGGTAGCGCGTTGCTGCCGCGCTGGCAGCCGCGATGACCGTACCGGGGCGTGCGGCGCGGCTGTGGAACGGCCGTTGCGCGTGGAACCGTTTGCGCCGTTCTACTGGCGCTCAGCCCAGGGGCGTTTGTGATGCTTTGCAGCAATGGCTGAATACGTTGAAGTTATTGGCATCATGCACCCGGAAGGGGGTACAAAGGCCGGCAGGCCGTGCTGCGCCGCAGGAGAGCTTTTTCGTACGCATTCCTTAACATGGCGATTCATATCATTTGTAACTTCTCTGTCGAAGGTGCAGTACGCAATGACGGTTGCCGCTGAGTTCAAGATCGAATACCTGCAGTATCTGGACACGGACGGCACGCTCGTCCGCGATGATCTGCCCGAAGCCCTGCGCGACCCGCGCGCGTTGCTGCCGATGTTCAAGCAGATGCTGTTCGTGCGCGTGTTCGACGGCAAGTCGATCGCGCTGCAGCGCACCGGCAAGCTGGGCACCTACGCAGCCTGCCTCGGCCACGAAGCCGCGCATGTGGGCATCGGCGCCTCGATGCAGAAGGACGACGTGTTCGCACCGTCCTACCGCGAGTACGGCGCGATGTTCATGCGTGGCGTGCGCCCGCACGACGTGCTGATGTACTGGGGCGGCGACGAGCGCGGCAACGACTACGGCGGCAATGCAGCCAAGGACTTCCCGTTCTGCGTGCCGATTTCCACCCAGTGCCTGCACGCCGCAGGCGCTGCGCTGAAGTTCAAGCTCAACAAGGAACAGCAGATCGCGGTGGCCGTATGCGGCGACGGCGGCAGTTCCAAGACCGACTTCTACGCCGCACTGAATTCGGCCGGCGCCTACAAGCTGCCGCTGATCCTGTGCATCGTCAACAACGGCTGGGCCATCTCGGTCCCGCGTTCGGCCCAGACCGGTGCCGAGACGCTGGCACAGAAGGGCCTGGCTGGCGGCCTGCACTGCCTGCAGGTGGACGGCAACGATCTGATCGCGGTGATGGCCGCCATGCTGCAGGCGCGCGAACGTGCGCTGGCCGGCGACGGTGGCACCGTGCTGGAACTGATGACCTATCGCCTGTCCGACCACACCACCGCTGATGACGCGCGCCGCTACCGCGACGACGCCGAAGTGAAGGACGCCTGGCAGCGCGAGCCGATGCTGCGCCTGCGCAAGTACCTGACCAACGCCGGCGTGTGGAGCGAGGAAGAAGAAGCGGCCTGGACCGCCGAGTGCGGCAAGCGCGTGGACGAGGAAGTGAACCTGTACCTCAACACGCCGGTGCAGCCGGTCGAGGCGATGTTCGATTTCCTCTATGCCGATCCGCCGCAGGACCTGCTGGCCCAGCGCGCCCAGGCGATCGCCCTGGAGCAGCGCCATGGATGAGATCAAGAACGGCGCGTCCAGCGCGCACACCAACGCCGCCGACAGCGCTGCCGTCGCGCGCGGAGACCAGAACATGACCGACACCCCGATCACCCTCATCGAAGCCATCACCCAGGCGCTGGCCTGGGAGCTGGAGCATGACAAGTCGGTGCTGGTGCTGGGCGAAGACGTGGGCGTCAACGGCGGCGTGTTCCGCGCCACCGCCGGCCTGCAGCAGCGCTTCGGCGCCGACCGCATCCTCGACACCCCGCTGGATGAAACCACCATCGCCGGCCTCACCATCGGCCTGGCCGCGCAGGGCATGAAGCCGGTGGCCGAAGCCCAGTTCGACGGCTTCATGTACCCGATGGTCGACCACATCATCTGCCACGCTGCGCGCCTGCGTTACCGCACCCGTGGCCGCCTGCACTGCCCGATGGTGCTGCGCGTGCCGTGGGGTGGTGGCATCCGTGCGCCGGAACACCACAGCGAAGCCAACGAAGCGATCTTCACCAACGTGCCGGGCCTGCGCGTAGTGCTGCCGTCCTCGCCGCAGCGCGCCTATGGCCTGCTGCTGGCCGCGATCCGCGAGCCGGATCCGGTGATCTACATGGAGCCCAAGCGCATCTATCGCCAGTACAAGGAAGTGGTCGTCAACGACGGCGAAGCCTTGCCGCTGGACGTGTGCTTCGTGCTGCGTGACGGTACCGACGTGACCCTGGTGACCTGGGGCGCACAGGTGAAGGAAGCGCTGGAAGCGGCCGACAAGCTGGCCGGCGAAGGCATCAGTGCCGAAGTCATCGACGTGGCCACGCTGCGTCCGCTGGACTTCGCCACCATCGCCGAGTCGGTGGCCAAGACCGGCCGCTGCGTGATCGTGCAGGAAGCCCCGAAGACCGCGGGCTTCGGCGCGGAAATCGCCGCACGCCTGGCCGAGGAATCGCTGTACGACCTGCTGGCTCCGGTCGAGCGCGTTACCGGCTACGACACCCACATTCCGCTGTTCCGCCTGGAGATGAAGTATCTGCCGAGCGTGGAGCGGATCGTGGCGGCGGCCAAGCGCGCGGTGGCGGCAGGCTGACATGCGGGCCCGCCTTCTCGGGGCTTACCGCAGCCAGTATCCCAACCCGCTCCGGTTCCGCACCGGCCAGATCGTCGAAGTAGGCGTACGTGACGAGGAATGGCCGGCGTTTGCCTGGGTGCGCACCAGTGATGGGCGCGCCGGATGGGCACCGGTAGCGTGGTTGCAGCTGTTGGACGATGGTCGCGCAGAAGCCCTGCGCGACTATGACGCCCGCGAGCTGGATGTGGAGAACGGCGAGATGGTCAAGCTTCATCACGAACACGGCGGGTGGTGGTGGTCCGAGCGCGCCAATGGCGCGACGGGCTGGTTGCCTGCCCGCGAACTGGAACTGCTGGAAGAGAACTGCAAATGAGCCAGACCAAGAACTTCAACCTGCCCGACCTGGGCGAAGGCCTGCCGGACGCGACCATCGTCGAGTGGTTCGTCAAGGAAGGCGATGTGATCAAGCTGGACGAGCCGCTGGTCTCGATGGAGACCGCCAAGGCCGTCGTCGAAGTGCCCTCGCCGTTCTCCGGCACGGTGCTGAAGCTGTCCGGCGCTGCCGGCGACATCATCCCGACCGGCGCGGTGCTGGCCAGCTTCGCGCTGGACCCGAACCTGCCGCAGCGCGCTGACGGCCAGGACACCGGCCACAGCCACGGTCATGCCGCTCCGGCGGCTCCGGCCGCACCGACGCCGCCGCCGCTGCCCACCGCAGCCGCCCCGGTAGCTGCCGAAGAAGCCAAGCCGGCCGCCGCCGAACGTGATGACGCCGGCACCGTGGTTGGCGCGATGCAGAGCTCCAACGCGGTGCATGCCGAACAGGCGCTGGCCGTTGGCGGCGTCAAGGCCGTGCCGGCCGTGCGTGCCACCGCGCGCAAGCTGGGCGTGGACCTGAGCCGCGTGCGTGCCACCGGCACCGATGGCGCGGTGACCATGGCCGACGTCAAGCAGGCCGCTGCCGATGGCAGCGCGAAGATCGGCGCCGCACCGGCAGCGGTTGTTGCACCGGCGGCTGCCGCACCGGCTCCGGCCCAGGTGGCCGCGCCGGTACAGTCCGACGCACGCACCCCGCTGTCTGCCGCTGGCAAGCCGATGCGCACCCAGCCGCCCGGCGTGGTCGCCAAGGGCCAGCCCGAACCGCTGAAGGGCGTACGCCGCAACATGGCCCGCGTCATGGCCGATGCGCACAGCAAGGTCGTGCCGACCACGCTGAACGACGACGCCGACATCCACGCCTGGCTGCCGGGTAACGACGTCACCGCGCGCCTGGTACGTTCGATCGTAGTCGCCGCACAGAAGGTGCCGGCGATGAATGCCTGGTTCGACGGTGAAGCACTGACCCGCACCCTGCACGCCCAGGTCGACATCGGCATCGCCGTGGACACCGACGACGGCCTGTTCGTGCCGGCGCTGCGCAATGCCGACATGCTGGATGCCCGTGGCATCCGCGAAGGCGTCAACCGCCTGCGCGAGCAGGTCGAAGCGCGTTCGATCGCGGCCTCGGAGCTGAGCGGCTACACCATCTCGCTGTCCAACTTCGGCATGTTCGCCGGCCGCTACGCGACCCCGGTCGTGGTGCCGCCGTGCGTGGCCATCGTCGGTGCCGGCCGTGCCCGCCACCAGATGACCCCGGTGATGGGCGGCGTGGAAGCGCACAAGGTGATCCCGCTGTCGGTGACGTTCGACCACCGCGCTGCTACCGGCGGTGAAGCAGCCCGCTTCCTGCGCGCGATGATGGACGATCTGGCGCTGGCAAGCTGATCCGGCAGGTGCCAACCTTGGTTGGCACATGAATGGAAAACGCCGGGCAATGCCCGGCTTTTTTTTGTGTCCGCTCCACTGTAGTGCCGAGCCATGCTCGGCTGCTTCTTGCTGGTCAACCGAAGGTGCGCGCAAGCACATTTGGGAATAGTTGCATGGACTTCCACGCCAGGCTCCTTAGCATCGAGCCTCCAGACCTGTCTGTTCTGCCATGTCAAATCCAACCACCATCATTGATGCGTTCCTGGCCAAGGGCGCCCAGCTGTTTCGCGAGCGGCCCTTCGGGCCATTGCCATCACCGGAAGAAGCACTGGACGACCTTTCGATTCCAGCACTGGTCTATCTGCGATGGTTGGCTTCAACGGGCGCCTTCATCGATCAGGCGGTGGGATCGACCATCGCTCGGTCAAATTCCCCAATGGAACTCGTCGCAAACCTGCACGCGGCATTTCACGGTGAGATTCCCGGCAATGCTCTCAGTGAGGATGCACTGAGCTTCACTGTCGAGTACTTCAGTCCGCACGCCGTCTACCTCTCTGACTTCTTCTCGCTTTTCCCGGAAAGTCCCCCTCCATCGCAGAACGATATGTGGTTCGGGCAGGAGAAGATGTGGAAGCTACTGGACTCACGCCATATGACATGGCGCAACGGGAAGTCCGTGCGTCGAGGACTCATCGCCGATGATGAACAAGAGGGCCAGAACAATCAGACTGCCCCGGTTGCACCGATGGACGCCGATGTCTGGATCTCGACCCTGCATGACCTGTCGAATGCAGTCGTGGACCAGAAGAGCTGCTGGGCCTATGCAGACCACTTCTACACACCGTTGAAGGATGCGCCGTCAGAAGAGGTCATCCTGGCGGTCATGAGCGAATTTCTTCGGAAACCGCCACATGATGGGTCGATCATGTGTGCAGCGGAGAACTTCCTGTCGGATATTCCATTCCCCCGCTACATCAAAGCCTATTCCATCCTCGCGCCGGACCTGCTGGACCTTTCATCGGACGCCGCGCTAAGTCGCTTCAATTATCCAGGTTGTAAACTGACGCCCCGTCATATCCGGCAATTCATCAAGGAGCTCAGGCGGTGCAATCCAGGCCGCGATGTGGTCGGAGAGCTTGCCCAGCTGGCCATTGAATGGAATTCGGAAGACGACGAGACATTTTCAATCGTCATCGAAGCAGCACAGAAGCAAGGGTAGGTCCAGGAGCCGGCAAGTACCGGCGCCCTCCCTGAATCAATTCCGCGCGACCATGCCCTCGGCGCGGCTGTAGACACGCAGGCGGTGGCCATCGGGATCGACGCCGACGAAGGTGTGGCCAAATTCCAGCGTCACCGGTGCCTGGGTGATCTGCACGCCAAGCGCGCGCCATTCGTCGTGCATGCGATGCACCGTTGCTGCATCCGCCACCACCATCGCCAGCTCGGCTGCACCTGCCTCGGCAGTGACAGGCGGCTGCACGTCATCGCGTTGCCACAGGCCCAGTGCGGCGCCATCACCAAGCAGGAACAGGGCGAAGCCGGGCGACTGCTCGACCGGTGGTTTGCCGAGGATGCCGCTGTAGAACGTGGCGCTGGTGGCGACGTCGTTCACGTACTGCAGCAGGGTGCTGGGCTTGAACATGGGGAGGCTCCGTTGTTGGGAGCATTCATGGTGGCCCTGCCCTGCTGACAGATCCTGTCAGCAGTGTTGAGCCTACTTTGCTGGTGTTGCTCCAGCTCCGGTAGATGTCGAGCTTGTTCGACTGCTGTTGCCCTGGCTCTGGTAGAGGTCGAGCTTGCTCGACTGCTCTCCGCGAACAGCAAGAGCAGTCGAGCAAGCTCGACCTCTACCAAGAGCAAAGAGCAAAGAGCGAAAGCGTCGAGCAAGCTCGACATCTACCGAGAGCGGAAAGCAAAGATCAAAGGCGGTCGAGCAAGCTCGACCTCTACCAAAGCTGGTCCGTCACGAACGGTCCAGCCAATCCGGGGCGATGCCCTGCGCCTTCTGCCAGCGCCGCAGCAAGGTGGCACGCGGCACAAGATAGTGATCCGGCAGTGCGCGCACATGGCGGATGCGATCCAGGCGGAAATGGCGGAAGTCCTCGCGGCCCTCACACCACGCCGCCAGCATCGGCACTTCATCGAAGTACCCCAGTGCGAACGGCCAGACCACGCGCTCGGTACGCCGTCCCTGTGCATCCTCATAGGCGAACTGCAGCCGCTGCTGCGTACCCACCGCTTCGCGCACGGTCTGCAGGCGTGCCGGGGGCACCTTGGCTGCCGTACGCGATGGGCCCACCCGCAGGCCGCTGTCACGCAGTGCTTCGCGGCGTGCTGCTGGCAGCACATGGGCGATGCGTGCCAACGCATCACGCGCGGCCTCGGCCAGCGCCGGCTCGGTGCGTGCCGCCACCCAGCGCAGGCCCAGCACCAGCGCGTCGATCTCCGCCGGTGGCAAGGTCAGCGGCGGCAGCACGTCGCCGGGTTCCAGCTGGTAGCCGACACCGGCTTCCCCGCACAGGTCGGCGCCCTGTTCGCGCAGCGTTTCGATATCGCGGTACAGCGTGCGCAGGCTGACGCCCAGTTCATCGGCCAGCGCCTGCCCGGCCACCGGCCGGCGATGGCGGCGCAGCACCTGCAGCAGTTGGGTCAGACGCAGCGCGCGCGACATCAGTCCACCAGGTCTTTCGAAGCCACCACGTGCTCGCCCGGTGCCGGCGCCAGTGCCGCGTTCACCAGCGCCCGCGCAATACGCGTGGCCGGGTTGATACGCCACGCACGCGGCAGCACCGGCCGCAATGCACCCAGCACCTGCAGGGCGAACTGTTCGCCGCGGCGCGCCTGTGGGCGGTGGCCGCCGATCAGGCCCGGCCGGACCAGGGTCAGCGAAGCGAAGCCCAGCGCGCGCAGGTCGCGCTCCAGCTCGCCTTTTACCCGGCTGTAGAAGATGGCCGAACCCGGATTGGCCCCCGCCGCCGAATTCAGTACGAAGGCACGCGCGCCCTGGGTCCTGGCCAGGCGGGCGAAGGCGAGCGGGTAGTCGTGGTCGATCCGGTAGAAGGCCTCGCGGCTTCCCGCCTGGGCCATCGTGCTGCCCAGCGCGCATACCACCGCATCCACCGGTGCCCAGCCCGGCGCATCCGGCAGCTGATCGAAGTCCAGCACCGGGGCGTGCAGTTTCGGGTCGCGCAGGTCCAGCGGCCGTCGGGTCGGGGCCACCACAGCGCGGCAGCGCGGGTCGTCCAGCAGCATCGGCAGGGCCAGCCCGCCCACCAGTCCCGTCGCCCCCAGCAACATCACACGCATACCCACCTCCACTGCGGCATCCTGTCGCCCATCCTATCGGTTCAAGCCACCGCCAGTTGCGCCGATATGCTGTGACCAGCCCCCTGCCACCCCAGGATTCGTTCCATGACGGACCAGCCCGACCCCCGCCCTGCCCCCGGCACCGCCATCGGACCGCCTGCGCGCGTGCGCGCGGTTGTCGACGACGGGCGCGGCGACCGGGTGGTGCTGCAGGGTGGGAACAGCGTGGCATTGCAGCAGCTGTTTGCCGGGGCCGATGCGCCCGAGCCGCTGCTGGCCGCCTTCGCCAATGGCATGGCCACCCTGCCCGGCGAGCTGGGCGACATGGGCGACCGCCTGCAGTCGGCGCAGGCCAGTGCCGACTGGCCGCGCTATGGCCGGGCGATGCGGCAGCTGATCGACAAGTACATCCGCACCATCGACCAGCATTCGCCCGATGGCCAGCCCGACAGCCTGCGCCTGTCCGAACAGCTGAGGTTGCTGCTGGGCGGCGCGGTGGTGGCGCTGCTGCAGCACGATCCCGACCTGCGCGAGCAGGCGCAGGCGTTGGCCGTACGCCTGCGCCAGTGGCAACCGGGCGCGGCACTGGAGCCGATCGAACAAGGTGCGCGCGAGTTGGGTCACCAGATCGGCGTGCGCGCCGAGAGCTGGCAGGAACAGCAGGCGTTGTTGCTTGAGTTGTTCGCACTGCTGCTGGAGAACGTCAGCGAGCTGCTGGATGACCGCAGCTGGCTGCAGGGTCAGATCGCAGCCGTGCGCCAGCTGCTGGCCGGGCCGCTGGAAGCCGAATCGGTCGAGCGCACCCGCGCCGAGCTGCGCGAAGTGATCTACAAGCAGGGCCTGCTGCGGCAGGGAATCGACGATTCGAAAGCAGCCATGCGTAGCCTGATGGGCGAGTTCATCGAGCGCATGGACGGCATGGCTGCCAGTACCGGTGAATACCACGACCGCATCGGCAGCTACGCGCTGCAGCTGCGCGAGGCGCGCAGCATCGCCGACCTCAACCACCTGCTGCAGGAAGTGATGCAGGACACCGGCAAGGTGCAGCAGCAGGCGGCGCAGGCACGTGATCACCTGGCCAGCGCACGGCAGGAAGTGGAACGCGCCGAGCAGCGCATCAACCAGCTGGAACAGGATCTGCGCGCGGCCGGCGATCTGGCGCGTATCGATCCGCTGACCCAGGCCCTGAACCGGCGTGGTCTGGACGAACTGCTGCAACGCGAACTGGCCCGCGCCGCCCGCAACAACTCGCCGTTGGGGCTGGCGGTGATCGATCTGGATGATTTCCACCAGACCAACGACGAACACGGCCACGCCGGCGGCGACGCGCTGCTGCAGCATCTGGTGACGGTGTGCCGGCTGCTGCTGCGTGCTACCGATGGCATCGCCCGGCTGGGTGGCGACGAGTTCGTGCTGGTACTGCCGGAAACCCCTGGCGCGGACAGCATGGCCACGGTGCAGCGGCTGCAGCGTTCACTGGCGCATCGCGTGCTGACCGTGCAGGACCGGCGGGTACCGGTGCATTTCAGTGCTGGGCTTTCGCAATGGCAGCCAGGCGACGATGCGGATTCGATGTTGCGACGCGCCGATGACGCCCTGTATGTGGCCAAGCGCGAAGGCAAGAACCGGGTGCACGCCGGATAGTTCGCGAGCAGATGCCAACCTTGGTTGGCACGCGCGGCAAACAAACCGCCGACCAAGGTCGGCCTCTACCGGGCAAAGCGCCGGAAACCGCTTGGTAGGTGCCAACCTTGGTTGGCACGCGCGGCAAACAAACCGCCGACCAAGGTCGGCCTCTACCGGACAAGGCACCGGAAACCGCTTGGTAGGTGCCAACCTTGGTTGGCACGCGCGGCAAACAACCCGCCGACCAAGGTCGGCCTCTACCGGGCAAGGAGCTGGCGCTATTTGCCGCGCAGCTTCTGCACGCCGGTCACCACCGCCAGCACGATCGCACCGGCAATGATGCCGACCACCATGTTGCCCATCGCGTTGACCAGCCAGCCCCACTGGCCTTCACCGCCCAGCGCCTGCACCGCGTGGTGCAGCGCCGGCACGTTGTGCACCAGGATGCCGCCGCCGACCAGAAACATCGCCGCGGTTCCGGCCACCGACAGGAACTTCATCAGCCATGGTGCCGACACCAACAGACCACGGCCGACCGCCGCCAGCGCCGCGCCCTTGCGCGACAGGTACAGGCCCAGGTCGTCCAGCTTGACGATGCCGGCCACCAGCCCATAGACGAACACGGTCATCGCCAGCGCGATCACCACCAGGGTACTGACCTGGTTGATGAACGACGCCGTGGCGACCACACCCAGCGACAGCACGATGATTTCGGCCGAGAGGATGAAGTCGGTGCGGATCGCGCCCTTCACCTTGTCCTTCTCCCACGCGACCATGTCCACCTGCGCATCGGCCAGCGCCTTGCGCCGCTCAGCCTGGTGTTCGGCGTCCTCGTCGGCGGAATGCAGGAAACGGTGCGCCAGCTTCTCCACGCCCTCGAAGCACAGGAAGGCACCGCCGATCATCATCAGCGGCACGATCAGCGGTACGTTCCAGCCACGGCTGTGCAGCCAGGCTTCCAATGCGCTGATCGCCAGCGCAGCCGGCACCAGGATCACCTTGTTCACCAGCGAGCCCTTGGCCACCGCCCACACCACCGGCAGTTCGCGGTTGGCGTTGACGCCGGTCACCTGCTGCGCGTTCAGCGCCAGGTCGTCGCCCAGCACGCCGGCGGTCTTCTTGGCGGCGACCTTGGTCAGCACCGAGACGTCGTCGAGCAGGGAGGCGATATCGTCGAGCAGGGCAAACAGGCTGGCACCGGCCATGGGGGATCCAGTAAAGGGAATGAGCGGATTCTGACCGATCCTGCGCCGCCTGCGGTAGCGGGTTCACCGCGCGCCTACCGCCGCGCAGGGACACTGGCAGCGTATTCCGATCCCGCCGGGCATGGCCCGGCGCTACCCGGTCGCCAGATCACGGCCGCCGGGGCGTCGCTTTCGAGGAGTTCTGTTTGAGCAAGCCGCCCGCCGCCACAGGCAATCCCCCGCTGATCCGGGGCATGAACCGGCGCAGCCAGATCCTGCGCCTGTTGATGCGCTACCGCCATTCCGGCGTGTTCTCCGGCATGAACCTGGACGCTGCCGGCAGCCATGCCGATGTGCCCCCCGACGGCAATCCCGAGCAGTTCGTCAGTGACCTGGAAGCGCTGGGGCCAACCTTCGTCAAGCTCGGGCAGATGCTGTCCACCCGCCCGGACATGGTGCCGGTGGAGTTCGCCACCGCGCTGGAGCGGATGCAGGAGAAGGTCGCCGAGATCCCGGTGGAACGCATTCATGCCATCGTCGAACAGGAACTGGGCGCGCCTGTGAACAAGCTGTTCGCCGCATTCGATCCGCAGCCGCTGGGTTGCGCGTCGATCGCCCAGGTGCATCGCGCGGTGCTGCATGACGGCCGCGAGGTCGCGGTGAAAGTGCAGAAGCCGGAAGTGGCCGCGCAGCTGCGTTCGGATCTGGAAGTGCTGCGCAGCTTCGCCCTGGCCGCCGACCATCTGACCCAGATCGGTCGCCGCGTGCGCCTGCGCGACTGGCTCAACGAGTTCTCCAAGACCCTGATGCAGGAGCTGGACTACCACGCCGAGGCTGAGAACCTGTCGCGCTTCGGTCGCCATCTGAAGCCGTTCCGGCG
The DNA here is from genome assembly GCF_057799055.1 of Stenotrophomonas sp. 14P6.2.3. NCBI lineage: Bacteria > Pseudomonadati > Pseudomonadota > Gammaproteobacteria > Lysobacterales > Lysobacteraceae > Stenotrophomonas > Stenotrophomonas sp. 14P6.2.3. Next base: position 78,251 of record NZ_JBYOLA010000019.1, read on the forward strand.
CCTGTGGATTCCGCAGCCGCTGTGGGATTACTGCAGTCATCGCGTGCTGACCATGGAACTTGCCAGCGGCGTACGCGTGGATGCCATTCCCGATGTGCGCCGTACCGAACAGGCGATGGACCCGCTGGCGGCGGCGCTGATCCGCGGCTATCTGGACCAGATCTTCGTGCACGGCGAGATCCATGCCGATCCGCACCCGGGCAATCTGCGGGTACTTCCCGATGGGCGCCTGGCGATCTTCGATCTGGGCATGGTCGCGCACATGCCGCCGCGCCTGCGCGAGCGACTGCTGAAGATCCTGTTCGCCGCCGTCGATGGCCGTGGCGAGGAAGTGGCCGACGACCTGATCAGCATCAGCACCCGGCTGGAGGCGTTCGATGAAGAGCGTTACCTGCGCGAGACCGGCCAGCTGATCGCACGCTATGCGGCCAGCGCGAATTTCTCCGAAGGGCGCGTGGTGCTGGACATGGTGCGCATCGCCACTTCGTCCGGATTGCGTACGCCGCCGGAGCTGAGCCTGCTCGGCAAGGCGCTGCTCAATCTTGAAACCGTATGCCGCCTGCTGGCACCGGACCTGGATACGCGGCGCATCGTCGAGCGCCAGCTGCAGCACGTGATGCGCGCGCGCCTGAAGAAATCGCTGTCGGCCGCCAACCTGGCCAGCGAAGCCATGGAGGTGCAGCAACTACTGCGCGACGGACCGCGCAAGCTCTCGGACATCATGGCGCTGCTGGCCGAGAACCGCCTGCAGATGAAGGTGACCGGGCTGGAAGAGTCGCGGCTGATGGAGAACCTGCAGAAGATCGCCAACCGTGTGGCCGCCGGCATCATCAGCGCGGCGTTGATCATGGCGGCGGCGATGATGATGAAGATCGATACCGGCTGGCATGTGCTCGGCTATCCCGCCATCGCCTTGGTGCTGCTGTTGATCGGCGTGGTGCTTGGGCTGGGCATCGTCACCAGCGCCTTGTTGTTTGATCGGCGTGCGCGTTCGCGCGAGGAACGCGGGCACCGATAGCGTTGATGCGTTGTCGTATCCACGCGTGTCGTGGATCTACGAAAACAGCGCATTCATGCGGGTTTTAATGCAATCGAGCGTGAGTTTTCACGCTCGATTTACGTTCGCGGCGTGATATCGCACGCGCGATTTCAACAAACATTTCAGTCAGGTTCGTGCATGCACTATCGGGTCATCGGCCTGTCATGCAGATGTGCTTGCAGCAGCGCCGGTCGGATGGACACGCGTCGGTACGACGTCCATCGCCACCCCGTCACTGCCGAAGCTGCCCATGCTCTGGATTCTGCTGCTGTCGCTGTTGTTGTTGTCCTGGTTGTTCCTCGCGTCCGCAAAGTGGGTGTGGTGGAAAGCTGGCTTGTTCTCGCTGTTGCTGCTGGCGCTCAGTGCCTGGTGGCTGATCGACAAGCTGTCCGGTGACGGACTCAACGCCGCCACCCTGTACCACCTGGGCGCGGACATGGAAGGCGCCGGTGTCGCCGACTTCAAGGGGTATATCGCCGGCTTCATCGTGCTGGCGGCGGTATCGCTGCTGCCGCTGTTCGCTACGCGGGTGAAGCGTTGGCGCCGCCCCACGGCCGGTGGTGCGTGGTTTGCCGGTTTCGCCGCGCTGTGGGTGACCACGATCATGATCAGCCCGCTGGCGCGCGATGGCCAACGCCTGTACCAGCAGCTGCGCCCGGTGGATTTCGCCCGTATCGCCCCCGAATACCAGGTGCCCACGCAGGCCCTGCAGCGCCCACGCAACATCGTCTGGATCTACGGCGAGAGCCTGGAGCGCACCTATCTGGATGAGGCCGTGTTTCCCGGCCTGATGCCCAATCTCAACCGCTTGGCGGCCAAGTCGCTGGATGTGCGCGGGCTGGCCTCGGCCGAAGGCGGCGGCTGGACCATCGCCGGACTGGTGTCGTCGATGTGCGGTGTGCCGCTGACCACCTCGCAGGGCGATGAGAACAGCATGGACCGGATGGGCAGCTTCCTGCCCAAGGCCGTGTGCCTGGGCGACTACCTGAAGCAGCAGGGCTATACCAACCATTACCTGGGCGGTGCCAACGGCCAGTTCGCCGGCAAGGGACAGTTCCTGGCCAGCCATGGCTTCGACGAAGTGCATGACCTGGCGTGGTTCAAGCAGCAGAAGAAGATCGGCCGCATCCACTACTCGGCATGGGGCGTGCATGACGACGTGCTGCTGGACACTGCCTACCAGCGCTTCGAGCAGCTGTCGCGGCAGGATGCACCGTTCATGCTGACCACGTTGACCATGGACACGCACCACCCGGCCGGGCATCTGCCGGTGGCCTGCAAGGGCGAGCGCTACCAGAGCCAGTACGGCAACATCGGCATGCTCAATGCCCTGAAGTGCACCGACCGCCTGATCTCGCAGCTGGTCGAGCGCATCCAGGCCAGTCCGTATGGCAAGGACACGCTGATCGTGATCGCTTCAGATCACCTGGCCATGCCCAATGACCTCAGCCATATCCTGACCAGGCAGAAGCGCGAGAACCTGCTGCTGTTCCTGGGTGACGGCGTGGCCCCGCGCCAGCTGGCAGCCGAAGACGGCTCGACGCTGGACTCGGGTGCCACCCTGCTCAGCCTGCTAGATCCGAACCTGCAGACGATGGGCTTTGGCCGTTCGCTGCTGGATGACAAGCGCGCACCGAGTGCCAGCGCCGCCGCACGCCGCGATGGCGGCCGCGACTATCCGCAGTACCTCGCCTTCGCACGCTCGCTGTGGCTGGGCGAACCGACGCGGCAGTTGAAGATCGACGGCGATGACCAGGTCGTGGTCGGCCTGCAGCACGTGCAACCGCCGGTGCTGCTGGAGTACGACAAGGACTGGGACCTGAAATCGGTGTACCTGGAAAACACCTCACGCCAGTTCGACGACGCGGACCCGGACAACACCCTGGCCTACGTCGATCGCTGCACCGCGTTCGAGGATGGCTCAGCCGACGGCGACTGGTGCGCGCTGCTGGTGAACCGCGACAACGGCATCAAGCTGTACCGCGATGGCCAGCTGCGCAACGGCATCGATGTGGATGCACCGCTGGATGCGCTCCAGGGCCCCCGCCCCAGTGTGCGCCAGGCACACATGATCACCCAGAAGGGCCGCCGTACCCGTGCCGGCCAGTACATGCTGCAGCTGGTGGCGAGCACGCGCCCGGATCGCGGTTTCTGGATCGAAGCGGTGTCCTCGCAGCGCAAGGTGGTGCTGGCCCAGCAGTGGGTGCAGCCCGATGCCGACGGCAAGATCAATGTGTCGTTCGGCCTCGACCACGAAGTGGACGATCTGGAAATCCGCGCGTGGTTGAACCACGCCGAGAAGCTGGCAGTGGATACGTTTGCCCTCGTGCCCTCGCGCGGGCGACCGCGGGGATAAAGGGGTTCTTTCGGCAGGACTGCGCCCTGCACCTGCAGAGGCGGAAGCAAAAGCAACGGCGGCATTTCGTGGGGTGGCGGGGCGGTGTCGGATTGCGGGGACGCCGCAAGT
>NZ_JBYOLA010000020.1:0-71947 GCF_057799055.1 Stenotrophomonas sp. 14P6.2.3
ACAGGTTTACGGCGTGTCCTGCGATGGGAGCCTGAGCCTCTCACCACTACAGCAACCGAAACGCCGACGCGCGACAGCGCGCCTTAATCCCTCAAACCGACTCGAACCGGTTCGCCGCCACGTTCTTGCGCACATGCTGCGGATCGAAGATCCGGCCATTCATCGCGATGAACACCCCCGCCGGCAGCGACTGCACCGCACCGATCGCACAGCCGATGTTGAACTCCGCATCCGAACCACGGAAACGCGCCGGGCTCAGCGCACCGGTCATCACGATGGTCTTGTCCGGAATCGTCGCCAGCACCTTGCCGGTCTGCACCATCGAATCGGTGCCGTGGGTCACCAGCACGTGGCGGGTGGGCTGCGCAGCGATCGTCGCGCGGATCAGCTCACGATCGTCGTCGTTGATGTGCAGCGAATCCTTGCGCAGGATCGGAATCACGTTGAACCGGAACGTGACCCCCAGTTCGCGCAGGATCATGCCGATCTGCGGGTCGCCGATCTGGTAGTCCGACTTGTCGTCGAAATAGATCTTGTCGATCGTGCCACCGGTGGTGACGACCAGGAGCTCTTCCATCATGTGCATGCGCGAAACCAAGGCAGGTACAGCGGCGCGGGGCCGGGAACACAGATGATACGGCCCACCGGGCGCAGCGTCAGCGCCGCCGCCCGAAACGGGCGCGCAGGCCGGGCAGGCTGGCCGAAAAGATCACCAGCAGCGCCAGCACGATTTCGATCAGCGCCAGCCAGCGGGTCTCGGGATGGCTCCAGGCGCTCATCACGCCGTGGCTGAACCAGCCCAGTGCCAGCACCGCCGCCCAGAATCCGGCCTTGCGCCAGCCCAGCCGCAGGGCGATGGCCAGGGCCAGCGGTGGCGCGGTGAACACCAGCTGGGTGGCCAGCCAGTGCCTGTCGTTGATGAACCAGCCGGCAAACAGCGCCGCCAACCCCATCAAGGCCAGCAGCAGCACGGTGCGCGGCGCGGCGCTCATCGTGCCAGCCGCTGCGCGATGTCGGCCACGCGCCGGCCCAGCGCCCGTGCCAGAACCGCCTCATCGTCGGTCGGTTGCGGGTCGTCGGCGGCACCGGCCACGTGGCTGGCGCCATACGGCGTGCCGCCACTGGTGGTGTGGCTCAGCGCCGGCTCGGTGAACGGAATGCCGACGATCAGGCAGCCGTGGTGCAGCAGCGGCACCTGCATCGACAGCAGGGTCGACTCCTGGCCGCCATGCATCGACGCGGTGGACGTAAACACCCCGGCCGGCTTGCCCGCCAGCGTGCCGTTCACCCATTCGGCGCCGAGCCCATCGAGGAAATGCTTGACCGGCGCGGCCATGTTGCCGAAACGGGTGGGGCTGCCCAGCAGCAGTCCCTGGCACTCCACCAGGTCCTGCACGCTCACATACGGCGCGCCATCGTCCGGCACCGGAGGCTGCGCGGTCTGGGTGACGGCAGCCACCGGCGGCACCGTGCGCAGCCGCGCCGCCATGCCCGGAACCTCGCCGATGCCCCGCGCGATCTGGCGCGCCAGCCGTGCCACCGAACCGCCGCGGCTGTAGTACAGCACCAGGATTTCGCCCATTGCGCCCAGCTCTCCTCATCGTGTGGACGCCAGTATGGCTATCCTGCACCGATTCCGCATCGGGTACCCTTTCGCCGATGGAACCTTTGGATACGCTCAATTTGTGGATGGAGCGCGCGCGGGATCGCGCACGCGCCGCCAGCTTCGGCCGCTTCCTGTGGCGCCGCTTCCTCGACGACCGCCTGTTCCAGGCGGCCGCCGCGCTGGCCTACACCACGGTGTTCGCGCTGGTGCCGTTGGCGATCGTGGTGTTCGGCGTGCTCTCGGCCTTCCCGGTGTTCGACCGCTGGAGCGACCAGCTCAGCGACTACGTCTTCTCCAACTTCGTGCCCAATGCCGCGCGCGCCGCCGAGGGCTACCTGCGGCAGTTCTCGGCCAGCGCGGGCCAGCTCACGGCCGCCGGCTTCATCGCCCTGGTCATCTCGCTGCTGATCACCCTCAACAGTGTTGAAGAGACCTTCAACCAGATCTGGCGCGTCGGCAGCAGCCGGCCACGATTGACCCGCTTCCTGGTCTACTGGACGGTGCTGACCCTCGGCGCGATGCTCGCCGCTGCCTCGCTGGCCGTGTCGGCGCGGGTGTTCGCGATGCCGCTGTTCGGCACGCAGGAGGGGCGCTGGCTGGCCGATCTCGCGTTGCGGCTGGCGCCGATCCTGATCGAATTCGTCTGCATCACCCTGATGTTCCGGGTGGTGCCACACCACACCGTGAAGTGGCGCCACGCGGTTCCGGGTGCGATTCTCGCCGCGGTGATCCTGGAGCTGGTGAAGTGGGGCATCGGTGCTTACCTGGGCAGCTTCCAGTCCTACCAGAAGCTGTATGGCACGGTGGCCTTCGTGCCGATCCTGCTGCTGTGGATCTACCTGTGCTGGGTGGCCGTGCTGCTGGGCGCGTCGCTGGCATCGTCGATGGCGGCCTTCCGCTACCAGCCGGTGGAACTTCGCCTGCCGCAGGGCTACGAGTTCTATGGCCTGCTGCGCCTGCTCGGGCGCTTCCAGCACGCACGCGCCAAAGGCAGGGGTCTGGCCGACGACGAGATCCTGCGGCTGGAACCGATGCTGACCGACTCGCTGCTGCAGGACCTGGCCTGCAACCTGGAGGGCATCGGCCTGCTGCGCCGTGATGAGCGCGGGGAGTGGCTGCTGGCCCGTGACCTGGACCAGGTCAGCCTGGGCGATCTGTACGAATGCACGCAGCTGCGCATTCCGGTGGCCGAACAACACCTGCCTTACCGCGATGACAGCCTTGGCCGGGCCGCATTGGCCGCGCTGGATGAGTTGCGCCTGCCGCTGCGTGAACGCCTCAAGCGTCGCGTCAGCGACATCTACCCTGATTCTGGAGACGCCCCATGACCTGCAAGACCCCGTTGCTGCTGGCTGCGCTGCTGGCCCTGGCCGCCTGCAAACCCGCGCAGGAGCCGACCCCGGCCAGCAGCCAGCCGCCCGCGCAGGCACCGACCCCGGCCGCGCCGGCGCCGGTGGAGGACACGCCCGCCGAGCGTGTCACTGCCGAGTTCCCGACGCTGAAGATGAAGGCGGTCGATGGCAGCGATTACGACCTGGCCGCACATCGCGGCAAGTGGGTGGTGGTGAATTTCTGGGCGACCTGGTGCGCACCCTGCCGAAAGGAAATGCCCGAGTTGTCGGCGTTGCATGCCATGCGCAGCAACATCGAAGTGGTTGGCCTGGCCTACGAGGACATCGAGGCGCCGGAGATGCAGTCGTTCCTGACCAAGCATCCGGTGACCTACCCGATCGTGATCGTCGATCCGTTCGACCCGCCGGCTGACTTCGCCACCCCGCGCGGCCTGCCGCTGACCCACCTGATCGATCCGCAGGGCAAGCTGGCCCACAGCTTCCTCGGTCCGGTCACCGCCGCGGACATCGAAAAGCAGATCGCGGCTGCCAAGTAATAGGTGGGTCGGCAGGGCTGCGCCCTGCACCTGCCGAATCAACGGCAACAGCCGAAGCAACAGCAGAATCTGGTTTCCTGAGGGTAGGCGGGGTGGGTCCGGTTGCGGGGGACGCTGCAAGTACGTCCCTGTAAGCTCGGTCGCGCCATCCATGGCGCTCACGCCCCCGCAACCGGACCCACCCCGCCTTCGACAGATTCTCGCGATCTGTCGGAATGTCATGGCCTGTTCTTGGTGGGTGTCGACCTTGGTCGACACGTAGATCCACGCCATGCGTGAATGCTTTTCGATGAATTGTCGAAATATTCGATTTCGATGGAGATTCATTCACGCATGGCGTGAATCCATCAGCCACCGGAAATCTGTCGAAGGTGGGGCGGTGTCGGATTGCGGGGTGTCAGCCGCATGGATGCGGCTGCCAAGCCTACAAGGACGTACTTGCGGCGTCCCCGCAATCCGACACCGCCCCGCCATCCCCCGGAATGCCGCTTCGGCCGTTGCTTCGGCTGTTGCCGTTGCCTGTAGCAGGTGCAGGGCGCAGCCCTGCCGAACAAACCCTATTCTTCGACCGGGAACTCCTCGATCGGCTTCAGTACATCGTAGTGCTCGCGATGCAGCTTGCCCTTCAGCTTCGGCAGCTCCGGCAGCGGCGCATCCACCCGCGTGTCCGGCAGCCGGTCCAGCAGGTTGCGGGCCAGGGTCAGGCGACCCAGCCGCTGGTCGTTGAAATCCACCAGCGTCCACGGCGCACCGTCGCGATGGGTCGCGCGCAGCATCGCCTCGCGCGCTTCGGTGTATGCGCTGTACTTGCTGCGTGACTTCAGATCCACCGGCGACAGCTTCCAGCCTTTCAGTGGATCGACATGGCGTTCGGCAAAGCGCTTTTCCTGCTGCTCCTGGTCCACGCACAGCCAGTACTTGAACAGCAGGATGCCGTCATCCACCAGCAGCTGTTCGAACACCGGCGCCTGGCGCAGGAACTGCTGGTATTCGGTCTCGCTGCAGTAGCCCATCACCCGTTCAACGCCGGCACGGTTGTACCAGCTGCGGTCCATCAGCACGATCTCGCCGGCGGCCGGAAGATGCGAGGCGTAGCGCTGGAAATACCACTGCGTGGCTTCGCGGTCGGTGGGTTTGGGCAGCGCCACCACCCTGCATTGACGTGGGTTGAGGTGCTCGCTGATGGTCTGGATCGCGCCACCCTTGCCGGCGGTATCGCGTCCTTCGAACAGCACCAGCAGGCGTTGCCCGCTGTGCTGCACCCAGCGCGCCATCGCAGCCAGTTCCAGCTGCAGCGGCTGCAGTAGTTCGTCGTATTCCTTGCGCTTGAGCTTGGCCATCGTCATACCACGCGGGAAGGAAGCCCGAGCGTAGCGCAGGGCGATGTCAGGGCGTGTCGAGGCCCTGCCAGCCCTGTTCGCGGGCCAGCTGCTGCAGCAGTGCGGACAGATCGCGCGCGAAAGCTGCCATGTCGAACAGGCCACTACGCTCGCGTGCCTGCGCCAGTTCGGCGCGCACTGCGGCCAAGGCGACAGGGTCGTTGCCGAGTGCACTGGCGGTGGCGACGAACGCCGCATCGTCGGCGACGTTCATGTGCTCCAGACCCAGCTGATGATTAAGGCTGCCGGCCACGCGCGCGGCGAAGGTGGCGCCGGGGCAGGTCAGTACCGGGCAGCCGGCCCACAGTGCATCCGACGCGGTGGTGTGCGCGTTGTACGGGTTCGTATCCAGGAACAGGTCGGCCAACTGATAGCGGGCCAGATACTGCGGATGCGGCAGCTTGGCCATGAACACCAGACGCGCCGGATCGAGTCCTGCTGCCTGCGCAGCGGCACGCAGCCGCGCATCGGCCTGGCCGGGGCCGGACAACAGCCACAGCACGCTGCCGGGTACGGCCTGCAGCACCGCGAACGCGCGGCCCATGCTGCGCGGGTTGAGCTTGTAACTGTTGTTGAAGCAGCAGAATACCGTGCCCTGCGCAGGCAGCCCGCACGCCGCGCGGTCCGGTGCCGGCTCCAGCACGCGGGTGTTGTCCGAGGGCTGGAACGCGCGCGGCAGGCGCAGCACACGTTCGCTGTAGTGCGCCTCCAGCGGGGGCGGCAGCGTGAAGTGGTCAGCGATCACGGCATCCAGCCATGGTGCACCGGAGGTGCCGGGGTAGGCCAGCCAGTTGAGCTGTAGCGGGGCAGGGCGCATGGCCAGTACTTCCGGTGTGCCGCCGCCGCCCCAGCCGCGCAGGTCGAACAGCAGGTCGATGCCCTGTGCGCGGATGCGCGCGGCGGTATCGGCATGGCGCAATCCCGCCACGTCATGCAGCCGGGTGGCGGTCTGCAGGCGTTGGCGGATGCGGCTGCCATCGTCGGCGTTGAGCGCGAACAGATGCAGCTGCAGGGCCGGGTCCTGGCCCATGTGTTCCAGCAGCGCCACCGTCAGCAATCCGGTGGGATGAGCGCCGAAGCCGTTCGACAGGAAGCCCACGCGCAGTGGACCTCGTTCGCGCAGCTTCACCGGGGGCAGTGGCCGCACCGACCCCGCCACGGCGGCCGCACGCGCACGCGCACAGGCCAACTGTTCGGCCGCGCTGGCGTCTTCGCTGAGGAACGCGAAGGGCTCAACCACGCCCTGGCCCGATGCAAGCGCGCCGCGCACCTGGGCGGCCAGCGCATCCACGTCCTGCCAATCGCACAGGCGACGCTGCCAGGCGAGGCGCTGTGCGGCGATATACGGCTCATCGGGCATCAGCGCATGCGCGCGGCGATAGGCTGCCGATGCACCTTCCGCATCGTTGGCATCTTCCAGCGCGTGCCCCAGCCACAACGCGATGCCCGGGTGCTCCGGTGCCAGCGCGGAGGCCTGGCCCAGCAGCGTGGCGGCATCGACGTGCGCCCCTGCCATCCACGCTACCCGGCCCAGCCGGGCAAGTGCTTCAGGATGATTGGGCCGCAGCTGCAGCGCGCGTCGCGCGGCCTGCTCGCCGGCCGCAATGTCGCCGGCTTCCAGTTCCAGGTCGGCCAGCATCACCCAGGCAACGAAGTCGCCGGGCTGGCGCGCGATCGCCTGCTGCAGTTGCTGCCGCTGCTGCCAGGCCGACATGCGGGTCAGCCGGCCGAAAGCTGGGCCAGGGCATCGACCTGGTGCTCGTGGCTCAGTCGCTGCAGCAGCGGATCCAGGTCGCCGGCCAACACGTTGGGCAGGTCGTACAGGGTCAGCCCTTCCACGCGGTGGTCGGTGATGCGGCCCTGCGGGAAGTTGTAGGTGCGGATGCGCTGGCTGCGGTCGCCGCTGCCGACCTGCAGGCGCCGAGATTCGGCCTGCGCCGCGTCATGGCGCTGGCGCTCGGCATCGAGCAGCTGTGCCTTCAGGCGTTTCATCGCCTTGTCCCGGTTGGCGTGCTGGCTGCGCTCGGTCTGGCATTCGACCACCACGCCGCTGGGCACGTGGGTGATGCGGATCGCCGATTCGGTCTTGTTGACGTGCTGGCCGCCGGCGCCGGAAGAACGGTAGGTGTCGACTCTCAGGTCAGCCGGGTTGATGACGATCTCATCGACTTCGTCGGCTTCCGGGATGATCGCCACGGTGGCCGCCGAGGTGTGGATGCGGCCCTGCGATTCGGTGGCCGGCACGCGCTGCACGCGGTGCGTGCCCGATTCGAATTTCAGGCGCGAGAACGCGCCACGGCCGACCACGCGTGCCACCACTTCCTTGTAGCCGCCATGTTCGCCGGGATTGTCCGATTCGATCTCGACCTTCCAGCCCTGTCGCTCGGCGTAGCGGGCGTACATGCGGAACAGGTCGCCAGCGAAGATCGCCGCCTCGTCGCCGCCGGTACCGGCGCGCACTTCCAGGAACAGGTTGCCTTCATCGCGCGGGTCGCGCGGCACCAGCAGCAGCGCCAGTTCCTGCTCCAGTTCCTGCAGGCGGGCCTGTGCGGCGGCGATTTCCTCGTCGGCCAGCTCGCGCAGGTCCGGGTCCGTACGCATGCTTTCGGCCGCAGCCAGGTCGGCCTTGGCGCGTGCTTCATCGGCCAGTGCGGTGGCGATCGGTTCGAGCTGGGAAAATTCGCGCGAAAGATCGCGGAAGCGCGCGTTGTTGGCGACCACCTCCGGTTCGGCGAGCAGACGTTCCAGTTCTTCGCGGCGCTCGGCCAGCGCTTCCAACTTACGGCGCAGGGTCGGCGTCATCGGTTCTCACAGGTGGGTGGCGGTAACCCGGCGTCGCCGGGAACAGGCGCTCGGCGGCGCGGGTCAGGTCGGCATCGCCGCTGAGCGCGGCCGCACGCAGGGCGGCGGTCGGCGGATGCAGCAGGCGGTTGGTCAAGCCGTGGGCAAGCAGTTCCAGCACTTCGTCGGCCGGCTTGCCGTTGGCCAGCTGCTGGCGCGCGCGTTCCAGCAGTTCGGCACGGGTGGCCTCGCCGAAGGCGCGCAGCTGCCGCAGCGGTGCCTGGTGGGCACTGGCCTGCAGCGTTTCCACGAAGCGCGAGACCTGCAGGTCGATGATCGTCTCGGCCTCAGCGGCGGCCTCGCGGCGGCTGCGGCGGTTGTCTTCCACCGCGCGCTCGAGATCGTCCACGGTGTACAGGAACGCATCCTTGAGCGTGGCAACGTCGGCTTCGATGTCGCGCGGCACGGCCAGGTCGAACAGCAGCATCGGTTTGTGCCGGCGCGCACGCAGGGCGTTGGCCACTGCGGCACGGTGGATCACCGGCTCACGGGCGGCGGTGGCCGAGAACACCACGTCGGCCTCGGCCAGGTGGCGTTCCAGCTCGGTAAGCGGCAGCGCCACACCGCCATGGCGGCTGGCCAGTTCCTGCGCATGGGCGAGGGTGCGGTTGGCGATCAGCAGACGCCGCACCTTGCCTTCGCTGAGGTGGCGCGCAGCCAGTTCGATGGTCTCGCCAGCGCCGACCAGCAGCACGGTGGAATCATCCAGGCGTGCAAATGCGTTCTGTGCCAGGCGTACCGCTGCCGAGGCCACCGAGACCGGGTTGGCGCCGACCTGGGTATCGGTACGCGCGCGCTTGGCCACCGAGAACGTCTGCTGGAACAACCGGTCCAGGCGCTGGCCGAGCAGGCCGTGGTCGCGCGCGGTCGACCAGGCATCCTTCACCTGGCCGAGGATCTGCGGCTCGCCCAGCACCATCGAATCCAGCCCCGTCGCCACCCGGAACAGGTGGCGCACGGCATCGGCATCGGCGTGCTGGTACAGATAGCCCTGCAGGTCGCCGGCCTGGGCGTGCAGCCACTGGTCCAGTGCCTGCGCGGACTCGGCGACGGCATACAGCTCGGTGCGGTTGCAGGTGGACAGCAGTACCGCCTCGGCGATCTGCGGGGTATCGCGCAGCGAACCGAGCGCGCGCGGCAACGCGTCACCGGCGAAGGCTGCGCGTTCGCGCAGTTCCACCGGTGCGGTCTGGTGATTCAGTCCGAGCACCCACAGGGTCATTGTTCAGTTGCTTGCGATAAGCTGCTGGCCATTGGACGACATTTTAAGGCCCCGATGCCGACGATGCCCGCATTGATTCGCATCCCCAGTGTTCTGCTGCTGTCTCTGGCCTGTGCCCAGGCCCTGGCGGCGGTGCCCGCCAAGGCGCCCGCACGGCCCGCGGTGACTGAGGAACTGGCGCTGGAGCCGGTCCTGGCTGGTGAGTTCGCCCTGCAGGCGGGCAAGCTGGCCGAGGCCGCGCGCTGGTACCTGCAGGCCGCCCAGCAGACCGACGGCGACGCCGGCCTGGCCGAGCGGGCGACCCGCATCGCCATGCTGGCCAACGAAGATGATGCTGCGGCCAAGGGCCTGGCCCTGTGGCAGCAGCGTGCGCCGCGCTCATTGGCGATGCGCAGCGCCGCCGGTGCGCTGGCGATGCGCCAGGGCGATGTGAAGACTGCGCGCGGCGAGCTTCAGGCCTTGTTGCAGGATCCGGGCGACGAGGGCTGGAAGTTTGCACTGGGTGCCCTGATCGGCGGCGGCCGCGATCCGGCCGTGCCGGCGCAGGTGCTGGGCGAGCTGGTCGATGCCAACGCCATTCCCCAGAAGATCGAGGCCTGGCAGGAGTTTGGACGCCTGGCGTTGCGCATGGAGAAGCCCGAGCTGGCGCGGCGCATGATCGATGAGGTGGTCAAGCGCTTCCCCGAGGAGCCGCGCGTTGCCTTGCTGCGCGCCAGCCAGCTGCAGCAGGCCGGGCAGACCGACCAGGCGCTGTCGCTGCTGCGTGGGGTGGAACCGAAGACCCGTCAGGATCCGGAACTGCGCAATGCGGTGGCCATCGCCTATGACAGCCTCGGCCAGCCGGCAGCGGCCGAACGCGTGCTGGCGGTCGGTCCGCAGAATGTGCAGACGTGGGGCATGCGCGCTTCGCTGCTGGCCAAGCAGGGCGACAAGGCCGCGCTGTCCAATCTGTACAACGAACTGTCGCGGCAGGCGGCCAAGCCGGACCCGGCCCAGCGCCTGTTGCTGGGCAAGATCGCCGAGTACCTCAAGCGCTATCCGGAGGCGGTCAACTGGTACCACAGCGTGCCTGGCGGCGATGAACTGAATGAAGCGCGCCTGCGCGCGGCCAATGCACAGGGTCTGGCGGGCCGGCAGTCGCTGGCGCTGGATGAAGTGCATGCGATCCAGTCCGATGCCGGGGTGGATGACGATGTGCGGCGCGATGCGTATCTGCTGGAAGCCGAGCTGCGCCAGCGCGCCGACGACCTTCCCGGCGAGATCGATGCACTGGCCCGTGGCCTGGCGGCGTATCCGGACGAGAACGGCCTGTTGTATGCCCGTGCGCTGGCCTGGGAGCGTCGCGATGACATCGCCCGCGCCGAGGCCGATCTGCGCAAGATCCTGGTGACCGAGCCGGAGAACGTGCCGGCACTGAACGCACTGGGTTACACCCTGGCCGACCGTACCGGCCGCTACCAGGAAGCGCTCGAACTGATCGACCGCGCGCGCGTGGCCGAGCCGGACAACGCGGCCATCGTCGACAGCTATGGCTGGGTGCTGTATCGGCTGGGACGCAACGCCGACGCGCTGGTACAGCTGCGCCGCGCCTGGACGCTGGCCAAGGACCCGGAAATCGCCGCCCACGTGGGCGAGGTGCTGTGGGTACTGGGCAAGCACGATGAAGCCCGTCACTTCTTCGAGGAAGCGGCCCGGCTCGACCCTGAAAACCGCGCGCTGCTGCGCGCCCGCGAGAAATTCAATCCATGAGTGTTTGCACGATCCGGCCGTTGCTGCTGGTGGCCGTGACCCTGGCCCTGAGTGCCTGTACCACCGTTGGCCGGCAGAAGGCGCCAGCGCCGGCCGTGGTCAGCACCGTTTCCGCCGAAGCGGCCGCGGCCGAGACCGCTCGCGTGGAGGCGGTGCGCGCAGCAGCGGACTGGACTTTCCAGGGCCGGGTGGCGGTCAGCAAGGGCAAGGACGGTGGCAGCGGCCGCATCGACTGGAAACAGGAAGGCCAGCGCTATGTCGTCGAACTGAGCGCGCCGGTGACCCGCCAGAGCTGGAAGTTGAGCGGTGATACCCACCATGAAGCCGGGCGCCTGGAAGGGCTGGCCGGTGGTCCGCGCGAGGGTGAAGACGCGCAGGCGCTGCTGCTGGAGGCGACCGGCTGGGATATTCCGGTCAATCAGCTGCCGGACTGGGTGCGCGGCCTGGTTGCCGGCGACAGCGCTGGGCCGGGAAAGATCGACCGTGATGCTGATGGCCGTCCGCGGCGTATGCAGCAGATGGGGTGGGTGATCCAATATCTGGACTGGTACCCGGCCGAAGCCGGGCGTCCGGCCCTGCCGCGCAGGGTCGAAGCGGTCAATGGCGACGCCAAGGTGCGCCTGCTGGTCGACCAATGGGGCCCGGGCGCGCCATGAACGCGCGGGTGGATGACGCGGGCTGGTCCTGGTGGCCGGCCCCGGCCAAGCTGAACCTGTTCCTGCACATCACCGGCCGCCGTGCCGACGGTTACCACGAGCTGCAGACGGTGTTCCGCCTGCTCGACTGGGGCGACCGGATCGGCCTGCGCCTGCGTGAAGACGGCCAGGTGCGACGACAGGGCGAGGGCCTGGCCGGCGTCGCCGAGGCCGATGATCTGGCGGTTCGTGCAGCGCGGATGCTCAAAGAGGCGGCGAATGTCGATCAAGGTGTCGACATCATCGTCGAAAAGCATGTTCCTGCGGGCGGCGGTTTCGGCGGCGGTTCGTCCGATGCGGCCACCGTACTGGTGGTGCTGAACCGGCTATGGGGCGCCGGGCTGGACGAAAATGCGCTGGCTGCGCTGGGGTTGCGCCTTGGCGCCGACGTACCGGTGTTCGTGCGTGGCCACAACGCCTGGGCCGAAGGGGTGGGCGAGCGGCTGCAGCCGATCACCCTGCCGCAGGCCTGGTATGTGGTGGTCGAACCGGGCGTTCATGTGCCGACGCCCCTCCTGTTCGCTGATCCGGATTTGACGCGCGACAGTCCACAGGCGAAAATAGAGGACTTCGCTTCCGGCACGCTGGTCGGGAACGTGTTCGAACCGGTGCTGCGCCGCCGTGAGCCTGCCGTCGAGGTGGTGCTTGCTGCGTTGAGCGACATCGGCACGGCACGTCTGACCGGTTCGGGAAGTGGTTGTTTCGTCGAGTTCGATTCGCAGGCTGCCGCCGAGCAGGGACGAGCGAAGTTGTCGAAGGAGTTGCGGGCAAGGGTGGCTGCGGGCGTTGCACGTTCGCCACTGCTGGATGCACTCGAGCAACACTGATTCATCAATGCAGGGGCGTCGCCAAGAGGCCCAAGGCACCAGGTTTTGATCCTGGCATTCGGAGGTTCGAATCCTCCCGCCCCTGCCAATGCGGCTGCGTCCGCGCCTTCCAGCGCATCATCTGCGCGGGACGTGGGAACAGCCGCGGTGTTGTCAGCAGCAGGGGCCGCAGTGGTCCTTGCCGCTACCGGATCCCCGCCACTCGTCCCCGCCCGAGACAATCATGATGCAAGAGTCCCCGAACCTGCTGGTCTTTTCCGGCAACGCCAACAAACGTCTGGCGCAGAACATCTGCAAGGAACTGGGAGTCCGCCCGGGCAAGGCGCTGGTCTCGCACTTCTCCGATGGCGAAGTGCAGGTGGAAATCGAAGAGAACGTCCGCAAGCAGGACGTGTTCGTGATCCAGCCGACCTCGGCGCCGAGCGCGGAAAACCTGATGGAACTGCTGGTGCTGATCGACGCGCTCAAGCGCGCATCGGTGGCCAGCGTGACCGCGGTGGTGCCGTACTTCGGCTACTCGCGCCAGGATCGCCGCATGCGTTCCTCGCGCGTGCCGATCACCGCCAAGCTGGCGGCGAAGATGTTCAGCACCGCCGGCGCTGATCGTGTGCTGACCGTCGACCTGCACGCCGACCAGATCCAGGGTTTCTTCGATATTCCGGTCGACAACGTGTATGCCTCTCCGCTGCTGCTGGCCGACATCTGGCGCGCCTACGGCACCGAGAACCTGATCGTGGTGTCGCCGGACGTGGGCGGCGTGGTCCGTGCCCGCGCAGTGGCCAAGCGCCTGGATGACGCCGACCTGGCGATCATCGACAAGCGCCGTCCGCGCGCCAACGTCTCCACCGTGATGAACATCATCGGTGACGTCGAAGGCAAGACCTGCGTGATGGTCGATGACATCGTCGATACCGCCGGCACCCTGTGCGCCGCTGCCGCTGCCCTGAAGGCGCGCGGTGCGCTCAAGGTCGCCGCCTACTGCACCCACGCGGTGCTGTCGGGCCCGGCGGTGGACAACATCACCAATTCCCAGCTCGATGAGCTGGTGGTGACGGACACCATCCCGCTGAAGGACGCCGCGCGGGTGTGCAGCAAGATCCGCCAGCTGAGCGTGGCGGAAATGCTGGCCGAAACGATGCGCCGCATCGCCTTCGGCGAGTCGGTCAGCTCGCTGTACGTCGATTGATTTTTTCGTCCCCGCCGGCAACGGCAGGGACACACTGGGCACTTCTGGTCGCGGAAGTGCCTTCAACCGCCAAGCCGCAAGGCAAGGCAACAACCGAGTAGTCGAAAATGTCGAAGACCCATGAAATCAAGGTCACCAAGCGTGAACTGCAGCGTAAGGGTGCGAGCCGCCGCCTGCGTACCGCTGGTGTGATCCCGGCGATCGTGTACGGCGGCAACGCCGAACCGGTCGCCATCAGCCTGGACCACAACGAAATCTGGCTGGCCCAGCAGAACGAGTGGTTCTATGCCTCGATCCTGGACCTGAACCTGGACGGCCAGGTGCAGAAGGTGCTGCTGCGTGACATGCAGCGCCATCCGTTCAAGCAGCTGATCATGCACCTGGACTTCCTGCGCGTGAACGAGAACGAGAAGCTGACCGCTTCGGTTCCGCTGCACTTCATCAACGAAGACACCTCGCCGGCTGGCAAGGCTGCCGACGTCGTGGTCGCCCACGAACTGAAGGAAGTGGCCATCACCTGCCTGCCGAAGGACCTGCCGGAGTCGATCGAAGTCGACCTGGGCGAGCTGAAGGCTGGCGACGTTGTGTACCTGTCGGACATCAAGCTGCCGAAGGGCGTGGAAATCCCGGCGCTGGCGCTGGGCAAGGACCACGACGACGCGATCGTCACTGCCAAGCACGGCAAGCAGGATGCTGCCGACGCTGAAGAAGCAGCGGCCGAGTAATACCCCGCGGCGCCTGTCCCTCGGGGCAGGCGCCGTATCTGGATGGAACGATGGCAGGATTGCGACTGATCGTCGGTCTGGGCAACCCCGGATCGGAGCACGCCCGGACCCGGCACAATGCCGGGTTTCATTTCGTTGAGGCCCTGGCTGAAAAGGCCGGTGCGCGATGGAACGTGGACAGCAAGTTGTTTGGCGAGACCGCCAAGGTCGACATCGCTGGGCAGACGGTGTGGCTGCTCAAGCCCGCCACCTTCATGAACCTCAGCGGCAAGTCGGTCACCGCCGCGCAGCGGTTCTGGAAGATCGAGCCGGAGGAGACCCTGCTGGCCCATGACGAACTGGACCTGGCGCCCGGCGTGGCGCGGTTGAAGTTCGACGGTGGCCACGGCGGACAGAACGGCCTGCGTGACACCATCCGGTTGCTCGGCCATGGCAAGTTCCATCGCCTGCGCGTGGGCATCGGCCATCCCGGCCACAAGGACCGCGTGGTGGGCTGGGTGCTGGGACGCCCTTCCAAGGACGATGAAGTACTGATTTCGCGCGCCATCGACGATGCGATCGACGTGCTGCCGTTGGCAGTGCAGGGCGATTTCAGCGAAGCGATGAAGCGGCTGCACACCCCGAAATAATTGTACCGGTAGGTACCGACCGTTGGTCGGTACGGAGAATGATTGGAAAAGCAGCGCCCACGCCGCTGTTTCCCCAATCACTTTCACCCCAGAGAGCTGTCACCCATGGGTATCAAATGCGGCATCGTCGGCCTGCCCAACGTCGGCAAGTCGACCCTGTTCAACGCGCTGACCAAGGCGGGCATCGCCGCGGCGAACTTCCCGTTCTGCACCATCGAACCGAACGTCGGCATCGTGCCGGTGCCGGATCCGCGCCTGAACGAACTGGCAGCGATCATCAACCCGCAGAAGGTCATCCCGACTGCGGTCGAGTTCGTCGACATCGCCGGCCTGGTGGCCGGTGCCGCCAGCGGCGAAGGGCTGGGCAACAAGTTCCTCGCCCACATCCGCGAAGTGGATGCGATCACCCACGTGGTGCGCTGCTTCGAGAACGCTGACGTCATTCACGTCAACAACAAGGTCGACCCGATCTCGGACATCGACACCATCGATACCGAACTGGCTTTGGCCGACCTGGACAGCGTCGAGAAGGCACTGAACCGCGCCGAGCGTGCGGCCAAGGGCGGCGACAAGGACGCAGCGGCACGCAAGCCGGTGCTGGCCAAGCTGCAGGCCGCGCTGGCCGACGGCAAGGCCGGTCGTTCGGCAGGTCTGGACGAGGAAGAGAAGGCGCTGGTGCGCGATCTGTTCCTGCTGACCCTGAAGCCGGTGATGTACATCGCCAACGTGCTGGAAGACGGTTTCGAGAACAACCCGCACCTGGATGCCGTGCGCGCCCGTGCTGCCGAAGAAGGCGCACAGGTGGTGCCGGTGTCGGCAGCGATCGAAGAGGAGCTGTCGCAGCTGGACGACGAAGACCGCGATACGTTCCTGGCCGACCTCGGCCTGAGCGAGCCGGGCCTGAACCGCGTGATCAACGCGGCCTACAGCCTGCTCGGCCTGCAGACCTACTTCACCGCAGGCGTGAAGGAAGTCCGCGCGTGGACCGTGCGCAAGGGCGCCACCGCGCCGCAGGCTGCCGCAGTCATCCATACCGACTTCGAGAAGGGCTTCATCCGAGCCGAAACCATCGCGTATGACGACTTCATCAAGTACAAGGGTGAAGCTGGCGCCAAGGAAGCCGGTCGCCTGCGCCTGGAAGGCAAGGAATACCGCGTGCAGGAAGGTGACATCCTGCATTTCCGCTTCAACGTCTGATCGACGACGCAGCGCAGTGATTGCCCACAGGACCCCGCAATGCGGGGTCTTGTTGTATCGGGCGCCTGTCGGAAGGCGCACACGCTGGCAGTGTCATTGCGCATCTGCGCTGCGGAAGCGCCAGCCCGGTGTTGCGGGTGGCGGTGGACATAAATTCACCACGCGTTGAAACGCTTGGCCTGCATGGCTCGCGGCGACTTGTCCACACCAAACCCCCACGGCTTTCCACGTGGCGTGTGGAAAACCAATGAGGCGCCTGGACAAAAAACAGCCACTCCTTGAAACGCTTGCGGCATAACGTTCAAGGTGGGTTGTCCACATCAAGTTCGCATCGCTTTCCACCTGCTGTGTGGAAAACACGCACCAGCCTGCATCCTGGACAGCCTGGACAAAAAATCGCCAGCGTCGAAAACGCTTGTCGTGCGTGGCTTACGACCACTTGTCCACATCCAGCCCCCATCGATTTCCACGCGCGGTGTGGAAAACAACGAGGGGTCCGACGAAGCATCGTCGGACCCCTCGATGGGCTCGCCAGCGGTACGTCTTACCAGCGGTAGGAGACACCCAGCTGACCGCTGGTATCGCGGAAGCCCATGCCGCCGGTCTGCCGGCTGATCTCGCCCCAGCCACGCCAGCCGCCTGACAGATTCACCTGCACGCCGGCCTTGGCTTCGTAGATGTCACGCGGCAACTGCCGGCGCAGGCGTTCGCCGTCCATGGCGATGGCGGCGTCGTTGCCACCGGACCACCAGTTCACCGCGACGAACGGCTGTACCTGCCCCTGGCCCTGCGTCAGCGAACGCGTGTACAGGCGCATGCCCACACGCGTGGTGGTGCTGTCCTTGTCGCGACCTTCGACCATCGTGCCATTGGTTTCGACCACGCGGTCGGCATCGTAGCGGCTGTGGATCACCTGCAGCTGTGGCTCCAGGTAGACACCGCGCTGCGCTGTACGCTGCACGGGCAGCACATAGCCTGCCTCGGCCGAACCGGTCCAGCTGTGCGAGCGATAGTGCTCCTTCTGCAGCCCTTCGCCCTGCACGCTGTTGCGGAACCGTCCGTACTGCAGCCAGCTGTCCACATACGCACCGCTGTCCATCCGTGCGTCCTGCAACCAGGTGGCATACAGGCCCAGGCTGGTGCCGTTGACCACACCGTGCGCGGTGTAACCGGTCACCTGCGAACGGCTGTCGTTGCGTGCCCGACCCTGGCCGGCCATCACACCTGCCTGCAGCTGACCACCGGGATTGGCTTCGAAGCGGCGACCGACACCCAGCAGCACGCTGTTGAGCTGGCTGTCCACATCCACCTGGCGGCCGCGACTGCCGGGCTGGCTGCTGCGCACGTGTGCCCATGCAATCGCGTCGCTGCCGCCGTCGGTTGCATCGGCAGGATCGCCACTGCGGTCGTACAGGCTGTGCCGGAACATGCCCAGCGCACTGCTCTGGTTGGCCATGTACACCGCCGGCTCCGGGCGCTCCACACGCGGCGGCACCGGCGGCAGCGGCGGGTCGACCGGTGGGACCACCGGCGGATCGATCGGTGGATCGATCGGCGGAGCAGGCGGATCGATCGGCGGAGTCGGCGGATCAATCGGCGGCTCCGGCGGATCGGGCGGTTCCGGCGGGTCGACCGGCGGTACGTATTCCGAGCGCAGGTACCAGTTGCCATCGTCCGGCGTGGCGACGCCACCCTTGTACAGGAAGTAGTCGTAGGCGCCGGCCACCGCGCGTCCCTGCAGCGAGAACTGTGCATCGGACTGGCCGCCCACGCTGATCAGGCGGATGCCTTCGCTGGTCAGGGCACCAGCGCCTCCCGCGTTGCGCACGCTGACAGAGGCCGTGCCGCTGCTGTTGCCCTGGATCACCAGCTGGTCACCCAGCGAGGCATCGTCGCCCAGTGCGCGGTTGAACAGCCAATGGCCATCGTTGCCGACATAGTCGCCGGTGACGGTCAGGGTCTTGAAATCGTCAGTGGTGGGCGCGACGAAGGCGATGGTGCCGGCATGGTCCAGGAAGCCGACGCTGGAAGTGCCACGCACGTTCCACTGGCTGCTGCCATCCATCGCCAGCTGCGCGACCTGGTAGCCCGAGTCGTTGCGCAGTGCGCCGTTGAACACGGTGCCGTTGCGCAGCGTCATCTGCACGTTGGCGGTGGCGCTGTCGACCACGACATCGCCGGTCAGGCGGCTGTTGTCGGCAGTGAAAAGAATGTCTGCGGTGGCGACCGAGCTTCCATCGGTGAACACGGTATCGCTCACCCGCAGCAGGCGGCCACCGTCGAGGTTGCCCTGCTGGCGCGCGACGACATCGGTGTTGTTGAGCGTCAGCTCGTGGTTGCTGCCCTGCAGCCACAGCGCGGGACCGTCCTGGGTCTGCAGGCTGCTGCTGTTGAATACCAGACGGTCCCAGTACGGCCCGAACACCGTGATGTAGGAGCGATAGGCGCCCGAATTCGTCCCTTGTGCATGGATGCCCAGGTTGTCGGCCGTGAGCTTGGCGGTGTTCATCTGCACGATGCCGAACGAGGATGCACCCAGCGTGGTGATCGAGCCTCCGTCCAGCTGTATATCGGCGGTGCTGCCGCCGAGGAAGACGCCGCCGCCCCCGCTGCCGTAGGTGGTGATGTCCAGATCCTTGGCACGGATGCGCGAATAGGGCGTCGGTGGATTGCTGCCCGAGGCGCGCAGGCCGTAGACACCATCGCCGTGGGTATCGATGCTGCCGCCGGTGATCGTGGCGGTACCGCCCCAGACGTCCACGCCGTGGCCGTAGCCGTTGTCACCATAGGTGCTGATCGTGGTATCGGTGAGGTCGGCCAGCGAGTCCGCGCCGGACAGCCAGATACCGGAAGAGCCATCGCGCACGGTGAAGTGGGCGCCGTTGGCGGTCAGTTTGGCCCAGCTGTTGACGTTGACGCCATAGCCGCCGACGGTCTCGAAGCGGCCGCCGGTGATATCGGCGGTGGAGTATACGCGGTTGATTCTGTTGCCGAGCAGGCGGATGCTGCTGCCGCTGCTGCTGGCACTGCCGCCCACGATCTGCAGCGTGCCACCGTTGTCGATATCGAAGTAGCCGTTAACCACGTCCACGTCGCGCAGCGACAGCACGCTGCCGCTGCCGTTGGAGGAGACGCGCCCGCTGTAGCCACTGGTGGCTTCGGCGAAGGTCAGCGTCAGCGACTCCAGCGCCAACAGTGCGCCGCCCTCGGCGTACACCGCGCTGTTGGCGCCGTTGTTGATCTCCGTACCGGTCACGTGCAGTTCGCTGCCACGCCCATTGGAGTACAGAGCATGTCCGGCGCTGCTCACACTGCCGCCATTCAACCAGAGCTTGCCACCACCGGTGGCATTGACCGTGCCGTAGCCCGAACCGTTCCGGTAAGCATTGATGACCAGGTTGTTGGCCCGGATCACGCTACCCGCACCGCTGGCGTTCAGCGCATAGCCGACGGGGGTGCTGTCGCCGCCGACCTGCAGGATGCCGCCCTCGATCAGGACGCTGCCACCGGCGCTGGCAAGGATGCCGCTGCCGCCTCCGGTGCTCGCGATCCAGCTGCCATTGACGGTAATGGTGCTGCCGACACCATTGGCCTCCAGGGCGTAGCCGCCGGCACTGTGCGACAGCATGTCGTCGGCGCCCAACTGCAGGCTGCCGCCATCGGTAACCTTCAGCGGCCCCTGCAGTTCGGCCGCGTGCACGGGCAGGGCGGCCCACAGCGCGCTGGCCAGCAGGCTGGGAATCAAGGGGAGGCGCGAAGCGCGCGCGCAGGCAGACGCACGGCGGCGCCGTGGGGGAGAGGCGTTCATGCTGGTGTATTCCTGTGGCAGGGCGCAGCGCGGCTGCGCGATCTGGCGCGGCAGGGCCGCGTCGCTGTGGAAACCGGGTGTGATGGCCGCTGCAGGCGCCATCCGGTTTCGCTCCCGCCGGTAACGCGATGACGATGGGAGATCGTCACCATGGCGGGATGCATCCAGACTAGAAACCAGACCTGTCCGATGGAATCAGGCGTTTCCTAAAGCACTTCGTGCCCTGTGCATGGGCGGGGCACGGTTCAGCGATGTGGAGGCCTCAGCCGAACATCGACGACTGCAGGCAGTACTCGATCAGCGCCTGGTCGCTGTCCACACCCAGTTTGCGCATCGCGTTGATTTTCTGCGTGCTGACCGTCTTCGCACTGCGCTGCAGCTGGCGGGCGATGTCACCCACGCTCATGCCCCCGGTGAACAGACGGATGACTTCCAGTTCGCGCGGCGAGAGGCGCGCCAGCACCACCTCGGCATCGGCCGGTTCTGCGGCGGCAACCGGCAGCAGGCCGGGAGGGCGGTAGACGCGGTCGGCCAGCACCGTGCGCAGCGCCTGTACCAGGCTGCCCAGGCCGTGGCTTTTGAGCACCACGCCGCTGGCACCGGCTGCGTACATGGCCGCCACCAGCGAAGGATTGGAGACCATCGTCAACACCAGCAGACGCACATCGGGGAAGCTGCGACGCAGAAACGAGATCAGCTTGATGCCATCGCCGAAACTGTCACCACCGGGCATGCTGTAATCGGTGATCACCGCGTGGGGCAGGGTGCTCGTCATCAGCTCGATCAGGGTCACTGGATCGGCGGCCTCGCCGACCACGTCCAGGTCGAGTTCGCCGGCCAGGACATCGCGGATGCCGGCAAGCACGATCGGGTGGTCGTCAGCGATGAGGATGCGGGTGGTCATGGAGGTGCCGGGTTGCTGGAAGGTGAGGGGGCGGCGACGTGCGCCAATGGTTGCAGCAGCCGCTGCAGGCGCCGTTGGAAATGGTCGAGCGCCGTAGCGAGAGCAGGCAACGCGTCGCCGTCGCCGATCTGCTCTTCGATCTGCTGGCCGTGTGCCACCAGTGCCGGTGCGCCAACGATCACCAGTGCGCCGCGGATGCGATGCAGCACCTGTGCCACGCGTTCTGGTGCGGCATCGTCGATCGCCCGTCGCAGGCTGTCCAGGTCGGCCTGCATGGTCTGCACGAACAACGCCTGCATTTTCTCCGGAACCTGCAGTGGCGCATCGGCGTCGTCGTCGATGGGTTCGCTGTGCGGCCGGGCTGCAACCTGGGTCAGCAGGCGCTGCAGTGCTGCCAGGGTGATCGGCTTGACCAGCACCCCCTGCATCCCCGCCTCATGGCAGCGTTGCCGCTCCGCCGGGTCGGCGTTGGCGGTTGCGCCATGGATCGGCACCTCAACCCCACGCGCGCGCAATGCACGGGCCAGACCGTAACCATCCAGTCCCGGCATGTTGAGGTCGGTCAACACCAGGGCGAAGGGACGCTGCGGCCAATAGTGCAGGGCTTCATTACCATCACTGGCGACCACGGCATGGCAACCGAGCTGCTCCAGCTGGCCACGCAGGATCGCCTGGTTGATCGGGTTGTCTTCGGCGACAAGTACCTGCAGCCCGAACCTGCGTGGCGCCGGCAGGCGTCCGTTGACCTCGGCGGGCAGTGCTTGCCCGGCCGCAGCCACCAGCGCGAGCACGATCGCATCCAGACGATGCACGCCGACCTGCCAATGCCCCTGCACCCGTTGCGGCTGCATTCCACCTTCGCGGCAGGCCACCACCTGCGGTCCACTCCACGTGGGCGTTCCCTCGTCCAGCACAAGGTCGAGCATCACTGTGCCAGGATCGGCAGGCTCCGGCGCATCATCGCGATGCACGCTGGCCTGTGCGCCGCGCTGCTGCAACCGCTCGCATATCGATTGTGCAAACTCGCGGACGCTGCCACGGACCTGCACCGGCAACGCTGCCGGCAATCGCGGTGAAGCCCCCTGCAGCGGATCGGGTGTTGCCTCGGGCAGTGGCAGTTCGACCGAGAAGCTGCTGCCCAGCCCGCTTTCGCTGACCACCCGCAGGTGGCCTTCCATCATCGTGGTCAGATGTGCACAGATGGCCAGGCCCAATCCGGTACCCCGCATGGCATCGGTGCCCGGGTTGGCCTGGAAGAAGGGTTCGAACAGATGTGCCTGGTGCTCGCTGGCGATGCCGATGCCGGTATCGGCCACCTGCCAGCGCAGCCAGCAGCGATCATCGATGTGCTGTGCGCCCAGACGCACCACGACCCGGCCGCTGTCGGTGAATTTCAGTGCATTGCTGATCAGGTTGTTGAGGATCTGGCGGATGCGCGCGGCATCACCGTTGACCGTAGCCGGTACATCCGGATCGATGCAGGCGTAGAACTGCAGGCCCTTGTGTGCGGCGGCAGCGGCGTAGGAGTCCAGCGCGTCCTCGGTCAGCCGCACCGGATCGAACGCACCGGGCTCCAGGCTCAGCTGGTCGGCCTCGGCCTTGCTGACATCCAGGATGTCGCTGATCAGCTGCATCAATGTCGATGAGGAGCGCTGGATCGTGTCCAGGTAGTCCTGCTGGCGCGCATCCAGCGGGGTCAGGCCCAGCAGCTCCAGCGTGCCGAGCACGCCGTACAGCGGGGTGCGTATCTCATGGCTCATGGTGGCCAGGAACTGGCTCTTGGCGCGGTTGGCCTGGTCGGCTGCACGGCGTGCCTGCTGCAGCACCTGTTCGGCCTCGTGCTGGCTGCTGAGGTCGATGAACAGGCACAGCACAGCGGGTGCGCCGCGATAGCGCGCGGGCGTCGCGGTGATCAGCAGGTGGCGGTTGTCCGGCGTGGTGTAGGCCAGGCCGTCGCCCGCCGTGGTGCCGCCAGCGGCGAGCACGCTGCGTCGCCAGGGCCCGTGCCAGCCACCGTCGTCGTGGTCTTCCCCCAGCCACTGACGCGCCAGTGCGTTGTCCAGCAGCACGCGGCCATCGGTACGGCGCAGCAGGCACAACCCGATCGGCGCGTTGTCGAGGATGGTGCGGCTGAAGGCCTCGCTTTCCAGCAACCGCGCATGGTTGCGGCGCAGTGGCTCGATCACCGAGCGCCGGTAGGCACGCAGGATCAGCACGCCACCGGTGGCCAGCAGCAACGCCACCACCATGCTGCCCAGCAGTGGCCCGCGCGGGTGCTGGAACACCTGTTGCCAGCCAACGTGATACACCGCCAGCCATCCCTGTTCGCTGCGCATGCGGAACAGCAGGCCGTCCAGACCCGCGCGCCAGGACGTGCCCGCGCGGCTGGCATCGTTGGCGTCACCCAGCAGCAGGCGGCCGTTGCCATCAAACAGCGACATCCGTTCGAACACCGGTGTACCCATCACCTGGCGGTAGTCATCAACGCGGCCGGGATCCAGCAGGCAGGCCACCGCGGCCAGCGACTCGTCCTCGCTTTCGCCCCACAGGCGGGCATCCTGCGGTGCGTGCGCGATGGCAAGCAGCCGGGTCTGTCCCTCGCGCCAGGCCACCGGTGTCCACACCACGTTGCCGCGCCGCAGCGCTGGCCGTTCGCGCAGGACCTGGTGGATGGCGGTCAGTGCCGGCTGCAGGTGATGCGGGCTGCTCTGGCCGGGATCACCACGCACTGTCTGGATCGGTGCAAGCAGGCCACGGCGGCCCTGCCCATCGACCAGCAGGCACTGCGGAGGCGGAAACCGGGAGGCCGCCCAGAAGGCGCCGTAGAAGCGCAGGAAGCGGTCGCCCAGTTCGGCCGTTGCCTGTGTCGAGGCGCCGCCGTCGGTACCGATGCGCGCGAAACTGGCGAACAACGGGCTCGGCTGTGCACCTGAGGCGGCCTCGTCCACGGGCTGCCCGCGATTGCCCACGTCATGCAGGCGCCATTGCCGCAGGAAGCGATCCTGTTCCTGCAGCGTGCCGTCCAGGCGACGGAAGTGATAGCGGATCTTGCTCTGTTCTTCGTTGAACAGCTGGCTGCCGGTGGACAGCAGCAGGCCAGCCTGCAGCGTTGCCAGCACCACCACGCCAATCAGCAGCGCATGTACACGCAGGGAGCGGCGGGCGAGTCGACGTACGGGAGCGGCCTCGGCCGGCATGGGCAGGTCTCGGAGCAGTAGGCGGTCGATGGCGGCCCGAAGGGCGCAGGGCACGGCCGGTGCCGCCGCGCAGAGAGGATCGTCAATGACTCTTGATGGGATTGTGAAGCCTTTCAGCGTTGCCTGTCAGCGCGACGCGGCCCGGTTGCTGCCGGCGGCAGCATGGGGAACATCTTCGCCGAGCAGACGGGTGAAGTCGTCCGAGGGCAGCGCCTGCGAAATCAGGAAGCCCTGTACCTGGTTGCAGCCGAGCTGGCGCAGCGCGGCCAGATCGGCATCACTCTCCACGCCTTCGGCAACGATGGTCAGGCCGAGCTGGTTGGCCAGCGCGATCACGGTGGTCAAGGTCAGGTGCAGGGCGGGATCGCGCGCGCAACCGCTGACCAGCGCACGATCGATCTTGACCTCGGTGAAGGGTGTGTTGACCAGGTTGTGCACCGAGCTCAGCCCTTGGCCGAAGTCGTCCTGGGCCAGGCCGAACCCTTTCATCCGCAACCGGCACGCGCCTGCATAGAAGTCGCTGACGTGGCGCGTGGTGCTGTTCTCCATCAGTTCGAAGCACAGATCAGCCGGATTGCCGCCCGCGGCCAGAGTCAGTGCCAGCAGCTCATCCGGAAGATCGGACTGCTCCAGCAGGTGCGGCGGCAGGTTGATCGATACCGGCACGCGGAATCCCTGGGAGCGCCAGCGCGCCTGTGCCTGGATGCTGGCCGTGAGCATCGCGCGCAGCAGTTCGCCCTCCAGGCCATGACGGCACAGCGCCGGCAGGAAGCTTCCAGGCGCCAGTGTCCCCAGCTGCGGGTGGCGCCAGCGCACCAGTGCCTCGGCGGCGACCACGCGCCCGGACTGCAGCGACTTCTTCGGCTGGAACCAGGCGGTCAGGCTGCCGTCGGCCAGCGCCTGCCGCAGCTGTGCCGCGTCCGGTTCGGGCGTCAGCGCAGCCGGGCTGGTGCGCACCGCTGGCCGGGTCTGCGCCAGTGCATCAAGCAGCGCATCGACATCGCTGGCGGCGACCGGCTTGGCCAACAGGCCGACCACCTCCAGGCCCAGTGATTCGGCCATCAACCGTGCCGAACTCATCATCCGCCGCGAGGCTGCGCTGACCACGGCAAGCCGCGGCGGGCGCGGTTGTGCGGCCAGTGCCTGGATGAACTGGATGCCATCCTGGCCGGGCATCAACAGATCGCTCACCACCAGGTCATAGGCCTGGCAGGCACACAGGGCGATTGCCGCATCCACGTCTTCGCAGGCGTCGACCTGCACACCGGCGCGCGCGCTGAACAGATTGACGAGGTAACCACGTTGGAACGGCTGGTCTTCCAGGATCAGGACACGGCGGGTCATGCAGGATCTCCTTGGCGAACGGCGGAAAGCGCCTGACGCAGGCGTGCGATGTCGATGGGTTTGCTCAGATAGCCCTGCATGCCGCTGGCCAGGCAGCGCTCGCGCTCCTCGGCGGTCGCGTTGGCGGTGGCGCCGATCACCGGCAGCAGATTGCCCTCCGCCCGCAGCCGGCGCGCCAAGGTGTGGCCGTCCATGCGCGGCATGTTGATGTCGGTGACCACCAGGTCGAAGCCATGGGTCTGGCACAGCTGCAACGCCTCGACACCATCCTGCGCAAGCTCCACCTCGCAGCCCAGGGCCTGCAGCTGTTCGGCCAGGATCACCCGGTTGATGGGATTGTCTTCCACGGCCAGCACCCGCAGTCCCAGCGGACCCGGTTGCACATCGCGCGCTGCGGTCGGCAGCGTTGCGCATTGCCGCTGCTGGCGTGCGACCGCCAGGGCGATCGAGGACATGCCGTGCAGGGTGACCAGCAGCGCGCCATCGGCGGTGGCTGCGGGTTGGTCGCCACCGTCGATCGAGGCCAGCACGCGCGGGCCCTGCCAGGCCAACGGTTGTTCCGCCTCGCCATCCATCAGGATTGCGCCGGCGTGGTCGAGCAGGACAGGGTCGCCCTGCAGAGGCTGCGCATTGGCACCCCAGCGGCGCAGCCAGCCACATGCACTGTCGACCAGCTCGCGATCGCGGCCGCGCACGTAGACCGGCGGCTCGGCCAGCAATGCGGGGCCGTCCTCGGTCGCGGCCAGCACCGGCAAGGGCAGGCGTACGGTGAAACTGCTGCCCAGTCCCGGTTCGCTGACCACGCGCAGTTCGCCACTCATCAACCGCACCAGGCGGTCGCTGATCGACAGGCCCAGCCCGGTGCCCTGCGCGCTGGCGGCGCCACGGACCTGGCGGAAGGGCTCGAACAGGCGCGCCTGTTCCTCGGTGGCGATGCCCACGCCGGTATCGGTGACCTGCCAGGCCAGTACGCTCGACTCGCCTTCGCGCTGCACCAGTCGCACGCGCAGCACTACCCGGCCATGCTCGGTGAACTTGATGGCGTTGCTGAGCAGGTTGCCCAGCACCTGGCGGATCCGGTCGGCATCGCCGAGCACCCGTGTCGGCAACCGTGGGTCGGTGCAGACCAGTACCTGCAGGCCCTTGCGCGTCGCCGCCGCGGCGAAGCTGCGCAGCACGCTCTCGGTCAGCTCGCGCGGCGAAAACGATGTCGGCTCCAGGCTCAGCTGGCCCGACTCGATCTTGGACACATCCAGCACATCGCTGATCAGTTGCAGCAGCACCGATGAGGAACTCTCGATGGTGCGCAGGTACTGCGACTGGCGTGCATCCAGCGGCGTGCGGCCGAGCAGCTCCAGCGTTCCAAGCACCCCGTACAGCGGGGTGCGGATTTCATGGCTCATGGTCGCCAGGAACGCGCTCTTGGCCTGGTTGGCGGCGTCGGCTGCCTGCCGTGCCGACGACAGCGCCGCCTGTGCCTGCCGATGGCGTGAGATGTCATGGAACACGCACAGCAGTACATCGTCATCCTGGTAGCGGCAGGCGGCATGCAGTACCTGCAGCTGGCGACCGTCGCGCGCGGTGAACTCCAGCCCGCGACCGCGTTCGCCGGCATGTCCGCGCCACGGTGCCTGCCAATCGCTGTCGGTGCCATCCTCGCCCAGCCAGTCACGCAGCAGCTGGTTGGACAGCAGCAGTTGGCGGTCGCTGCGACGCAGGACACAGATGCCGACCGGCGCCAGGTCGATCACCGTCGAACTGAAATCCAGGCTTTCCAGCAGCCGCCGGTGCTGCAGCAGCGCCGGTTGGATCAACTGGCGGTCGACGCGATGCCGCAGCAGACGCAGGGCGACGCCGGCCAGCAGAAGCAACGCACTGCTGATCAGCAACGAGGTCGCCATGTCACCGAGCAGCAGGCGCGGAGGCAGGTGATAGACCAGCCGCCAGCCGTCATTGCCTACCCCCTTCACCAGGGCCACGCCGCGCGGCAGGCCCGTGCTCCAGAGCACGCCGAAACTGTCGTCCTGGCGCTGCTGCAGTGCTTTCCAGCCTGCGCTGTCCAGGCGTGGAGCCAGGCTCGACAGGGCGGGCTGCCCGTCGCGGTCCAGCAGGGCGTAGCCGCCGATACCCTGGCCATCGATCATGTCCGAAGCGGCCGCACTGTCCAGCAGCAGCATCAGCCACTGGCTCGGCTGCGCTCCGGTCTGTACCGGTTGTGCCAGGGCGACGCCGGCATCGCCCGCGCGCAGCCAGTACACCGGATCGGTACCGGCAAGCGTGCCACTGCGCTGCCGCAGCACCTGCAACGTGGGCAGGCCGGCGATGTCCACGTCGGCCTGGCCGCCCGCCAGCCAATGCGTTCCCTGCGCATCGACCAGCAGCAGATGGGTCTGCAGGGTCTGCAGCGTGTGCTCTGCGCGCGGTGACAGCAGCAGGCGCTGGCCGGGCTTGCCGCCCGGCCCGTCCAAGGGCAGCTGGCGTACGCCCTCGCTGGACGGCACCGACGGATCGCCCACCACCACCGAATCGCCCAGATAGCGCAGCAGGGCCTCGCGCTGGTCGAAGTAGATCTGTGCCTTGTACGCGGCGGCATTCATGTCGCGGCGGTGGCTGGAGATATCTTCGGTCAACGCCGTCAGCAGATAGAAGCCGGTGGCGGCCGCCAGGCACAGGAACACGCACACCGTCAGCCAGCGCAGCAGCACCGAAGCGGTGGTCGGCGGCGCGACCAGGGGCAGGGAAGGGCGAGGGAATCGGAACATGCACCGATCCTAGGGAGGACGGTCACCCGCCCGGAATCAGCCATGTCCTAAAAAGCGGCCTGCTTCCCGTGCAGGAGACTACCGGCGGGGAACCGTTCAGGCTGGCGCTGGCGATCAAAAAAAAGACCCCCGCCGAAGCGGGGGTCTGTATCGTGCAGCCAGCAGGGGCGCCCTTACAGCGCGCTGCCGCCGAACTTGTGCGTGTACTGCAGGTTGATGGTGCGGCCGACGCTGTCGAACCAGGACACGTCGTAGTACGGGTACGCCGTATAGGTCTTGTCCTTCGGCGGCATCTTGTTGAACACATTGACCACCGACAGCGACAACCGCGAGTGATCGTCGAAGCGGTACTGCAGCGAGGCGTTGTAGCGGTAGGTTGCCTTGATCCACGGGCTGTCGCCGCTTTCCTCGTCGAACACCTGGTCGTAGCTGTCCGAGGTTGGCAGCTTGCCCAGGCGCGAGCCGTACACGGTGGCCGACCACGCATCCTTCTCCCAGGTCACGCTGACACTGGTCTTGGTGCGGGGAATATCAAAGCCACTGTTGATCGCGAACTGGTCTTCGGTCACATCACCGGCATAGCGCTGGAAGTCATGCTTCTTCACCCAGGTGTGGGTGCCATTGAAGATGAAGTCGCCGATGCCGGTCTGCAGGCGGTAGCGCAGGCCGACGTCGACGCCGGAGGTGGACTCGCGCGCAACGTTGATCGGGTTCACATGCACGCCATACAGGCGGCCATCGGCAGTGCGGGTGATGCGGGCCAGGGCGTCCACGCAGGTCGGCGAACCGATGTCGGCGCTGCCCAGCCGGCAGTTCGCTTCGCTGGCCAGGATCGTGCGCACGTCCATGTCCTGCACCTGGTCGCGCATGTCGATGTTGAACCAGTCGGCCGACAGGTCCAGGCCGGCGGCCGGCGACCACACGAAGCCAGCGCTCCAGGAGGTGCTGGTTTCCGGGTCCAGCTCGCGGTTGCCACTGCGGCTGCGGATCACGTTGCGCTCGTAATCGGCGCAATCATCGGCGGCATCGGCGCGGCAGTTGTACAGATCTTCCGCGCTGGTCTCGTCGTTGCCCGGGCCGGCGAACACGTAGTGCAGGTCCGGTGCGCGGAACGCGGTGCCGTACGAGCCGCGCACCAGCAGCGTGTCGATCGGACGCCATTCCAGGCCGCCGCTCCAGGTTGCCTTGCCGATGGTGTGGCCCGAATAGCGGTACTGGTCGTAACGGCCGGCCACGCTCAGGTTGACCGTTTCATGCAGCGGCATGCGCAGCTCGGCGGCGGTCGCCCAGCGGTTGCGCGACCCCTTGCCGTCCGAATCCTTCCAGCTGTAGTAGTAATAGCCCGTCGCCAGCGGATCGGGATTGAGCGCATAGGCCTGCTGGCCCACTTCCACCGTCGCGGCAAAGCCGGCATCGCCACCGGGCAGGGTGAACAGCGAACCATTGGTCAGCGTCAGCGCCGCCGTCTCGGTGCGCGACTTCGGCGTATAGGTGGTGCGTGCGGCGATCGAATCGTACTCGGCACGGGTCAGCGGCCGGTACAGGCGCGACGGATCGGCGTTGTAGATCGGGAAGCCGTCATCGTCCTCGCCCAGCTGCGGGCCCAGGAAGAGGTCGTTGGCCTTGGACGCGATGATCTGCGCCCAGCTGATCCGCGACTGGTATTGCGAATGGCTCAGTGACGCTTCGTAGTCCCAGCTGCCGGTCAGGTTGCCCTTGAAGCCGGTGGTCACGCTGAAGGTCTTCTGCGTGCTGCGCACCATTGCATTGTCCAGCCCACCCATTTCCTCGGGCGAGAACTGGCGCTGCCAGAACTCGATCTCGCCGGTCGCTTCATTGTTGAAGTAACCCGACTCGTCGCCGTCGGCGGCCATGCGGCCCCACTTGGTGACATCGCGCATCAGCGACATCGTGTGGTAGCCCAGCTGCACGTCGGCGAACCACTGCTGGCCGTTGTCGAAGTCGTAGCTGAGCGAGGCATAGCCGTTGGCACCGCGACGCTTGCTGAGGATCGTGCCGTAGCCAATCGCGCTGTCGCTGCCGCAGTAGTAGCCGTAGCGCGGGCGGAACGCGCGGTAGGTGCTGCCCTGGTTCTGCGCCGACAGTGCATCACAGGTCGCTGCGCCCGGGTCCAGGTAGTCATCGTTGTAGTCGGTGCGCAGGTAGGAACGACGGGCGATGCGCGCGCCTTCGGTCGGGCCGTCCTGGGTCGAGTCCTGGATGTCGCGGTCGTAGGCCCACAGCGGCGTCTGCGACTGCAGTTCGACGCTGTACACCGCGTTGAAGTTGCCGCTGCTGAAGCCGCTGGCCAGGCTCATGTCGAACGACTCGCCACCGCCTTCGGTGGTGGTGCCCATGCGCATGTCGATGGTGGTGCCATCGGCCTTCTTCTTCAGGATGAAATTGACCACGCCGGCGATCGCATCCGAACCGTAGATCGCCGACGCGCTGCCGGTCAGCACTTCAATGCGGTCGATCATGCCCAGCGGAATGTTGGACACATCGGTGAAGTTGCTGCGGCCCTTGAACGGCATCGGGAAGTCGGCGATGCGACGGCCGTTGACCAGCACCAGGGTGTGGTTCGGCCCCAGCCCACGCAGGTCGACCTGCTGCGCACCCGGCGAGAAGTCGGCGCCACCGGAGGACTGCTGGCTCTGCGTCTCACCGCCGTTCTGGGTCATCGCGCGCAGCACGTCCGGCACGGTGGTGAAGCCGCTGGAGCGGATCTGCTCTGCGTTGATGACAGTGATCGGCGCCGGTCCTTCCACCTGGGCGCGCGGGATGCGTGAGCCGGTCACCTGCACCACATCCAGCTGTTGTACCGAAGAGGAAGCGGGAGTCTGCGCCGCCGCCGAAGCAGCAACGCCCATCAACGCCAGCTGGATCGACCACGCCATCGCCTGTCTACGCATGAGAAATTCTCGGAAGTAATGCCGGCCCGCAGAGGAGGGGCCCTGTCCCCCATTCACATTTCAGGAATGGGCGCGCGCATTTAACGCCTTTTTTATGTCCTTGACTACTGGGGATATGTCTGGCAAAGAGTGAAAACGGTTGCAAGTCGTTTTTGTTCAGGGAGATCAAGATGCGACGCCTTCGCTACGGGCTGCGTGGCCCGCTCCTCGCCTTGGTGCTGTCGGCGCTCTGCTGGACATCGCCTGTGGCGGCACAGGAACTGATGGACCCCGGCTTCGCCTATTACGAAGTGGGTGATCTGGATGCGCCGCGGCCCGGTCCGCGAGCCCCTGCGATGATGCTGATGGGGGGCGGCGAATGGGTGCCTGAAGCCTTCCAGTGGTGGCTGCGCCAGGCCGGCAATGGCCGTGTGCTGATCCTGCGCGCCTCCGGCACCGATGAGCTGCAGGACCGTCTGTACCGGGAGATTGGCGGTACTACCGCAGTGCAGACCCTGGTGTTCGACAACCGCCGCGGTGCCGACGACCCGGCTGTGCTGCGGGTCGTGGCTGCGGCCGATGCGATCTTCATCGCCGGCGGTGATCAGTCCCGCTACATCCGCTTCTGGAAGGGCACCGCGCTCAATCGCGCGCTGAATGCCCACGTGCGCGCCGGCAAGCCGATTGCCGGTACCAGCGCCGGGCTGGCCATCCTCGGCGGCTACGCCTATGGCGCGCTGGATGGCGGCAGCATCGATTCGGCCAGCGCCATGGCCGACCCGATGGGCGAGGCCGTGACCCTGGACCGCGGCTTCCTGCAGTTGCCCTACCTGCAGCGGGTGGTCACCGACACCCACTTCGACAAGCGCGACCGTCTCGGCCGCCTGATCGTGTTCGTGGCCCGCGCCGCGCATGACAGTGGTGACCCGGACATGGTCGGTATCGGCGTCGATGAAGACACGGCCCTGTGCGTGGAGCCTGACGGCCAGGCCCAGGTCTACAGCGCCGACGGCGAAGGCAAGGTCTGGGTTGTCAGCCCCGGACGCGATGCCGATCGGCTGGTGGAAGGTGAACCCCTGCGCTTCCACGCGGTGCCGGTCACCGTGGTCGCCAGCGGCAGTCGCATGCGCCTGGACGACCTGCAGGCCGAGGCGGCCTACGAGGCCTTGGCTGACATCAGCGACGGCGAGATCGACGTCATCCGCCGGTAGTGCCGGCCGCTGGCCGGCAACCCCCTGGATGCATCATTGGCAAGGCGTTGCCGGCCAGCGGCCGGCACTACCAGCACAGCCCATTCCCTGAACTACCCTGGAGACGTACCCGATGAAACTGCGCCTGGCGCTGTCCGCGCTGTTGTCCCTGCCACTGCTGGCCCAGGCCGCACCCGCTGCCTCACCGCTGCTGGTCATCCACGGCGGTGCCGGGGTGGAGCGCAAGGATCTCTCCGCGGCAGAAGAACAGGCCGCGCGCGCTGCGCTGAAGGCGGCCTTGCTGAAGGGCCATGCCGAACTTGCAGCCGGGCGTCCGGCATTGGCGGCGGTCACCGCGGCGATCACCGTGCTTGAGGATGATCCGACCTTCAACGCGGGCAAGGGCGCGGTGTTCACCCACGAAGGCCGCAATGAACTGGACGCTGCGGTGATGGACGGTGCTACCCAGGCGGCCGGCGCAGTGGCTGGCGTGCAGCGCGTGCGCAACCCGATCCTCCTCGCGCAGACGGTGATGCAGAGGTCCAGGCACGTGATGATGGTGGGGCAGGGCGCCGAAGCCTTTGCCACCGAACAGGGCGTGACCCTGGTCGACCCCTCCTACTTCCGCACCGACAAGCGCTGGCAGCAGCTGCAGCGTGCATTGAAGGAAGAGGCGAGCGGGCAAGCGCATGCCGACCTGGAAACCGCAAAGCACTTCGGCACGGTCGGTGCGGTCGCCCTGGATGCGCAGGGCCATCTTGCTGCAGGCACTTCCACCGGCGGCATGACCAACAAGCGCTATGGCCGTGTCGGCGACTCGCCGATCATCGGTGCCGGCACCTGGGCCGATGCGCGTTGTGCGGTATCGGGTACCGGTTGGGGCGAGTACTACATCCGCACCGCGGCAGCCCATGAGATCTGCGCGCGCATGCGCTACCTCGGTCAATCGCCGGAACAGGCGGGCAAGGGCGTGATCAACGACGCGATTCCGCAGATGGGCGGTGACGGCGGGGCAATCGTGCTCTCTGCAGATGGAAAAGCGGCAGCGCCGTTCAACACCCAGGG
Source organism: Stenotrophomonas sp. 14P6.2.3 (assembly GCF_057799055.1). Taxonomy (NCBI): domain Bacteria; kingdom Pseudomonadati; phylum Pseudomonadota; class Gammaproteobacteria; order Lysobacterales; family Lysobacteraceae; genus Stenotrophomonas; species Stenotrophomonas sp. 14P6.2.3. The sequence goes on from NZ_JBYOLA010000020.1 coordinate 33,106, forward strand.
CATGTATCGGGGCTGGATCGGGGCCGATGGCGTTGCCCATGTGGCCATCTTTGCCGACGAGACAATTGCACTGCCCTGAGCAGACCCTTGCGTATCAAGGGGTTTGCGACGCGCGTGAAAAAAAGTGAAAAAAAGCGTTGACAGACCCCCGCTTCATCTCCAGAATTGCGGGCTCACCACCACACACCGCAACGCTTCGGCGGCACGGGACGGGGTGGTAAAAGGAGGGATACCCAAGCGGCCAACGGGGGCAGACTGTAAATCTGCTGGCTTACGCCTTCGGTGGTTCGAATCCACCTCCCTCCACCAGCTTCACGTTGTGGCACATTCCCGGTGCGGGAGTAGTTCAATGGTAGAACCTCAGCCTTCCAAGCTGATGGTGCGGGTTCGATCCCCGTCTCCCGCTCCATTGAGTGAACTTTGAATATTATCGAGTTCATGCCATAATGCAAAACTCGCTCACATAGCTCAGTCGGTAGAGCACTTCCTTGGTAAGGAAGAGGTCGAAGGTTCGATTCCTTTTGTGAGCACCATCTTCAGCACCACACCAGACGAATTCGAGATAAGCAGCCATGGCCAAGGGTAAGTTCGAGCGCACCAAGCCGCACGTCAACGTCGGCACCATCGGTCACGTCGACCACGGCAAGACCACGCTGACCGCCGCACTGACCAAGATCGGTGCAGAGCGCTTCGGTGGCGAGTTCAAGGATTACTCCGCGATCGACGCCGCGCCGGAAGAAAAGGCACGTGGCATCACGATCTCGACCGCGCACGTCGAATACGAATCCGTCAATCGTCATTACGCACACGTCGATTGCCCGGGCCATGCTGACTACGTCAAGAACATGATCACCGGCGCTGCCCAGATGGACGGCGCGATCCTGGTGTGCTCGGCCGCTGACGGCCCGATGCCGCAGACCCGCGAGCACATCCTGCTGTCGCGTCAGGTCGGCGTGCCGTACATCGTCGTGTTCCTGAACAAGGCCGACATGGTTGACGATGCCGAGCTGCTGGAACTGGTCGAAATGGAAGTCCGCGAGCTGCTGAGCAAGTACGACTTCCCGGGCGACGACACCCCGATCATCTCGGGTTCGGCCCGTCTGGCGCTGGAAGGCGACCAGAGCGACATCGGCGTGCCGGCCGTCATCAAGCTGGTCGAGGCGCTGGACACCTGGATTCCGACCCCGGAGCGTGACGTCGACAAGGCATTCCTGATGCCGGTCGAAGACGTGTTCTCGATCTCGGGCCGCGGCACCGTGGTGACCGGTCGTATCGAGCGCGGCGTGATCAAGGTCGGCGAAGAAATCGAAATCGTCGGCATCCGTCCGGTGCAGAAGACCACCGTGACCGGCGTGGAAATGTTCCGCAAGCTGCTGGACCAGGGTCAGGCGGGCGACAACGCCGGTCTGCTGCTGCGCGGCACCAAGCGTGACGACGTCGAGCGTGGCCAGGTTCTGGCCAAGCCGGGTTCGATCAAGCCGCACACCAAGTTCGACGCCGAAGTCTACGTGCTGTCGAAGGACGAAGGCGGCCGTCACACCCCGTTCTTCAAGGGCTACCGTCCGCAGTTCTACTTCCGTACCACCGACATCACCGGTGCGGTCGAGCTGCCGGAAGGCGTCGAGATGGTGATGCCGGGCGACAACATCAAGATGGTTGTCACCCTGATCAACCCGGTCGCCATGGACGCCGGCCTGCGCTTCGCGATCCGCGAAGGTGGCCGTACCGTCGGTGCTGGCGTGGTTGCCACCATCCTCGAGTAAGCCTGCATGCCGGCGGTCGCATAGCGCTGCCGGTCTGGCGAGTGGCGGGCCGGGAACCTCGGTCCGCCTTCGCCGTCTAAGGGAAGGCAAGTTTTCTACGTACGCCAGTAGCTCAATTGGCAGAGCAGCGGTCTCCAAAACCGCAGGTTGGGGGTTCGAGTCCCTCCTGGCGTGCCATCTGCCCACCTTACCCAGCGGCCCTGCCGCTAAAGCAGACACAGCCTGATGAATAGCAAGATCGAACATTCCAAGGACACCTCCGCGCAAGGCGGGGATATCGTCAAGTACGTCCTCGCATCGTTGCTGGTGCTGGCAGGTCTGTTCGTCTGGTTCTGGTTCTCCGCCGACTCCGGTCGCGCTGCCCAGCTGGGCACGTGGGCGGGTCAGCTGCGTGCGTTGGCGGTCGTGGTCGGCCTGGTTGGCGGTATCGGCGTGTTCATGCTGACCGGCAAGGGGCGCGACACCCGCGAATTCCTCTCCGAGTCGCGTTTCGAACTGCGTAAAGTGGTTTGGCCGACCCGTCAGGAAGCCATTCGCATGACCTGGGTGGTGATTGTCGTCGTCCTGATCCTCAGCTTGCTGCTGGGTGGGTTCGACTTCTTCATCCAGAAACTGACTCAGTGGTTCCTGAGCCGCTAAGGAGAAATGCATGAAGCGTTGGTACGTCGTTCACGCCTATTCGGGCTTCGAGAAGTCGGTGGCGCAGGCTCTGCGCGATCGCATCGTCCGTGACGGCATGGAAGAGCGCTTCGGCGACGTCCTGGTTCCGACCGAGGAAGTGATCGAAATGCGCGCCGGCCAGAAGCGCCGTTCCGAGCGCAAGTTCTTCCCGGGTTACGTGCTGGTCCAGATCGAGACCCACGAAGAAGCGGGTATTCCGCGCATCGACAACGAAAGCTGGCACCTGGTCAAGGAAACCCCGCGCGTCATGGGCTTCATCGGCGGAACCGCCGATCGTCCGCTGCCGATCGCAGATTCCGAGGCCGAAGCGATCCTGAACCGTGTCCAGGAAGGCGTCGAGAAGCCGCGTCCGAAGGTGCTGTTCGAGCCGGGCCAGATGGTCCGCGTCACCGAGGGTCCGTTCAACGACTTCAACGGTGTCGTCGAAGAAGTCAACTACGAGAAGAGCCGTCTGCGCGTCTCGGTGCTGATCTTCGGTCGCGCCACCCCGGTCGAGCTCGAGTTCGGTCAGGTCGAAAAGGCCGTCTGATCTGTATTCACATGCCGCTTCAGGCATGTGAAGAAAAAACCTGATATGCTGCGCGGCTCCCGTTGGGAAGCTGGCGGGACGAGGCCACCGAAAGGTGGCCTTCGGCATGATTTCAAAACGCGATGCCGGGACGCGTGATTCCCGGTCCGATGGGGAGCCTGTTGTCGCAAGGCGCTAGCACCCGGAGAGTACTCACATGGCAAAGAAAGTTGTCGGTTATATCAAGCTGCAGGTGAAGGCCGGTCAGGCCAACCCCTCGCCGCCGGTCGGTCCTGCGCTGGGTCAGCGCGGCCTGAACATCATGGAATTCTGCAAGGCCTTCAATGCCGCCACGCAGAAGCTCGAGCCGGGTCTGCCGGTTCCGGTGATCATCACGGCCTATTCGGACCGTACGTTCACCTTCATCACCAAGAGCACTCCGGCCACCACGCTGCTGAAGAAGGCCGCTGGCATCTCGTCGGGCTCCAAGCGCCCGAACACCGAGAAGGTCGGCAAGGTCACCCGTAAGCAGCTGGAAGAGATCGCCAAGGCGAAGGAACCGGATCTGACTGCCGCCGACCTGGACGCCGCCGTGCGTACCATCGCTGGCTCTGCCCGTTCCATGGGCCTCGTGGTGGAGGGTTAATCAGATGGCACAGAACAAGCGCGAAAAGGCCATCAAGGCCGCCGTTGTCCCGGGTAAGGCGTATGCCTTCGAGGACGCAATCAACATCCTGAAGACCGCCACCAAGGCCAAGTTCGTCGAGTCGATCGACGTTGCTGTGCGCTTGGGCGTCGACGCGAAGAAGTCCGACCAGCAGGTCCGTGGCTCCACCGTGCTGCCGGCTGGTACCGGCAAGTCGGTCCGCGTCGCTGTCTTCGCTCCGGCCGGTGCCAAGGCTGATGAAGCCCTGGCCGCTGGTGCCGAAGCCGTCGGTATGGACGACCTGGCCGAGAAGATGCAGGCCGGCGATCTGAACTACGACGTCGTGATCGCGACCCCGGACGCAATGCGCGTCGTCGGTAAGCTGGGTACCGTGCTGGGCCCGCGCGGCCTGATGCCGAACCCGAAGGTCGGCACCGTCTCCCCGAACCCGGGTGAGGCTGTGAAGAATGCCAAGTCGGGTCAGGTGCGTTACCGCACCGACAAGGCCGGCATCATCCACTGCACCATCGGCAAGGCCGACTTCGCCGAAGACGCGCTGAAGTCGAACCTGACCGCGCTGCTGCTGGACCTGATCAAGGCCAAGCCGGCCACCTCGAAGGGCCTGTACCTGCAGAAGGTGTCGGTCAGCTCGACGATGGGCCCGGGCGTCACCGTCGACCAGTCGTCGCTGAGCCTGAAGTAATCGTTTCAAGCGATCGCGGGTCCCTCGGGTCCCGCGGTCGTGACATTTGAAGGCATCGCCGGCAACCCATCGCCGGTGGTAGCCGTCAAAGACCGCAGGTGCGGTCGTGGTATGCCGGCGACGGGCACGGAAGCTCGATTTGGCAGGGAGTCGCCGCCGGAGCAGCCACGAACGCTTAATCGATTCCCCGGAATCACCCTGCGTAGATGGTGCCCTTCTGGAGTTTTTCTGGTTCACGCACGTCTGGGGTTACCCAGGTTGGCCCACTCCAGGTCTAGAACGGCCCACCCCCCGGAACATCATTCCGATGTTCCCGGCGTCCAGGACGGATGCCGCACAGGACCGCACACGGCAGGAGCCGTAAGCGGAGTTCAATCGGAGGAGTGCAATGGCTCTCAATCTGTCCCAGAAGCAAGAAGTAGTCGCGGAGCTGGCAGACATCGCCGCCAAGGCCCACTCCTTGATCGCAGCCGAATACGCTGGCACCACGGTCGCTCAGATGACCGCGATGCGTAAGCAGGCTCGTGAAACCGGCGTTTTCTTGAAAGTTGTCAAGAACACCCTGGCGTCGCGTGCTGTTGAAGGCACCGAGTTCGCATGTGCACAGGACAAGCTCGTTGGTCCGCTGCTGTACGCGTTCTCGCTTGAGGAGCCCGGCGCTGCCGGTCGCCTGATCAAGGATGCCGCCAAGGGCAACGACAAGCTGCAGGCCAAGGTCGTCGCCATCGGCGGCGAAGTGTTCCCGGCAAGCCATGTCGACGTGTTGGCCTCGCTGCCGACCCGCGACCAGGCCCTGGCAATGCTGGCACGCGTCCTGACCGAGCCGGTCACGATGTTCGCCCGCGCCATCAAGGCAATCGGCGACAAGCAGAATGGTGGCGACGTCGCCGCCGACGCTGCTGAACCGGCCGCCGAGACCGCCTGAGTTTCGACTAATCGTGGTTCCTGACGGAACCTCAATCCAGAAAAACATCCAAAGGTAATTATCATGTCCCTTACCAACGAACAGATCGTCGACGCCATCGCCGAGAAGTCCCTGATGGAAGTGATGGAGCTGGTCAAGGCCATCGAAGAGAAGTTCGGCGTCTCCGCCGCTGCTCCGGTCGCCGCTGCTGTGGCTGGCCCGGCTGCCGTCGTTGAAGAGCAGACCGAATTCGTCGTCACCCTGAAGACCGCTGGCGACAAGAAGGTCGAAGTCATCAAGGCCGTCCGCGCCATCACCGGCCTGGGCCTGAAGGAAGCGAAGGACCTGGCCGAAGCCGGCGGCGTCCTGAAGGACAACGCTTCGAAGGACGAAGCCGAGAAGATGAAGAAGGACCTGGAAGCTGCTGGCGCGACTGTCGAAGTCAAGTAAGCACTTCCATTGCGTCGCCATCGAAATCCGGCGATGCAGCCAAGGCTGGGGGCGTAAGCCCCCGGCCTTTGGTCGTTGTTGTAGGGCCAGCCAATCGTGGCGCGGTTCTACGGAAATACGGTGAAAAAGCCCAACACGGGCTGCGGTCAAACCCTGGTCGGCCAGCGCAAAGCGCGGCGGCGGGGGAGTGGATGCAGACGAGTTGGCAGTTGGAAGTAGCGGGAGAAGGCGTGCTGGTGCCGGCAATACCAGCGACTTCCAACTGACAATTTCAAGTTCCCTTCGGGTCGTGGGCGCACGACTCGCACAACAAGGTGGAAGACCTCATGACGTCCTATTCGTTCACCGAAAAAAAGCGTATCCGCAAGGATTTCGGCAAGCAGCGTTCGATTCTCGAAGTGCCGTTCCTGCTCGCCATCCAGGTGGATTCCTACCGTGAATTCCTGCAGGAAAACGTCGATCCGGCCAAGCGCACGGACCACGGCCTGCACGCTGCACTGAAGTCGGTCTTCCCGATCGCCAGCTACAGCGGCAATGCTGCTCTGGAATACGTCGGCTACAAGCTGGGCGATCCGGTCTTCGACGAGCGTGAGTGCCGTCAGCGTGGCATGAGCTACGGTGCGCCGCTGCGCGTGACCGTGCGCCTGGTGATCTACGACCGCGAGTCGTCGACCAAGGCCATCAAGTACGTGAAGGAGCAGGAGGTCTACCTCGGCGAAATCCCGCTGATGACCGACAACGGCACCTTCATCGTCAACGGCACCGAGCGCGTCATCGTCTCGCAGCTGCACCGCTCGCCGGGCGTGTTCTTCGACCACGACCGTGGCAAGACCCACAGCTCGGGCAAGCTGCTGTACAGCGCCCGCATCATTCCTTACCGCGGCTCCTGGCTGGACTTCGAGTTCGACCCGAAGGACGCGCTGTTCACCCGTATCGACCGTCGCCGCAAGCTGCCGGTGTCGATCCTGCTGCGTGCGCTTGGCTACAGCAACGAAGAGATGCTGGCCGAGTTCTTCGAGATCAACACCTTCCACATCAACCCGGATGAAGGCGTCCAGCTGGAGCTGGTGCCGGAGCGCCTGCGCGGCGAAACCCTGGGCTTTGACCTCGCCGATGGCGACAAGGTCATCGTGGAAGCCGGCAAGCGCATCACCGCGCGCCACATCAAGCAGCTGGAAGCCTCGGGCATCGCCGCCCTGGCCGTGCCGGACGACTACATCGTCGGCCGCATCCTGTCGCACGACGTGGTCGATGCCTCGACCGGTGAACTGCTGGCCCAGGCCAACGACGAAATCACCGACGAGCAGCTGCAGAACTTCCGCAAGGCCGGCGTCGATGCAGTGGGCACCCTGTGGGTGAACGACCTGGATCGTGGCCCGTACCTGTCCAACACCCTGCGCATCGATCCGACCAAGACCCAGCTGGAAGCCCTGGTCGAGATCTACCGCATGATGCGTCCGGGCGAGCCGCCGACCAAGGATGCTGCGCAGAACCTGTTCCACAACCTGTTCTTCACCTTCGAGCGCTACGACCTGTCCGCAGTCGGCCGCATGAAGTTCAACCGTCGCGTGGGCCGCAAGGAAACCACCGGCGAAGCCGTGCTGTACGACCGCAAGTACTACGGCGAGCGCAACGACGAAGAGTCCAAGCGCCTGGTTGCCGCCCACGGCGACAGCTCGGACATCCTGGAAGTGATCAAGGTCCTGACCGAGATCCGCAACGGTCGTGGCGTGGTCGATGACATCGATCACCTGGGCAACCGTCGCGTGCGTTCGGTCGGTGAAATGGCCGAGAACGTGTTCCGCGTGGGCCTGGTCCGCGTCGAGCGCGCGGTCAAGGAACGCCTGTCGATGGCAGAGTCGGAAGGCCTGACCCCGCAGGAGCTGATCAACGCCAAGCCGGTGGCTGCGGCGATCAAGGAATTCTTCGGCTCCTCGCAGCTGTCGCAGTTCATGGATCAGAACAACCCGCTGTCGGAAGTGACCCACAAGCGTCGCGTCTCGGCCCTGGGCCCGGGCGGCCTGACCCGTGAGCGCGCCGGCTTCGAAGTGCGCGACGTGCACCCGACCCATTACGGCCGCGTCTGCACCATCGAAACGCCGGAAGGCCCGAACATCGGCCTGATCAACTCGCTGGCCGTGTACGCACGCACCAACCAGTACGGTTTCCTCGAGACCCCGTACCGCAAGGTCGTGGACGGCAAGGTCTTCGACGAAGTCGAGTTCCTGTCGGCCATCGAAGAAAACGAGTACGTCATCGCCCAGGCCAACGCCCTGACCGATGCCAACAGCGTGCTGACCGAGCAGTTCGTTCCCTGCCGTTACCAGGGCGAATCGCTGCTGAAGCCGCCGGCGGAAGTCCACTTCATGGACGTCTCGCCGATGCAGACCGTGTCGATCGCGGCTGCGCTGGTTCCGTTCCTGGAGCACGATGACGCCAACCGCGCACTGATGGGCGCGAACATGCAGCGTCAGGCTGTGCCGACTCTGCGTGCGCAGAAGCCGCTGGTCGGTACCGGCATCGAGCGCGCCGTGGCGCGTGACTCGGGCGTGACCGTGAATGCCCGTCGTGGTGGCGAGATCGTGCAGATCGATGCCGCCCGCATCGTGGTCAAGGTCAACGAAGTGGAAATCACCGACGCGACCGATGCCGGCGTCGACATCTACAACCTGATCAAGTACACCCGCTCCAACCAGAACACCTGCATCAACCAGCGTCCGCTGGTGGAAGTGGGCGACGTGGTGGCGCGTGGCGACGTGCTGGCTGACGGTCCGTCCACCGACATCGGTGAACTGGCCCTGGGCCAGAACATGCTGATCGCCTTCATGCCGTGGAACGGCTACAACTTCGAAGACTCCATCCTGCTCTCCGAGCGCGTGGTGGAAGAGGATCGCTACACCACGATCCACATCGAAGAGCTGACCTGCGTTGCGCGTGACACCAAGCTGGGGCCGGAGGAAATCTCCGCCGACATCCCGAACGTTTCCGAGCAGGCGCTGAACCGTCTGGACGAGAGCGGCGTGGTGTACATCGGTGCCGAAGTCCGCGCTGGTGACATCATGGTCGGCAAGGTCACCCCGAAGGGCGAAAGCCAGCTGACCCCGGAAGAGAAGCTGCTGCGCGCGATCTTCGGCGAGAAGGCTTCGGACGTGAAGGACAGCTCGCTGCGCGTGCCGCCGGGCATGGACGGCACCGTCATCGACGTGCAGGTCTTCACCCGCGATGGCATCGAGAAGGACAAGCGCGCTCGTCAGATCGAAGAATCTGAAATCAAGCGCGTCAAGAAGGACTTCGACGACCAGTTCCGCATCCTGGAAGCAGCCATCTACATGCGTCTGCGTTCGCAGATCGTGGGCAAGGTGGTCAACGGTGGCGCGGGCCTGAAGAAGGGCGACGTCATCTCCGACGCCTACCTGGATGGCCTGAAGAAGGCCGACTGGTTCGTGCTGCGCATGAAGGACGAGGACGCTGCCGAAGCCATCGAACGCGCACAGAAGCAGATCCAGGCGCACGAGAAGGAATTCGAGCGTCGCTTCGCCGACAAGCGCGGCAAGATCACCGCCGGCGACGACCTGGCTCCGGGCGTGCTGAAGATGGTCAAGGTGTTCCTGGCCGTGAAGCGCCGCATCCAGCCGGGCGACAAGATGGCAGGCCGCCACGGCAACAAGGGTGTGGTGTCCAACGTGGTGCCGGTCGAGGACATGCCGTACATGGCCTCGGGCGAAACCGTGGACATCGTGCTGAACCCGCTGGGCGTGCCGTCGCGTATGAACATCGGGCAGATCCTGGAAGTGCACCTGGGCTGGGCTGCCAAGGGTCTGGGTCGCAAGATCCAGGCGATGCTGGAAGCCCAGGCGGCGGTCGCCGACCTGCGCAAGTTCCTGGACGACATCTACAACCACGATGACACCAACGTGGCCAACCGTGTCGACCTGTCGCAGTTCAGCGACGAGGAACTGCTGCGCCTGGCCCGCAACCTGTTCGACGGCGTGCCGATGGCCACCCCGGTGTTCGACGGTGCCACCGAAGCGGAAATCAAGCGCATGCTGGAACTGGCCGACCTGCCGAGCAGTGGCCAGACCCAGCTGTATGACGGCCGCACCGGTGAAGCCTTCGATCGCCACACCACCGTGGGCTACATGCACTACCTGAAGCTGAACCACCTGGTCGACGACAAGATGCACGCCCGTTCGACCGGTCCGTACTCGCTCGTCACCCAGCAGCCGCTGGGCGGCAAGGCGCAGTTCGGCGGCCAGCGCTTCGGTGAAATGGAAGTCTGGGCGCTGGAAGCCTACGGCGCGGCCTACACCCTGCAGGAAATGCTGACGGTGAAGTCCGATGACGTGCAGGGCCGCAACCAGATGTACAAGAACATCGTCGACGGTGAGCACGAGATGGTCGCGGGCATGCCGGAATCCTTCAACGTGCTTGTGAAGGAAATCCGCTCGCTGGCCATCAACATGGAACTGGAAGACAACTGATCCATGCCGGCGCGGCGGTCTACGCCGCCGCGCCGCTGGCAGTCAACTGAAAGCCCATCGACACAGCATTCCTCCTTCTGGAGAACACCATGAAAGACCTGCTCAACCTCTTCAACCAGCAGCGCCAGACGCTGGACTTCGACGCGATCAAGATCGCGCTGGCTTCGCCGGACCTGATCCGTTCGTGGTCCTTCGGCGAAGTGAAGAAGCCGGAAACCATCAACTACCGTACCTTCAAGCCGGAACGTGACGGCCTGTTCTGCGCCGCCATCTTCGGACCGGTCAAGGACTACGAGTGCCTGTGCGGCAAGTACAAGCGCATGAAGCACCGCGGCGTGGTCTGCGAGAAGTGCGGCACCGAAGTGACCCTGGCCAAGGTGCGTCGTGAGCGCATGGGCCACATCGACCTGGCTTCGCCGGTCGCGCACATCTGGTTCCTGAAGTCGCTGCCGTCGCGCATCGGCCTGATGCTGGACATGACCCTGCGCGATATCGAGCGCGTGCTGTACTTCGAAGCCTACGTGGTGACCGAGCCGGGCCTGACCGCCCTGGAGCGCCGCCAGCTGCTGACCGAAGAACAGTACCTGCAGGCCCGCCAGGAGCACGGTGACGACTTCGACGCCGCCATGGGCGCCGAGGCCGTGTACGAACTGCTGCGCACCATCGACCTGCAGTCGGAAATGACCCGCCTGCGCGAAGAGATCGCCAGCACCGGTTCGGAAACCAAGCTGAAGCGACTGACCAAGCGCATCAAGCTGATCGAAGCCTTCCTGGAATCGGGCAACCGTCCGGAGTGGATGGTCATGACCGTCCTGCCGGTGCTGCCGCCGGACCTGCGTCCGCTGGTTCCGCTGGATGGTGGCCGCTTCGCGACCTCCGATCTGAACGACCTGTACCGCCGCGTCATCAACCGCAACAACCGCCTGCGCCGCCTGCTCGAACTGAGCGCGCCGGACATCATCGTGCGCAATGAAAAGCGCATGCTGCAGGAATCGGTCGATGCGCTGCTGGACAACGGCCGTCGCGGCCGTGCCATCACCGGCACCAACAAGCGCCCGCTGAAGTCGCTGGCCGACATGATCAAGGGCAAGCAGGGTCGCTTCCGTCAGAACCTGCTCGGCAAGCGCGTCGACTACTCGGGCCGTTCGGTCATCGTGGTCGGTCCGTACCTGCGCCTGCACCAGTGCGGCCTGCCGAAGAAGATGGCGCTCGAACTGTTCAAGCCGTTCGTGTTCGCCAAGCTGCAGCGTCGTGGCCTGGCTACCACCATCAAGGCCGCCAAGAAGCTGGTCGAGCGCGAAGAAGCCGAAGTCTGGGACATCCTGGAAGAGGTCATCCGCGAGCATCCGGTGATGCTGAACCGTGCGCCGACCCTGCACCGTCTGGGCATCCAGGCCTTCGAGCCGGTCCTGATCGAAGGCAAGGCCATCCAGCTGCACCCGCTGGTCTGCACCGCGTTCAACGCCGACTTCGACGGTGACCAGATGGCCGTCCACGTGCCGCTCTCGCTGGAAGCCCAGCTGGAAGCGCGTGCGCTGATGATGTCCACCAACAACATCCTGTCGCCGGCCAACGGCGAGCCGATCATCGTGCCGTCGCAGGACGTCGTGCTGGGTCTGTACTACATGACCCGCTCGCTGGAAAACAAGAAGGGCGAGGGCATGGCCTTCGCCAACATCGCCGAAGTCAAGCGCGCCTACGACAACCGCGTGGTGGAACTGCACGCGCGCGTCAAGGTCCGCATCACCGAGGTGGTGACCGACGAGGAAGGCAACAAGCAGAGCAAGACCTCGATCGTGGATACCACCATCGGTCGCGCCCTGCTGGCTGAAATCCTGCCGGAAGGCCTGCCGTTCGCGCTGGCCAACACCGAGCTGACCAAGAAGAACATCAGCCGCCTGATCAACTCCAGCTACCGCCAGCTGGGTCTGAAGGACACGGTCGTGTTCGCCGACAAGCTGATGTACACCGGCTTCGCCTACGCGACCCGTGCCGGCGTCTCGATCGGCATCGACGACATGCTGATCCCGGACGAGAAGAAGGGCATCCTCACCGAGGCCGAAGCCGAAGTGCTGGAAATCCAGGAGCAGTACCAGTCGGGCCTGGTCACCGCCGGCGAGCGCTACAACAAGGTGGTCGACATCTGGTCGCGCACCAATGAGCGCATCGCCAAGGCGATGATGGACACCATCGGTACCGAGAAGGTCATCAATGCCAAGGGCGAGACCATCGACCAGAAGTCGATGAACTCCCTGTACATCATGGCCGACTCCGGTGCGCGAGGCAGCCAGGCGCAGATCCGTCAGCTGGCCGGCATGCGTGGCCTGATGGCCCGTCCCGATGGCTCGATCATCGAGACGCCCATCAAGGCGAACTTCCGCGAAGGCCTGAACGTGCAGGAGTACTTCAACTCCACCCACGGTGCCCGTAAGGGTCTGGCCGATACCGCGCTGAAGACCGCGAACTCGGGTTACCTGACCCGTCGTCTGGTCGACGTGGCGCAGGACGTGGTGATCACCGAGGTGGACTGCGGTACCTCCGAAGGCCTGATCATGACCCCGATCGTTGAAGGCGGCGACGTGGTCGAGCCGTTGAAGGATCGCGTGCTGGGTCGCGTGGTTGCCGAGGACGTGTTCCTGCCGGGCAACGACGAAGATCCGATCGTCACCCGCAACACCCTGCTGGACGAAGCATGGGTCGCCAAGCTTGAAGAGGCCAGCGTGCAGACCATCAAGGTCCGCTCGACGATCTCCTGCGAATCGGCCTTCGGCGTCTGCGGTCGCTGCTACGGCCGCGATCTGGCCCGTGGCCACCTGGTCAACATCGGTGAAGCGGTCGGCGTCATCGCCGCCCAGTCCATCGGTGAGCCGGGTACCCAGCTGACGATGCGTACGTTCCACATCGGTGGTGCGGCATCGCGAGCTGCTGCGGTCGACAACATCACCGTCAAGACCACCGGCTCGGTCAAGTTCAGCAACCTCAAGTCGGTTTCCCATGCCAACGGCTCGCTGGTCGCGGTGTCGCGCTCGGGCGAAATGTCGGTGCTCGATGCGCACGGCCGTGAGCGTGAGCGTTACAAGCTGCCGTACGGCGCAACCATCACCTCCAAGGACGGTGATGCGGTCAAGGCTGGCCAGACCGTGGCCAACTGGGATCCGCATAACCACCCGATCGTTTCGGAAGTGGCTGGTTTCATCCGCTTCATCGACTTCGTCGACGGCATCACCGTCATCGAGAAGACCGATGAGCTGACCGGCCTGGCGTCGCGCGAAATCACCGACCCGAAGCGCCGCGGCGCCCAGGCGAAGGATCTGCGCCCGATCGTCCGCATCGTCGATGGCAAGGGCAACGACCTGTCGATTCCGGGCACCGACCTGCCGGCGCAGTACCTGCTGCCGCCGCGCTCGATCGTCAACCTGCAGGACGGCGCTGCCGTCGGCGTGGGTGACGTGGTTGCCAAGATCCCGCAGGAAGCGTCCAAGACCCGCGACATCACCGGTGGTCTGCCGCGCGTGGCCGATCTGTTCGAAGCGCGCAAGCCGAAGGATCCGGCGGTGCTGGCCGAGCGTTCGGGCATCATCAGCTTCGGCAAGGACACCAAGGGCAAGCAGCGTCTGATCATCAAGGACACCGATGGTTCGGAACACGAAGAGCTGATTCCGAAGTACCGTCAGGTCATCGTGTTCGAAGGTGAGCACGTGACCAAGGGCGAAACCATCGTCGACGGCGAGCCGAGCCCGCAGGACATCCTGCGTCTGCTGGGTGTCGAGCCGCTGGCCGCCTACCTGGTCAAGGAAATCCAGGACGTGTACCGCCTGCAGGGCGTGAAGATCAACGACAAGCACATCGAGGTGATCACCCGCCAGATGCTGCGCAAGGTCGAGATCACCGATCAGGGCAGCAGCAAGTTCCTGAACGGCGAACAGGTCGAGCGCCAGCGCGTCATCGAGGAAAATGCACGCCTGACCACCCGCAACGAGCTGATCGCTCGTTTCGATCCGGTCCTGCTGGGCATCACCAAGGCCTCGCTGGCAACCGAGTCGTTCATCTCGGCCGCTTCCTTCCAGGAAACCACCCGCGTGCTGACCGAGGCTGCCGTCCGCGGCACCAAGGACAACCTGCGCGGCCTGAAGGAAAACGTGATCGTCGGCCGTCTGATCCCGGCCGGTACCGGTCTGTCCTACCACGCCAACCGCCGCCGCAACGCGAGCGGGCTGACCGATTCGGAAATGCAGACCCTGTCGGGCACCCCGGTTGCTGCACCGGCCGTCGTGGCCGTGGCAGCACCGGAAGTGGTGGTGGAATCGACCGACGCCGAGCAGGCCGAGGATTGATCGGCGGGTCCGGCTCCGGCCGGACCTCGATCGGGCAGGGGACGGCCATCGGCCGGTCCCTGCCGGACAAGCATCACGCAGGACCGGTTCCGGCCGGAACTGCACTCGAGGGCACAGGCTGCTGGTCTGTTCGCCTTCGATGAGGTAGGATGCCGCCCGGCCCAGCGATGGGTCGGACGACAACCTGAACGGGGGGCATGGAGAAGGCTCCCCTGTAACGGCCCGGGATCAGGGCTGGCTTGGCGTGTGCGCATTTGACCGCGTTTTCGCCAGGTTGCTACAATCGTCTGTCTCAGCAGGCCGGTTTTTCGCCTGCTCGCACATATCCGCATTCATGGCCGGTTTTATTCGGCCTCTCTCAGAAGAACATACTGATGGCGACGATCAATCAGCTTGTCCGCAAGCCGCGGCAGGCAACCACTTATAAGAGCGCCTCGCCGGCTCTCGAAAAGTGCCCCCAGCGCCGTGGCGTCTGCACGCGCGTTTACACCACTACTCCGAAGAAGCCGAACTCGGCGCTTCGCAAGGTTGCCAAGGTTCGCCTGACCAACCAGGAAGAAGTGATTTCCTACATCGGCGGTGAAGGTCACAACCTGCAGGAACACTCCGTGGTCCTGATCCGTGGCGGTCGCGTCAAGGATCTGCCGGGTGTGCGTTACCACACCGTTCGTGGTTCGCTCGACGCCTCCGGCGTTGCCAAGCGTCGCCAGGGCCGTTCCAAGTACGGCGCCAAGCGTCCGAAGAGCTAAGGGAAAGCACACATGTCTCGTAAAGGTAATACGCCGCAGCGCGCAGTCCTGCCGGATCCGAAGCACGGAAGCGAAACCATCGCCCGTTTCATCAACATGGTGATGCTGAGCGGCAAGAAGTCGGTCGCTGAAAAGATCGTCTATGGCGCCATGGACGTGATCGGTGAGAAGAACCCGAATTCCGTCGAGCTGGTTCAGAAGGCTCTGGAAAACGTGGCTCCGTCGGTCGAAGTCAAGTCCCGCCGTGTCGGTGGTGCCACCTATCAGGTGCCGGTCGAAGTGCGCGCCTCGCGCAAGATGGCCCTGGCCATGCGTTGGCTGATCGACTCCGCGCGCAAGCGTGGTGAGAACACCATGCCGAAGAAGCTGGCCGCTGAACTGATCGACGCTGCGGAAAACCGTGGCGGCGCCATCAAGAAGCGCGAAGAAACCCACCGCATGGCCGAAGCCAACAAGGCATTCGCCCACTACCGCTGGTGAGTTTGACGGCCTTGTAAAACAGGCAGGGCAGCACCATTTCGGTGCTGCCTCGCGGCCCCAGAAGGGCTGCGCCAATCCGAAGGCCGCCGAAAGGCGGCGTTCGGCCATCCGAAATCCAAGAAATCTGAGAGGCTCCCCGTGGCCCGTTCCACTCCCATCGAGCGTTACCGCAATTTCGGCATCATGGCTCACATCGATGCCGGCAAGACCACCACGTCCGAGCGCATCCTGTTCTACACCGGCAAGAGCCACAAGATCGGTGAAGTGCATGACGGCGCCGCCACCATGGACTGGATGGAGCAGGAGCAGGAGCGTGGCATCACGATCCAGTCCGCTGCGACCACCGCGTTCTGGAAGGGCATGGACAAGTCCCTGCCGGAGCACCGCTTCAACATCATCGACACCCCCGGGCACGTCGACTTCACCATCGAAGTGGAGCGCTCGCTGCGCGTGCTCGACGGTGCCGTCTTCGTGCTGTGTGCCGTCGGTGGCGTGCAGCCGCAGTCGGAAACCGTGTGGCGCCAGGCCAACCGTTACAAGGTGCCGCGCATCGCGTTCGTCAACAAGATGGACCGCACCGGCGCCAACTTCACCAAGGTTGTCGGCCAGCTGAAGGCGAAGCTGGGCGCCAAGGCCGTTCCGATGCAGCTGCCGATCGGCGCTGAGGAAGGCTTCAAGGGCGTCGTCGATCTGCTGAAGATGAAGGCCATCCATTGGGATGAAGCCTCGCAGGGCATGAAGTTCGAGTACAGCGATGTGCCGGCCGACCTGCTGGCTGAAGCGACCGAAGCCCGTACCTTCATGATCGAAGCGGCTGCCGAAGCCAGCGAAGAGCTGATGGACAAGTACCTGGGCGGCGATGAGCTGACCGAGGCCGAGATCATCGAAGCCCTGCGCGTGCGCACCCTGGCCACCGACATCGTGCCGATGTACTGCGGCTCGGCGTTCAAGAACAAGGGCGTGCAGGCCATGCTGGACGGCGTGATCCAGCTGCTGCCGTCGCCGATCGACGTGCCGGACGTGACCGGTACCGACGTTGACGATGAAACCAAGGAAATGAGCCGCAAGTCTGACGACAAGGCTCCCTTCTCGGCCCTGGCCTTCAAGATCATCACCGATCCGTTCGTCGGCGCGCTGACCTTCTTCCGTGTCTACTCGGGCACGTTGAATGCAGGCGACCAGCTGCTGAACTCGGTGAAGGGCAAGAAGGAGCGCATCGGCCGTATCCTGCAGATGCACTCCAACAACCGCGAAGAAATCAAGGAAGTTCTGGCCGGCGACATCGCCGCTGCCGTGGGCCTGAAGGACACCACCACGGGTGACACCCTGTGCTCCATGGATCAGCCGATCATCCTCGAGCGCATGGTGTTCCCGGAGCCGGTCATCTCGATGGCCGTCGAGCCGAAGACCAAGTCCGACCAGGAAAAGATGGGTCTGGCACTGGGTCGTCTGGCGCAGGAAGATCCGTCGTTCCGCGTCAAGACCGACGAAGAATCCGGCCAGACCATCATCTCGGGCATGGGCGAGCTGCACCTGGACATCATCGTTGACCGCATGAAGCGCGAGTTCAACGTTGAAGCCAACGTCGGCAAGCCGCAGGTGGCGTACCGCGAAACGATCACCCTGTCGGACGTGAAGTCGGACTACAAGCACGCCAAGCAGTCCGGTGGTAAGGGTCAGTACGGTCACGTCGTGATCGAGCTGTCGCCGATCACCGATGCCGATCGTGCAGATCCGAAGATCGCCCCGGGCATCAAGGACGACTTCCTGTTCATCAACGACATCACCGGTGGCGTGATTCCGAAGGAATTCATCCCGTCGATCGAAAAGGGCCTGCGCGAAACCATCACCAGCGGTCCGCTGGCTGGCTTCCCGGTCGTGGACGTCAAGGTGAAGCTGGTGTTCGGCTCGTACCACGACGTCGACTCCTCGGAAATGGCGTTCAAGCTCGCTTCCTCGATGGCCTTCAAGGAAGGCTTCCGCAAGGCCAAGCCGGTCCTGCTGGAGCCGATCATGAAGGTCGAGATCGTGACCCCGGAGGATTACCAGGGTGACGTGATGGGCGACGTCAGCCGTCGTCGCGGCGTTCTGCAGGGTTCTGATACCACCGGTGACGGTTCGGCCAGCATCATCAACGCGATGATCCCGCTGGGCGAAATGTTTGGCTACGCGACCTCGCTGCGTTCGCAGACCCAGGGCCGCGCCACCTTCACGATGGAATTTGACCACTACGAGCCGGCGCCGAACAACATCGCCGACGAAGTCATGAAGAAGGCCTGAGCGTAACGCTCAGGTCCTCCAAACCACTTACGAACTAAAAGGTAGAAAGAAATGGCAAAGGGTAAGTTCGAGCGCACCAAGCCGCACGTCAACGTCGGCACCATCGGTCACGTCGATCACGGCAAGACCACGCTGACCGCCGCACTGACCAAGATCGGTGCCGAGCGCTTCGGTGGCGAGTTCAAGGATTACTCCGCGATCGACGCCGCGCCGGAAGAAAAGGCACGTGGCATCACGATCTCGACCGCGCACGTCGAATACGAATCCACCGTTCGTCACTACGCCCACGTCGATTGCCCGGGCCATGCTGACTACGTCAAGAACATGATCACCGGTGCTGCCCAGATGGACGGCGCGATCCTGGTGTGCTCGGCCGCTGACGGCCCGATGCCGCAGACCCGCGAGCACATCCTGCTGTCGCGTCAGGTCGGCGTGCCGTACATCGTCGTGTTCCTGAACAAGGCCGACATGGTTGACGATGCCGAGCTGCTGGAACTGGTTGAAATGGAAGTCCGCGAGCTGCTGAGCAAGTACGACTTCCCGGGCGACGACACCCCGATCATCTCGGGTTCGGCCCGCCTGGCGCTGGAAGGCGACCAGAGCGACATCGGCGTGCCGGCCGTCATCAAGCTGGTCGAGGCGCTGGACACCTGGATCCCGACCCCGGAGCGTGACGTCGACAAGGCATTCCTGATGCCGGTCGAAGACGTGTTCTCGATCTCGGGCCGTGGCACCGTGGTCACCGGTCGTATCGAGCGCGGCGTGATCAAGGTCGGCGAAGAAATCGAAATCGTCGGCATCCGTCCGGTGCAGAAGACCACCGTGACCGGCGTGGAAATGTTCCGCAAGCTGCTGGACCAGGGTCAGGCAGGCGACAACGCCGGTCTGCTGCTGCGCGGCACCAAGCGTGACGACGTCGAGCGTGGCCAGGTTCTGGCCAAGCCGGGTTCGATCAAGCCGCACACCAAGTTCGACGCCGAAGTCTACGTGCTGTCGAAGGACGAAGGCGGCCGTCACACCCCGTTCTTCAAGGGCTACCGTCCGCAGTTCTACTTCCGTACCACCGACATCACCGGTGCGGTCGAGCTGCCGGAAGGCGTCGAGATGGTGATGCCGGGCGACAACATCAAGATGGTTGTCACCCTGATCAACCCGGTCGCCATGGACGCCGGCCTGCGCTTCGCGATCCGCGAAGGTGGCCGTACCGTCGGTGCTGGCGTGGTTGCCACCATCCTCGAGTAATCTGTTAGACTCTGCGCCCCGATGTTGCCTGGGTAGGGCATCGGGGCGTATCAAACGGGAAAGTAGGCACAGGATGTGCCTTGTGTTCCCCGGACCAGGAAGGGTCAATGCCATTCAGGCGGCGTCAACAGGAGGCTGTTGACAGCTGCCTTGCGTGCCATTATGCTTCTCCGTCTGGGCAGGCCGGTTTCACGGGTCTGCCTATGCTTTTGGGGTCTACGGATTGACCTTGTCGGCCTGCGGGAATGCGGGCCGTCTGTATTCAGGGATTTCATGGGGCAAAGCAACCCAGAGGCTTTGTCTGTCGCTCTTTTATCGAAGGAACCTACCGCCATGGCGGACCAAAAGATCCGGATCCGGCTGAAAGCGTTCGATCATCGTCTGATCGACCGTTCGGCCAGCGAGATCGTTGAGACGGCGAAGCGGACCGGCGCGCAAGTGCGTGGCCCGATCCCGCTGCCGACCAAGATCGAGCGTTACACCATCCTCGTCTCCCCGCACGTCGACAAGGACGCGCGTGACCAGTACGAGACCCGCACGCACAAGCGCGTGCTCGATATCGTTGACCCGAATGACAAGACCGTGGACGCGCTGATGAAGCTCGAACTGGCTGCCGGCGTCGACGTTCAGATCAAGCTGACCTGAGGACTACGACCATGACGAAGAAATATTCGTTGGGCTTCGTGGGCCGCAAGGCTGGCATGAGCCGCGTGTTCACCGAAGATGGCCGTTCCATCCCGGTGACCCTGATCGAAGCAACGCCCAACCGCATCGCGCAGATCAAGACCGTCGAAGCTGACGGCTACAGCGCCGTGCAGGTGACCGTCGGCGCGCGTCGCGCTGCCCTGGTCAACAAGCCGGAAGCCGGCCACTTCGCCAAGGCGAAGGTGGAAGCGGGTCGTGGCCTGTGGGAATTCCGCGTTGAAGACGCCCAGCTCGGCGATTTCGCCGTTGGTGGCGAAGTCAAGGCGGACATCTTTGAAGTCGGCCAGATCGTCGACGTCCAGGGTGTCACCAAGGGTAAGGGCTTCCAGGGCACCATCAAGCGCTACAACTTCCGCATGGGTGACGCTACCCACGGCAACTCGCTGTCGCATCGCGCGCCGGGTTCGCTGGGTCAGCGCCAGACGCCCGGCCGCGTGTTCCCGGGCAAGAAGATGTCCGGTCACATGGGCTCGGTGCAGCAGAGCACCCAGAACCTGGAGGTTGTCAAGGTCGACGTCGAACGCGGTCTGATCGCGGTTCGCGGCGCCGTTCCGGGCGCGGCGGGTGGCGACGTGATCGTCCGTCCGGCGAGCAAGGCATAAGGAGAGATGACGATGGAACTCGTTATCACGGGTAGCAATAACAAGGTCTCGGTCTCCGACGCCGTGTTCGGTCGCGATTTCAGCGAAGATCTGGTTCACCAGGTTGTCGTTGCTTACCGCAACGCCGGTCGCGCCGGCACCAAGGCGCAGAAGACTCGCTCCGAAGTGGCAGGTACCACCAAGAAGTCGAAGAAGCAGAAGGGCGGCGGCGCGCGTCATGGCGCACTGACGGCTCCGATCTTCGTCGGCGGCGGTGTCACCTTCGCGGCAAAGCCGCGCAGCTTCGAGCAGAAGGTCAATCGTAAGCAGTACCGTGCCGCCATGTGCGCGATCCTGTCCGAGCTGAACCGTCAGGGCCGTCTGACCATCGTGGAGTCCTTCGATGTCGAAGCGACCAACACGAAGGCTCTGATCGCCAAGCTGGCCGGCCTGGAAGTGGGCAAGCGCCCGCTGATCGTCACTGAAGAAGCCTCCGAGCACCTGTACCTGTCGGCGCGCAACATTCCCTACGTGGAAGTGCGTGACGTCCAGGGCCTGGATCCGGTGTCGCTGGTCGGTGCCGACACGGTCGTCATCACCGCTGACGCGGTCAAGAAGGTCGAGGAGTGGCTGGCATGAACAGCAACGAAAAAATCTTCAGCGTGCTGCTCGCCCCGCGTGTCTCCGAAAAGACCGCGCGCCTGCAGGAACTCTCCAATCAGTACGTCTTCGAAATTTCGAACGAAGCCACCAAGGCCGATGTAAAGGCCGCGGTTGAGCAGCTGTTCGACGTCAAGGTCGAAGCAGTCAACGTGGTCAACGTCAAGGGCAAGAACAAGTCCTTCCGTAACCGTGCTGGCCGCCGCGGCGATTGGCGCAAGGCGTACGTTCGCCTGGCCGACGGCCAGTCGATCGATGTAACGGCCAAGGCCTGAGGTACATCCCATGCCATTGATGAAATTCAAGCCCACTTCTCCCGGCCGCCGTTCGGCCGTGCGCGTGGTTACTCCCGACCTGTACAAGGGCGCTCCGCATGCCCCGCTGGTCGAGTCGCAGAGCCGTTCGGGTGGTCGCAACCACCACGGCCGCATCACCGTGCGTCACGTCGGTGGTGGCCACAAGCAGCACTACCGCCTGATTGACTTCAAGCGCAACAAGCTGGGCATCCCGGCGCGCGTGGAACGCATCGAATACGATCCGAACCGCACCGCCCACATCGCTCTGCTGTGCTACGTCGACGGCGAGCGCCGCTACATCATCGCCCCGAAGGGTCTGAAGGCTGGTGATCAGGTGATCGCTGGTTCGGATGCTCCGATCAAGGCGGGCAACACCCTGCCGCTGCGCAACATCCCGGTCGGTACCACCATCCACTGCATCGAGCTGAAGCCGGGCAAGGGCGCTCAGATCGCCCGCGCTGCAGGTGCTGCCGTGCAGCTGGTTGCTCGTGAAGGCATCTACGCCACCCTGCGCCTGCGCTCGGGTGAAATGCGCAAGGTTCCGGTTGAGTGCTGCGCAACCATCGGCGAAGTCGGCAACGACGAGCACAGCCTGGAAAAGCTGGGCAAGGCCGGTGCCAAGCGCTGGCGCGGCGTCCGCCCGACCGTTCGTGGTGCTGCCATGAACCCGGTTGACCACCCGCACGGTGGTGGTGAGGCGAAGGCCGGCCAGGGTAACCCGCATCCGGTCACCCCGTGGGGTGTTCCGACCAAGGGTTACAAGACGCGCCATAACAAGCGCACTCAGCAGTTCATCGTCCGCGATCGTAGGGGCTAATCGACCATGGCACGTTCACTCAAGAAGGGCCCGTTTGTCGATCACCACCTGGTTGCTAAGGTGGCTGCCGCTGCGGGTAGCAAGCGTCCGATCAAGACCTGGTCGCGTCGTTCGATGATCCTGCCTGACATGGTAGGCGTCACCATTGCCGTGCATAACGGCAAGAACCACATCCCGGTTCTCGTCAACGAGAACATGGTCGGCCACAAGCTCGGCGAATTTGCCATCACCCGGACCTTCAAGGGTCACGGTGGTGACAAGAAGTCGGGCAAGTAAGGAGAGATGACAATGGAAGCGAAAGCCATCCTGCGCACCGCGCGCATCTCCCCGCAGAAGGCACGTCTGGTCGCTGACCAGGTGCGCGGTCTGCCGGCCGAGCGTGCCGTCAACCTGCTGAAGTTCTCGGACAAGAAGGCTGCCCACCTGATCAAGAAGGTGGTGGAGTCGGCTATTGCAAATGCCGAGAACAACCAGGGCGCCGACGTCGACGAGCTGAAGGTTCAGACCATCATGGTAGATGAAGGTCCGACCCTGAAGCGTTTCATGGCGCGGGCGAAAGGCCGCGGTACCCGCATCCTCAAGCGCACCAGCCACATCACTGTGGTTGTTGGCGCCGCCAAGTAAGCGGATAAGGAAAAGACCATGGGTCATAAAGTTCATCCGATTGGTATCCGCCTCGGCATTTCCAAGGACTGGAACTCCAAGTGGTACGCCAACAAGGCCGAGTTCGCTGGTTACCTGGCAGCCGACCTGAAAGTGCGCGAAATGCTGCGCAAGAAGCTGGCTCAGGCCGGCATCAGCAAGATCCTGATCGAGCGTCCGGCAAAGACCGCTCGCGTGACGATCCACACCGCCCGTCCGGGCGTGGTGATCGGCAAGCGCGGTGAGGACATCGAGAAGCTGCGCAAGGAAGTGAGCGAGATGATGGGCGTCCCGGCGCACATCAACGTCACCGAAGTGCGCAAGCCCGAGCTGGACGCACAGCTGGTTGCCGAATCGATCGCGCAGCAGCTGGAGCGTCGCATCATGTTCCGCCGTGCAATGAAGCGCTCGGTCGGCAACGCGATGCGCCTGGGTGCCCTGGGCATCAAGGTCAACGTCGGTGGCCGCCTCAACGGTGCAGAAATCGCCCGTTCGGAGTGGTACCGCGAAGGCCGCGTGCCGCTGCACACGCTGCGTGCCGACATCGACTATGGCTTCGCTGAAGCCAAGACGACCTACGGCATCATCGGCATCAAGGTCTGGATCTACAAGGGCGAGGTCTTCGATTTCTCCCAGGTTGGCCAGGAAAAGCAGGACGACACCCCGTCGCGCAACGATCGTCATGATCGCGGCGACCGCGGTGACCGTCAGCGCCCGGCTCGTGAAGCGAGGTAACGACAATGTTGCAACCCAAGCGAACCAAGTACCGCAAGGTGCACAAGGGCCGTAACGAAGGCCTCAGCTGGAGCGCAAACGCTGTCAGCTTTGGCGAGTACGGCCTGAAGGCAACCGCCCACGGTCAGCTGACCGCGCGTCAGATCGAAGCGGCTCGCCGTTCGATCAGCCGCTACGTGAAGCGCGGCGGCAAGATGTGGATCCGAGTGTTCCCCGACAAGCCCATCACCAAGAAGCCCATCGAAGTTCGAATGGGTTCGGGTAAGGGCAACGTGGAATACTGGGTGGCCCAGATCCAGCCCGGCCGCATGATCTATGAAATCGAGGGTGTTACCGAGGAAGTGGCACGCGAGGCGTTCCGCCTGGCCGCTGCCAAGCTCTCGGTCACCACCACTTTCGTGACCCGGACGGTGCGCTGATGGATATCAAAACTCTCCGTGAAAAGTCGGCTGACGACCTCAAGGCCCACCTGATCGACCTGCGTAAGGAACAGTTCTCTGTCCGTATGCAGCAGGTCACCGGCCAGCTGCCGAAGACACACGACATCCGCCGGGTGCGTCGCGAAATTGCTCGCGTCAAGACCCTGCTCGGCAGCACGAAGTAAGGATGGCCGCTATGAGCGACAATACTGAAAACAAAGCGCTGCGCACGGTCGAAGGCCGTGTCGTCAGCAACAAGATGGACAAGACGGTTACCGTCCTGGTCGAGCGTCAGGTCAAGCACGCACTGTACGGCAAGTACATCAAGCGCTCGACGAAACTGCACGCCCACGATGCCGACAACGCCTGCAAGGAAGGCGATGTCGTCCGCGTGACCGAGATTGCTCCGATGTCCAAGACCAAGAACTGGCGCGTGGTGGAAGTCATCACGCGTGCGGCTGAATAAGGAGTCTGAATCATGATCCAGATGCAGAGCTACCTTGACGTCGCCGACAATTCTGGTGCCAAGCGAGTGATGTGCTTCAAGGTGCTGGGTGGTTCCAAGCGCCGTTACGCCGGCATCGGCGACATCATCAAGGTCACCGTGAAGGATGCGATTCCGCGCGGCAAGGTCAAGAAGGGTGAAGTGTATGACGCTGTCGTGGTGCGTACCCGCAAGGGTGTGCGTCGCGCCGACGGCTCGCTGATCCGCTTCGACGGCAACGCTGCCGTTCTGCTTAACAACAAGCAGGAGCCGATCGGGACCCGTATCTTCGGGCCGGTGACTCGTGAACTTCGTTCGGAGAAGTTCATGAAGATCGTCTCGCTCGCTCCCGAAGTGCTGTGAGCGACAGGAGATAATCATGGCTAACCGTATCAAGAAGGGCGACCAGGTTGTCGTCAACGCTGGCAAGGACAAGGGTAAGCAGGGCGAAGTCGTCCGCGTCGATGGCGACCGTCTGGTCGTTGCCAACGTGAACATCGTCAAGCGCCACACCAAGCCGAACCCGCAGGCAGGTGTTGCCGGCGGCGTGGTCGAGCGTGAAGCGTCGATCCATATCTCCAACGTGAATGTGCTGAACCCGGCTTCGGGCAAGGGCGAGCGCGTTGGCTTCAAGGTGCTGGAGGATGGACGCAAACTGCGTGTGTTCCGCTCCAGCGGTGAGGCGCTCGACGCCTGAGGAATGAGAAGATGACTTCCCGTCTCGAAAAGTTTTACAAGGAAGAAGTGGTTCCGGCGCTGATGAAGCAGTTCGGTTACACCAATTCCATGCAGGTGCCGAAGCTGGTCAAAGTCACCCTGAACATGGGTGTCGGCGAAGCGGCCACCAACAAGAAGATCCTGGAAAACGCCGTTGGCGACATGACCAAGATCTCGGGCCAGAAGCCGATCGTCACCAAGTCGCGTATCTCGGTGGCATCGTTCAAGATCCGTGATGGTTGGCCGATCGGCTGCAAGACCACGCTGCGTCGCCACAAGATGTACGAGTTCCTGGACCGCCTGATCAACATCTCGCTGCCGCGCGTGCGCGACTTCCGTGGTGTTTCCGGTCGTTCCTTCGACGGTCGCGGCAACTTCAACATGGGTGTGAAGGAACAGATCATCTTCCCGGAAATCGACTTCGACGCTGTCGACGCGATCCGCGGTATGGATATCGCCATCACCACCACTGCGAAGACCGACGCGGAAGCGAAGGCGCTGCTGGCAGCGTTCAAGTTCCCGTTCCGTAACTGATTCGTCGAGGAAACCGAAATGGCAAAGACCTCCATGGTCAACCGCGACATCAAGCGGAAGAAGCTGGCTGAAAAGTTCGCTGTCAAGCGTGCTGCTCTGAAGAAGATCGTGTCCTCCCCGGACGCGAGCTACGAAGAGAAGATCGAGGCCTCCACCAAGTTGTCGAAGCTGCCGCGCGATTCGTCGCCGAGCCGCCACCGCAACCGTTGCGAACTGTCTGGCCGCCCGCGTGGCGTGTACAGCAAGTTCGGCCTGGGTCGCAACAAGCTGCGCGAAGCCACCATGCGTGGCGACGTTCCGGGCCTGCGCAAGGCCAGCTGGTAATTCCGGCCGGTCCTGCCAGCGAGGGCGCCTTCGGGAGCCCTCGCAGCCGGGGAGGGGGAGTGTTCAGCTTTCCCTCTGCAAAAAACCGAAGAGCCCGACGCAAGTCGGGCTCTTTTGGCGTATACTCCCGCGTCTTGCTCTGCGCAACGCGTAGGGGGAGGGGGCCTGGCCCGTTTCCAGGAGACAACAGATTTTCGCGAAAGCGGATATCGGTGCACTCAAAGGTACTCATATGAGCATGACTGATCCCATCGCCGACCTGCTGGTCCGCATCAAGAATGCGGCAGCGGTTGGCAAGCAGACGGTGAAAGCCCCGTCGTCCAAGATCAAGGTTGCGATCGCCCAGGTCCTGAAGGACGAGGGTTACATCGCCGACCTGCGCGTGACCGCGCTCGAGAACAACAAGTCCGAGCTGGAAATCGTGCTGAAGTATTTCGAAGGCAAGCCGGTCATCGCGACCCTGAAGCGCTTCTCGCGTTCGGGCCTGCGCCAGTACCGCGGCAAGAGCGAACTGCCGAAGGTCATGAACGGCCTGGGCATTTCCATCATTTCCACCTCCAAGGGCATCATGACTGATGCGCAGGCGCGCCAGTTGGGCGTCGGCGGCGAAGTCCTGTGCTTCGTGGCCTAAGGCGAAAGGAGTAGACCATGTCCCGTGTAGCCAAGAAGCCGATCGACCTGGGTAAGGTTGAACTGAACGTCCAGAACGACAACGTCATCGCCAAGGGCCCGAAGGGCACCCTGTCGCTGGCCAAGCCGGCTGGTATCAACATCAATGTCGAAAACGGCGTTGCCACCCTGAGCACCGACAACGTGGACCTGATCCCGCTGACCGGTACCGTCCGCGCCATCCTGTCCAACATGGTCAAGGGTGTTTCCGAAGGCTTCGAGCGCAAGCTTGAGCTGGTCGGCGTGGGTTACCGTGCTGCGATGCAGGGCAAGGACCTCAGCCTGTCGCTGGGCTACTCGCACCCGATCGTGTTCGTGGCGCCGGAAGGCATCACCATCACCACCCCGACCCAGACTGAAATCCTGGTGCAGGGCGCTGACAAGCAGGCCGTCGGTGAAGCTGCCGCCAAGATCCGTGCGTTCCGCAAGCCGGAGCCGTACAAGGGCAAGGGCGTGAAGTACTCCGACGAAGTCATCATCCGTAAGGAAGCCAAGAAGGCGTAAGCGCGAGTCCCTCGCAAGAGCCCGCACATCCATGTGCGGACTTTCCAGGGAAAAGCCCAACCTTCAGCTTTCAAGGAAAAAACATCATGAACAAGAACATCGCCCGCCTGCGTCGCGCCAAGTCGACCCGTGCCCACATCCGTGTGCTCGGTGTTGCCCGCCTGTCGGTGCTGCGCACCGGCCAGCACCTGTACGCACAGGTCTTCACCGCTGACGGCTCGAAGGTGCTGGCTGCTGCCAACACCACCCAGGCCGACATCAAGGAAGGCCTGAAGAACGGCAAGAACGCCGATGCCGCCGCCAAGGTTGGCCGCATCGTCGCTGAGCGCGCCAAGGCCGCCGGCGTCGAGAAGGTTGCCTTCGATCGTTCGGGTTACCGTTACCACGGCCGCATCAAGGCCCTGGCTGACGCTGCCCGCGAAGCCGGCCTGCAGTTCTAAGGGATCAGGGCAGGGGACTTCGGTCCCCATGCCCGCCTGCTCGCCAGCCTGAGTGAGGCTGGGCGGCACCGCTCTTCTGCAGCGGCCCACCGCAACAACGCACCACTCCACAACCATAAGCGGCCTCGAGCCGTACATAACCCAACAACCAAGGAATAAACATGGCAGAAGAACGTCAGCAGCGGGGTCGCGATCGCGACCGTAACCGCGAAGAGAAAGTCGACGACGGCATGATCGAAAAGCTGGTCGCGGTCAACCGCGTCAGCAAGACCGTCAAGGGTGGCCGTCAGTTCACCTTCACCGCCCTGACTGTTGTCGGCGACGGCGAAGGCAAGGTCGGTTTTGGTTATGGCAAGGCACGCGAAGTGCCGGTCGCCATCCAGAAGTCGATGGAGCAGGCTCGCAAGAACCAGGTCACCGTCGATCTGAACAACGGTACCCTGTGGCACACCATCAAGGATGGTCACGGCGCAGCGCGCGTGTTCATGCAGCCGGCTTCCGAAGGTACCGGCGTCATTGCCGGTGGTGCCATGCGCGCCGTCCTGGAAGCAGTGGGCGTGAAGAACGTGCTGGCCAAGGCCACCGGTTCGCGCAACCCGATCAACCTGGTGCGTGCCACCGTGAAGGGCCTGACTGCAGCGCAGTCGCCGGCTCGTATCGCGGCCAAGCGCGGCAAGAAGGTGGAGGATCTCAACCATGGCTAATGAAACCACCAAGACCGTCAAGGTCCGTCTGGTTCGCGGCCTGCGTGGTGCCCAGGCGCGTCATCGCCTGTCGGTGCGTGCGCTGGGTCTGGGCAAGCTGAACGATGTGCGTGAACTGAAGGACAGCCCGCAGGTTCGCGGCCTGATCAACAAGGTCCACTACCTCGTCAAGGTTGAGGAATAATCCAATGACCATGCATCTGAATGAATTGAGCCCGGCACCGGGCGCCCGCAAGGAACGTACCCGCGTCGGTCGCGGTATCGGTTCCGGCCTGGGCAAGACCTGCGGCCGCGGCCACAAGGGTTCGTTCGCCCGTAAGGGTGGCGGCAAGATCAAGGCTGGCTTCGAAGGCGGCCAGACCCCCATGCAGCGTCGTCTGCCGAAGATCGGCTTCCGTTCGCCGATCGCCAAGGACACCGCTGAAGTGCTGCTGTACCAGCTGGACAAGCTGCCGGCCGGCGAGATCGACTTCGCTGCCCTGCGTGCTGCCAAGCTGGTCCCGAGCACTGCCAAGAAGGCCAAAGTCGTCGTCAAGGGCGAAGTGACCAAGGCGTTCACCCTGAAGGGTGTTGCTGCCACGGCTGGTGCCAAGGCTGCGATCGAAGCTGCCGGCGGCAGCGTAACGGAGTAAGAGAATCATGGCGCAAGCTGGCATCGGTAACCTCGCGGGCGGAATGGGCAAGTTCACTGAACTTCGCCAACGTTTGCTGTTCGTCGTCGGGGCTTTGATCGTCTATCGCATCGGCTGCTACGTGCCGGTGCCGGGCGTCAATCCCGATGCCATGCTTGCCATGATGCAACAGCAGGGCGGCGGCATCGTGGACATGTTCAACATGTTCTCGGGCGGCGCCCTGCACCGTTTCAGCATTTTCGCGCTGAACGTGATGCCGTACATCTCGGCATCGATCGTGATGCAGCTGGCTGTGCACATCTTCCCCGCCTTGAAGGCGATGCAGAAGGAAGGTGAGTCCGGCCGCCGCAAGATCACCCAGTATTCGCGTATCGGCGCCGTGCTGCTCGCAGTGGTGCAGGGCGGTTCGATCGCGCTGGCGCTGCAGGGCCAGGTGTCGCCGACCGGCGCACCGGTCGTGTACATGCCGGGCATGGGCTTCGTGCTCACTGCCGTGGTCGCACTGACCGCCGGCACCATGTTCCTGATGTGGGTTGGTGAGCAGGTGACCGAGCGCGGCATCGGCAACGGCGTCTCGCTGATCATCTTCGCCGGTATCGTGGCGGGCCTGCCGGGTGCGGTCATCCACACCTTCGACGCCTACCGCGACGGCAACATCCAGTTCATCCAGCTGCTGCTGATCGCCATCGTCGTGCTCGCCTTCACCTTCTTCGTGGTGTTCGTCGAACGCGGCCAGCGCCGGATCACGGTGAATTACGCGCGCCGCCAGGGCGGTCGCAACGCGTACATGAACCAGACCTCGTTCCTGCCGCTGAAGCTGAACATGGCCGGCGTCATCCCGGCGATCTTCGCCTCGAGCCTGCTGGCCTTCCCGGCGACCCTCGCCATGTGGTCCGGCCAGGCGGCCAACCAGAGCACCTTTGGCCAGACCCTGCAGAAGGTCGCCAATGCCCTGGGTCCGGGCGAGCCGCTGCACATGATCGTGTTCGCTGCGCTGATCACCGGTTTCGCGTTCTTCTATACCGCGCTGGTGTTCAATTCGCAGGAAACCGCCGACAACCTGAAGAAGTCGGGCGCGCTGATTCCGGGCATCCGTCCGGGCAAGGCCACCGCCGACTACATCGACGGCGTGCTGACCCGACTGACTGCTGCCGGTTCGGCTTACCTGGTGATCGTCTGCCTGCTGCCGGAACTGATGCGCACGCAGTTGAATGCCTCGTTCTACTTCGGCGGTACTTCGCTGTTGATCGTGGTGGTGGTGGTGATGGACTTCATCGCCCAGGTGCAGGCGCACCTGATGTCCCACCAGTACGAGAGCCTGCTGAAGAAGGCCAACCTGAAGGGCGGCAACCGCGGTGGTTTTGCTCGCGGCTGATTAGCCTGCTATACTTTCGTCTTCCTGACGTGATGGTCCTCCGCTTCGCGGACTCTGGCCACACAAACGAAGGGCGGCCCCCGCAGCGGTTCCGGGTGGGGGTGTGATGAGGTGGTCCCGCGCTGGAGTAGCGCGGGCGGCCCGGGAGGCAACTCCAGGTCCAACCCCATCCGGCGCCGGAGCCTGGGCACACTCCCCGGGCCGGGTCCATGAAACCTCTGGTTTCACGGGCTTCCAAGTAAACCGGAACCTTGTTAGTATCACTGGTTAACTTTTTTGATCCATCCTGCCGGATCGGCGTGCCTTGAGCGCGCTGTCGGCCATCACTCAGCTGGAGAACCGCGTCATGGCGCGTATTGCAGGCGTCAACCTGCCAGCCCAGAAGCATGTCTGGGTCGGGTTGCAAAGCATTTACGGCATCGGCCGTACCCGTTCGAAGAAGGTCTGCGAAGTCGCAGGCGTCACTTCGACCACCAAGATCCGCGATCTGTCGGAGCCGGAAATCGAGCGCCTGCGCGCCGAAGTCGGCAAGTACATCGTGGAAGGCGATCTGCGCCGTGAAATCGGTATCGCGATCAAGCGCCTGATGGACCTGGGCTGCTACCGCGGCCTGCGTCACCGTCGCGGTCTGCCGCTGCGTGGCCAGCGCACCCGTACCAACGCCCGCACCCGCAAGGGCCCGCGCAAGGCGATCAGGAAGTAAGGGACATATAAATGGCTAAGCCTGCTGCTAAGACCAAGAAGAAGATCAAGCGCGTCGTCACCGACGGCGTTGCCCACGTCCACGCTTCGTTCAACAACACCATCGTGACCATCACCGACCGTCAGGGCAACGCTCTGTCGTGGGCGACCTCCGGTGGCGCTGGCTTCCGCGGTTCGCGCAAGTCGACCCCGTTCGCAGCCCAGGTGGCTGCCGAAAAGGCCGGTCGTGCTGCGCTGGACTACGGCGTGAAGTCGCTGGAAGTCCGCATCAAGGGTCCGGGTCCGGGCCGTGAGTCGGCCGTGCGTTCGTTGAACAACGTCGGCTACAAGATCACCAACATCATCGACGTGACGCCTATCCCGCACAACGGGTGCCGTCCGCCGAAGAAGCGTCGCGTCTAAAGGGAGCGATAAGAAATGGCTCGTTATATCGGTCCTACCTGTAAGCTCGCCCGTCGCGAAGGCGCCGACCTGTCCCTGAAGAGCCCGGCGCGTGCGCTGGACTCCAAGTGCAAGTTGGAGCAGAAGCCCGGCCAGCATGGCGCCACTGCCCGTAAGGGCAAGCTGTCCGACTACGCTACCCAGCTGCGTGAAAAGCAGAAGGTCAAGCGTATCTACGGTCTGCTGGAGCGTCAGTTCCGCAACTACTACAAGAAGGCCTCGACCAAGAAGGGCAACACCGGCGAGAACCTCCTGCAGCTGCTGGAAACCCGCCTGGACAACGTTGTCTACCGCATGGGCTTCGCCGTGACCCGTCCGGCTGCCCGTCAGCTGGTGTCGCACCGCGGCGTCACCGTGAATGGCAAGTCGGTCAACCTGGCCTCGTACCAGGTCAAGGCTGGCGACGCCATCGCCCTGTCTGAAAAGGCTGCCAAGCAGCTGCGCGTCCAGGAAGCCCTGACCGTCGCCGCCCAGCATGACCTGAGCCCGTCGTGGGTTGAAGTGGATTCCGGCAAGTTCTCCGGCATCTTCAAGGCTGTTCCGGATCGTTCGGATCTGCCTGCAGACATCAACGAAGCGCTGATCGTCGAGCTGTATTCGAAGTAATTCACATTGGAGAGCCCCCGGCGACGGCCGGGGGTTCACTAGGAGAACCCGCAACATGACGGTTACCGCCAACCAGGTTCTGCGTCCTCGCGGTCCGCAGATCGAACGCATTACCGACACCCGTGCAAAGGTCGTTATCGAACCTTTGGAGCGGGGTTACGGGCATACGCTGGGTAATGCCCTGCGTCGCGTGCTGCTGTCGTCCATCCCGGGCTTCGCCATCACGGAAGTCGAAATCGACGGCGTGTTGCACGAGTACACCACGGTCGAAGGTCTGCAGGAGGACGTGCTGGAAGTCCTGCTGAACCTGAAGGACGTGGCCATCCGTATGCACTCTGGCGACAACGCGACTCTGTCCCTGTCCAAGCAGGGTCCGGGCGTTGTCACCGCTGCCGACATCAAGGTCGACCACAATGTGGAGATCTTGAACGGCGACCACGTGATCTGCCACCTGACCAAGGACACGGCAGTGAACATGCGTCTGAAGATCGAGCGTGGTTTCGGCTATCAGCCGGCTGCTGCGCGTCGTCGTCCGGACGAAGAAACCCGTGCCATCGGCCGTCTGGTCCTGGATGCCTCGTTCTCGCCGGTCCGCCGTGTCGCCTATGCCGTGGAAGCGGCTCGTGTCGAACAGCGCACCGATCTGGACAAGCTGGTCATCGATATCGAGACCAACGGCACCATCGACGCCGAAGAAGCAGTGCGTACCGCTGCCGACATCCTCAGCGATCAGCTGTCGGTGTTCGGTGACTTCACCCACCGCGACCGCGGTGCGGCGAAGCCGGCCAACAACGGCGTGGATCCGGTGCTGCTGCGCCCGATCGACGATCTGGAGCTGACCGTGCGTTCGGCCAACTGCCTGAAGGCCGAGAGCATCTACTACATCGGCGATCTGATCCAGAAGACCGAAGTCGAGCTGCTGAAGACCCCGAACCTGGGTAAGAAGTCGCTCACCGAGATCAAGGAAGTGCTGGCCCAGCGTGGCCTGTCGCTCGGCATGAAGCTGGAGAACTGGCCGCCGGCCGGCGTCGCCAGCCACGGCATGCTGGGCTGATATAGCCTTTCTGCAAGACTGCATGGCCCCGTCGGCAACGACGGGGCCATTGCACCAAGGCAATACCGCCACGACGAACGAAGGTTCGCGGGCAGGTCGTCCAGGACGGATGGCCAGGACCAACCGCAGTCCGAGCAGCAGCGCCAGGAAGGCGACAACGATCCGCAAAGCCACATCATTAACCAAGGAATATCATCATGCGTCATCAGAAATCCGGCCGTAAGTTCAGCCGTACCAGCGCCCACCGCGAAGCGATGTTCAAGAACATGGCCGCCTCGCTGTTCAAGCACGAGCTGATCAAGACCACCCTGCCGAAGGCCAAGGAACTGCGCCGCGTCGCCGAGCCGCTGATCACCCTGGCCAAGGTCGACTCCGTCGCCAACCGTCGTCTGGCCTTCGCCCGCCTGCGCGACAACGAAGCCGTCGGCAACCTGTTCACCATCCTGGGCCCGCGCTACGCGACCCGTCCGGGCGGCTACCTGCGCCTGCTGAAGTGCGGCTTCCGCGCCGGCGACAACGCGCCGATGGCCTACGTCGAACTGGTTGACCGTCCGGTCGTGGCTGAAGCCGTCGAAGAGTAATCGACGCGCTACACCCGTCATTCGGTGAAGAACCCGGCCTCGTGCCGGGTTTTTCCGTTTCTGCGGGGGCAGAGCCCTTTGCATCCGCAAAGGGATCCGACCCCGCACCGTTCCGACGGGCGCGACGTTGTGGCGGTTCGAACGGCGCGCAGTCTCGGTTACGCTTGCGGTCCGTACTACACGAGCGTTGCCGATGAATCCTCTGCGCTGGCCTTTCCGCGCCCAGTTTCTGCTGGGCTTCCTGATCTGCGCGGGCCTGCTTGGCTACGCCATCTTCCTGCAGTTGAAGATGGGCCTGGAGCCGTGTCCGCTGTGCATCTTCCAGCGCCTGGCATTTGTCGCCCTGGGCCTGCTGTTCCTGATCGGCGCCCTGCATGGGCCGTCCAACCGTCCGGGGCGTGCGACCTACGGCATCCTCGCGTTCATCGCTGCTGCCGTGGGCGTGGGCATCGCCGCACGCCACGTCTACGTGCAGATGCTGCCGCCGGAGATGGGTGCAACCTGTGGCCCGCCGCTGGCCTTCCTGCGCGAAACCATGGGGCCGCTGGAAGTATTCCGTACCGTGCTGACCGGTACCGGCAACTGCGGCAACATCGACTGGACCTTCCTCGGTCTGACGATGCCGATGTGGTCGGGCGTGTGGTTCGTGCTGCTGGCGCTGTGGGCGCTGGTTGTGTCGCTGCGCAAGGTCAAGCGCTGATCCAGTCTGGAGCCACGCATGGCGTGGCTCTACTGCATATCGGCAGCCACGCATGGCGTGGCTCTACTGCGTTCCGGTAGTGCCGGCCGCTGGCCGGCAACCCTGAGGGCGGTGCAGTCCCGTGCAATGCCGGCCAGCGGCCGGCACTACCTCAGAAATCCTGCTGCAGGCTCAGATAGGCGCCGCGACGCGGCCCCCATTGCGGCGCGAACACGCCGATGCCGCCGCCATCGCGCAGCTGGTAGCTGCGGTCCAGCGTGTTGAGCACGGCCAGCTGCACATGCAGCGGATGGCCGCTGTCGGCGTTGAAGTCATGCGCGGCGCTGAGATTGACCTGAAGGTACGACGGCAGCTCGCCGCCATTGGGCACGCCCTCGATGTCCGAACGCAGGCCGCTGCCGTACACGTAGTTCGCGCCCACCCGGTTATGGCCAGCGAACGCGTAGCTGACGCCGCCGGAAGAGGTCAGCTTCTGGTCGTGGTCCAGATGGATCCAGTTCTGCTGCACGTAGGCCAATGCATCCGGATCGAGGTTGTACTGGCTGGTGATGACCTGGGTGCCCATCGCCTTGTTGTAGGCGGCGTTGAAGTACGCACTGATCGGCCCGTTGCTGTAGTCGGCGCTGAACTCCAGGCCGTGGATGTGGCCGCGCCGATAGTTGAAGGTGGAATAGATGTAGGCGGCGCCGAACTGGCCTTCGTCCTGCAGGCGCGAGACGCGGCGGTCGTAGGCATCCAGGCCGAGGGTGAGGTGCTCGCCGACCTGCTGTGACACGCCGATGTCGTAGTAGTCACTGCGCTCGGACAACGGCGTGTTGCTGCCACCGGCGGGTTGCTGGTTGCTGGTGCCGTCGAACAGGGCCAGATCGCTGCCGGCAACCAGTTCGCTGGCGGGCGGGGTGAAGTAGCGCGAGTAGCCGGCATGCACCGTGGTGCTGTCGCTGGCATTCCAGACCACGCCCAGGCGCGGGCTGAGCTGGCCCTCGGTGTGGCCGAACGCCTTGAAGCGGTCGCCGCGCAGGCCGTAGTTGACCGTCCAGTCATCGCCTATCCGCCACTCATCCTGCACGTACAGTGCGGCTGTGCTGGCGTGGAAGGCGTTGCGGTCCGGGATCAGCTGCGGCGTGGTGCTTGTCTGCCGGCCATCGGCATCGACCGGGAAGACCCAGCTGCTGTTGTTGGCCGCGGCGTGTTCGTAGTTGCCATACAGGCCATAGCGCAGGGTGTGGTTGTCGCCCAGCGGTGTGGAGAAATCGGCCTGCAGGGTGTTGGCGCGGTTGCTGCGCTGGACCTGCGAGGCGACGCCACTGAACACCAGGTCGCCGACGATGTCCGGGTTGAAGGCCACGTCGCTGTAGCGCTGGCCGGCCGACAGCTGGTACGCGGTCTGGCCCAGCGTGCCCTGCAGCACCAGCATGCCGAAGCGGGTGGTTTCGCGCTGGGTTTCGTCCAGCTGGCTGGAATCGAAGGTGGTGGTGTCCAGGTAACCGAACTGCGGGGTCTGCCCCGGGTTGACCGGAATCTGGAAGCGGTTGTTGGCGAAGCCGGCGAACACGCTCAGGCGGGTGTTGTCGTTGACCAGATAGGTCAGGTCGGCAAAGGCCTTCCCTTGGTGGGTATCGTCATGCAGCGGCTTGCGTGAGTTGGTGGGGTTCTCCAGCCCGACTTCGTTCTGATCGTAGTTGCCGGTCAGGAACCAGCTCCAGCGGCCCTGGTTGCCCCACCAGGAGGCATTCGGGTTGACCTTGCCGAACGAGCCGGCGGTGATGCCGGCGCTGCCGCCGTTGCCCAGCTCGGCCCCGCTGCGGGTCGTGATATCGACCACCGCGGCGGTGCGTTCGCCGAACTGGGCCGGCAGGGCACCATCCATCAGGCGGATGCTCTTGATGGTGCGGGCATCCAGGGTCTGGCCGAAGCCGGAGATCGATTCGGGCAGCAGTACGCCGTTGATGCGGTACTGCAGGTTGGCGTGGTCGCCGCGCACGTGCACGCCGCCGTAGGAGTCCTGGACCACGCCCGGGGCCTGCAGCAGCACCTGGCTGAGCGGGGCGGAGGCGCCCAGAGGCTGCTTCTGGATGTCCTCGGCGGTGATCTGGTACTGGCTGCTGCCGATGTCCGGGGACAGGGCGTTGCGGGCCTGGTCGAGCTGGGCGCTGACGGTGACCACATCGAGGTTCTTGACCGCAGCCGCGCTGGAATCAGTGTCGGCGGCAAGTACGGGTTGGCTGGCCAGGATCAGGGCGAAGGTGATGGCGGTGGTGAGCAGGGAGGGCTTCATGGGAAATGGGCAGGGAAGAGGGAAGGGGCCGGTCCATGAGGAAGTGTTACTCCGTAACAACTGCGTGCCGATCATGCGCCTGTCCCGCGGCGGCGACCATGCCGTTTCTGGCCGATCACGCGGCCCCTTTGCACGCCGTTCAGGCAGTCGTGGCGGTGCCTGGCCCTTTGCGTCAGCGGCTGGCTCTGCGACCATGACCGCCCCCCACCCCCGGATGTCCGTGATGAGCCTGTCCGCCGTTCCGCCCGCCCCCGATCCTGCCGCCATCGCTGCTGGTGCTGCCTGGTCACCGGAGAGCTGGCGGGGCAAGACCGCGCTGCAGATGCCGACCTATCCCGATCCGGTGGCACTGGATGCGGCGCTGCACGAGTTGAAGCGGCTGCCGCCGCTGGTGACCTCGTGGGAGATCCTGGCGCTGAAGCAGCAGCTGGCCGACGCCCAGGAAGGCAAGCGTTTCCTGCTGCAGGGTGGCGACTGCGCGGAGAATTTCAGCGACTGCGAATCGGGCACGATTTCCAACCGGTTGAAGGTGCTGCTGCAGATGAGCCTGGTGCTGGTGCACGGCCTGCGTCAGCCGGTGATCCGCGTCGGCCGTTTTGCCGGGCAGTACGCCAAGCCGCGCTCGGCCGATACCGAAACCCGCGACGGTGTGACCCTGCCCAGCTACCGTGGCGATGTCATCAATGCGCCGGGCTTCACCGAAGCGGCGCGACTGCCCGATCCGAAGCGGATGCTGCAGGCCCACGCGCATTCGGCAATGACGATGAACTTCGTGCGGGCGCTGATCGATGGCGGCTTCGCCGACCTGCACCATCCCGAATACTGGAACCTGGAATGGGTAAGCCATTCGCCGTTGGCCGCCGAGTACCAGAAGATGGTCGCCTCGATCGGCGATGCCGTGCACTTCATGGAGACCCTGGCCGGGGCCCGCGTGCACAACCTCAACCGCATCGATTTCTACACCTCGCATGAAGCGCTGCTGCTGCCCTATGAGCAGGCGCTGACCCGGCAGGTGCCGCGCCAGCAGGGCTGGTTGAACCTGAGCACGCACTACCCGTGGATCGGCATGCGTACCGCCGCACTGGATGGCGCACACGTGGAGTACCTGCGTGGTGTGCGCAATCCGATCGCGATCAAGGTGGGCCCGTCGGTGACGCCGGACCAGTTGCTGCGCCTGATCGATGTGCTCAATCCGGATGACGAGCCGGGCCGCCTGAGCTTCATCCACCGCATGGGTGCGACGCAGATCGCGCAGAAGCTGCCGCCGTTGCTGGATGCGGTCAAGCGCGATGGTCGTCGCGTGCTGTGGGTATGCGATGCGATGCACGGCAATACCGAGAGCACCGCCAACGGCTTCAAGACGCGGCGCTTCGACAACGTGCGTGGCGAGGTCGAGATGTCGTTCGACCTGCACGCGGCTGCGGGCACCCGCCTGGGTGGCGTGCATCTGGAACTGACCGGTGAGGATGTGACCGAATGCACCGGCGGTGCGCGCGAGTTGACCGAGCGTGACCTGGAGCGTGCGTATCGTTCGACTGTCGATCCGCGATTGAACTACGAGCAGTCGCTGGAGATTGCGATGGCGATCGTGCGCAAGCAGGAGCAGGTGCGGTAAAAGGTGTTTCGGCAGGGCTGCGCCCTGCACCCGCAGAGGCAACGTCAACGTCAAATGCGGGCATTCGGCGTGTTGGCGGGGCGGTGTCGGATTGCGGGGACGCCGCAAGTACGTCCTTGTAGGCTTGGCCGCGGCATCCATGCCGCGGACACCCCGCAATCCGACACCGCCCCACCTTCGACAGATCTCCACGGCTGTTGGTAGGTGTCGACCTTGGTGGACACAAGTAGATCCACGCCATGCGTGGATGACTCCATCGAAATCGAATATTTCGATATCGGAACGAATTGAGCCGAGCATTGCTCGGCTCTACAGAAATGCCGGCAGATCGCGGAAATCTGTCGAAGGCGGGGTGGGTCCGGTTGCGGGAGTGTCCGCGGCACGGATGCCGCGGCCAAGCCCCCAG